>JBJMGR010000079.1:0-45104 GCA_045807805.1 Pyrinomonadaceae bacterium | reverse complement strand
GACGTGGCCTACGGCTACATCGAAGACCTCAGTCAGGCACCGAGCGGACTGGTCGAGCGATTGCAGCACTACTTCCTCACGTACAAGCAGCTTCCGCAGGAGAGCCCGCGCCGCGTAGAGATCGCGGACGTGTACGACCGCTCGGCCGCGCTCGAAACGATAAGCCGCAGCATCGAGGACTACCGCGCGCTCTACGGCGCGCCCGAGTCGCGCGTTGACGAGTTGAGGCGGATGCTTTCGGAGTCGGAGTAAAGTCAGCGGCGGCGCTTGAGGAACTGTACGACGGCCCAACCCGACGCGCCCACGAAGAAGGAGACGACGCGGAAGTACCACTGCGCGTCTGTCTTCGCCTCGCGCGTGAGGTAGAAGAGGCCCGCGAAGAAGACGAGGCACCCGAAGAAAAGCTCCGCGCGTTCGAGTCTCTTCATTCCGGCAAACTCTCCTCCGCGCCGCAGCGCGTGCAGACGAGCGCGCGGCGCGACGAGTCCTTCCAGCGCGCGAGAGCCTTTGAAGAGAGACGCGGCTCGCGCTCTTCGGCCTCGCCCTCGCGGAAGAAGCGCGCGAGCGTGTGCGATGAAGGCACGCCTTCATCAATACCATCGCTGAGCGCCGACGTGTCATCCGCGCGGCAGAGTTTGCACTCCCACCCGCGCCCTTCGTTTACGAAGTACTCTGTCTCTCGCACGCGTAAAAGGCTATGGGCCGGTGGTTGCGTAAGTCAAACGCGACCATCGGCCCAAGCGTTTCGAGTCAGCGATTTTAAAGCCGCCCGCTAGTCCTGACGACGCGTTGTGCCGCGTCGCACCTGTTCGGGTAGAAGCTTGACGGGAACGGTCGTGCGCTGGCCGTCCGCGCCGCGCACGACCTCGACCTGCACCACGTCGTTGAACTGGTGCTTGTCGAGGGCCTTGTCGAGGTCGTTCTGGCTCTCCATCTTCTCGCCGTCAATCGCGGTGATGATGTCGCCGACGACGAGGTCGCCGTCCGGAGTCTCGGAGAGCCCGCGCAAGCCCGCCGCCGCGGCCGAGCCGTTCGGGTCAACCTGTAAGACCAGAAGCCCTTCGCCGACGGGCAGGCGTATGCCGCGAAGGTGTGAGATCGCGCGCGGGTAGATGCCGAGCTTGGGCCGAACGACGCGGCCGTCGCGTATGAGTTGCGGCACGACGCGCTTCGCGATGTTGATGGGGATGGCGAAGCCTACGCCGACCGAGCCGCCCGCGGGCGAGAGTATCTGCGAGTTGATGCCTATCATGCGCCCCTGCGAGTCGAGCAGAGGCCCGCCCGAGTTGCCGGGGTTGATGGAGGCGTCGGTCTGAATCGCGCCCTCTATGACGCGGCCGTTGCGCGCCTCGATGGGTCGCTGAAGACCGGAGATGACGCCCGTCGTCAGCGTTCGGTCGAGGCCGAAGGGGTTGCCGATGGCGAGCACCTTCTGGCCGACCGTGAGACGGTCGCTGTCGCCGAGCGGCACCATCTTGAGCCCTTGCGGAGCGCCGTTGACCTGAAGCACCGCGAGGTCTGTGTCGGGGTCGCCGCCGATAACCTTCGCCGGGTAGGTCTTCTCGCCGCCGAAGCTGACCGTCAAAACGTCCGCGCCTTCGATGACGTGGTAGTTCGTGAGCACGTGGCCCTGCTCGTCTATGACCGAGCCCGAGCCTGAGCCCTGACCGCCCGCGTCGAAGAAGCCGCGCGGCTGGCGCGTCGAGTTGATTGAGACGACGCCGGACGAGATGGCGCGGAACACCTCGATGTTGTTCTGTTCGTCGGTCGCGACCGAAGGGTCTGTGATGCCCGCGACGTTCGCGGTCGCGGCCGAGTCGTCCGGGTTGAAGGCCGCGGCTGGCTGTTGCAGGCGCGAGCCCCAGCGGTCGAAGCATGCGACGCTCACGGCCGCGAAGACGGCCGAGAGGAGCGCGACGGCGATTATCTGTCGCGCGGACATTCTATACATGGTTTTACTCTCCGATGAGTTCATAACTTTCCAGAAAATGTTCCGTAGGTCGGATGCCGTAGGCGCGGGCAGCGTTGCGCGCCGAAGGGAGCAGACACGCCCCTCAATCGACCAACGGAAGTAGACGATTCTACTACGACACGGCGACGCGGCGGGTTCGCGCGTGCGCACACCACAGCCCTTATTCGCCCCGCGCGGCGAAAAAGTTCCTGCATGGCGTTTATGAAGTTTAGGAGATGATGAAGTTTAGGAGATGAGAGCGAGCAGACGGTCGGGGATGTGCAGGAGCGAGGCGAGGGCTTCGGGCGGCTGCCAGCCCAGGGCGGACGCGCCCGTCGCGGCGTGAACGAGCATGAGCGTGAGATACATGCAGAGCGCGAAATGGAGGCCGCGGCGCGCGAGTGAGACGTGCGAGAAGCGCCAGAAGGTGTAGGCGACGAGCGCGCCGACCAGAAGCTTCGAGAGCAGGAACGGAAGGTTTCCGAGGTTGAGCAGGTAGGCCATCAGGCCGTTGCCCTCGGTCGCGACGCCGCCGCGCACCCACAGAATCGTGAGCTGCGCGTCGAGCCAGTTCAGCACGAAAAGCAGTAGGCTTTTCGAGAAGATGCTCATCGAGGATCGCTCCCTTCGGCGGCCAACTTTGTTTAACTTTCCGCCCCTGAAACGGCCAAACCCCCGATCCTGTAGACCGGGGGTTTGGCGCACCAACGGAGGAATGAAAAACTCTCTGACGTACGCGGAAAGTAAACGGCCAATGGCTGTCGTCTTCCAGCGATAAGGCGAAGGATGAAGGCGGAAGTAATAGGTTCAAAGTTACAAGTTGCAAGTTCAAAGTTAAGGGCCAGCGCCTTCTAACTTTGAACTTGTAACTTTGAACTTTGAACTTGAGAAGGCAAGCCTTCGATTCGTCCTTTCACTTTTGCCTGACGAGCGTGTAGACGGCTTCGACCTCGGCGGGGGCGGCGGCCGTCAGGTTCTCAGCGCCGGTCTCCGTGACGAGCACCGTGTCTTCGAGACGCATGTGAGTCTGCTTGTCGCGAAACTCTATGAGCGGCTCGACGTTGAAGACGACGCCGGGCCGCAGCGCCGTGTCGGGCATCATCGAGCCAACGTCGTGGACTGACATGCCGACGAAGTGGCCGACGTAGCGACCCAACTCCATGAACTGCTGGCGAAAGCCGTGCTTCTTGTAGACCTCCTCGGCCACGTCCTGCATGTGGCCGAGCGTGACGCCCGGCTTCATCGACGCGATGACGGCCGCGCGCGCTTCGAGTATGCAGCGGTACATCTTCTCCTGCTCGGGCGTGAACGTGCCCGAGACGGGCCACGTGCGCGTGATGTCCGACGCGTAGTAGTCGAAGTCCGCGCCGTAGTCCATCAGCACGACCTCGCCCGCGCGCATCTGCCGGTCGTTGCGCTCGTAGTGCCAAGTGATTGTGTTCGGCCCCGACGCGACTATCGGCGTGAAGGCGTCGCCGCGCGCGCCGCGCCGCGTCTGCACGAAGCGCGCGGCGGCCTCGACCTCATACTCGTACTCGCCCGGATGCGTGCCGCGCATCGCGGCGCTCATCGCCTCGGCGGCTATCGCGGCGCTACGTCGCACGCGCTCTATCTCGTAAGGCGTCTTCACCCAACGCAGCGTGTCGATGAGACGGTTCACGTCGGCGGGCGTGAGTGTGGGCTGCATCTCGCGCAGGCGCGCGACGGCCTGCGCGAAGGTTGGCGTGTACTTGTAGAGCGGGTTCGACGCGACCTCGCGCTCGTGCATAGCCATCTCGGAGCGCGCCATCTGTAGCGCGTCGGGCGGCGAGAGCGGCACGTAGAGTTTCTTCGAGCCCTTCGCGGCCTCCTCGAACGCGCGCGCGAACGTTTCGAGCGGCGCGACGTTCGTCAGCCCGTAAGTCTCCGCCGCGCCCTTCACGTCAAGAAGCCCCGGCCCCTCGACGCTCAACTCCCAGGACTCGCGCTGCCGCGCGAAGACGAAGCTCTCGCGCGTGCGGCCTACGAGCAGGAGAATCGCGCCCGGCTCCTCGATGCCCGTGAGGTAGTAGAAGTCGGGCGACTGTCGGAACTTGACGGGCTGCACGTGCGGGTCGGCGGCGAAGACTACGGCGACGCCGTCCGCTATCTGCTCGAAGAGCTTCGCGCGACGCGAGGCGAACTCGGATTTGTCGAAGGCTCCTTGCGCCGACACGGCATGCGAATGCACGACGAGCAGCGCGACGAAGAGAAGGAGCCGCGTCGAATACCTTTGTGCGCGTGACATAAGTTGAACACTCCGTGCGTTGAATTGAAGACTTCCGCGTGTCGAGCCTGAATCTGATTGAAGGCGGAAGGGTCAGCCGCGGAACTCTGTAGACGCGGCGACAAACTTACCACGAGTCGCGGCCGCGGCGCGCACGCGCACGGACGAGTCAACGCTCGGTCAGTTTGGTTAAGGCTTGCCTTCATACTGACTCAATCGGTCAGACCTCAAGGCCCGTTCCCGTCCAAAAAGGCCCAATTTCCGGCGAAAAATAGGGAATCTTCTTTGGTACGACTCTTGACATTGTCTGCGGCGCGGATGTGTTGTGCCGCCTGCTCGTTACACGGATTCAGCAAAGTCTCGACGGGAAACTTTTAGATGAAAGCCACCAGACGCTCACAAACACTTGCCGGCCTCGCGCTACTCTCGATTATTGTCTCGCTCTGCGTCGTGCCCTCCGGCTCGCACGCTCGCGCGAAGGCGGTCGAGGGCGCGCGCTTTGAAGCTCTCGCGGCATACGCGCAGGACTTGACGAAGGCTGCGCGCGGCGCGGAAGCACACGCGGAAGACTTCGGCGCGGGCGTGCGGCGCGTGATGCAGGTGCTCTCGCGTCGCGGCGGCAGGAACAATCCCGTGCTGGTCGGGACGGACGCGGCGGCGGGTGCGGGCGTGGTTGAAGGCTTGGCGCGGAGAATCGCGGCGAATGACGTGCCCGCTTCTCTGCGCGGTAAGAAGGTCTTCCGACTCGACGCCGGGCGCATGCTCGACGAGGCGGGCACCGCCGAGTTCGAGCGAAGGTTCGCGGCCGTGTTGAAGGAGGCGAAATCCTCCGGCGGTCGCGTCGTGCTCTTCCTTGAGAACCTCGACGGGCTTCTCTCCGCGCGCGAAGCGCAGCAGGCGCAGGCGGCGCTCGACTCGCTCGCGGCGGAAGTCGAAAGCGGCTCCGTAAGATTAATAGGGACTGTGAGCCCTTCGGCCTTCGAGCTGAAGCTCGCGCGGCAGCGCGCGCTCAAGTCGCGCGTGCAGGAGATTTTCCTCGACAGGCCCACGGAAGCGACGCAGGAGGATGAAGAGACCGCCGAAGAGGATTCGGAAGGGTCGAACGCTTCCGGCGCGGACTTCGTGGGCGATAAGCTCTCGCCAGACCTTCGCGAACTCGTCGCCACGGCCAACGCCTCGGAGCACGTCAACGTCATCCTTCAGGGCGAAGACCTCCGAAACGAAGCGCTGCGCGACTTCATCAAGTCGAGCGGCGCGCGCGTGTCTGGAAACTACTCGGGCCTCGGCGCTCAGGCCGTCGAAGTTCCCGTGGGCGCGGTCGCGCGCCTCTCCGAGCTTCGCGGCGTCGCGCACCTTTCGCTCGACCAGACGACGGCCGCGTTCGGCGGTCACGTCTCGAACACGACCGGCAAGGAAGAGGTCGAGGACGACGAGTACGTCTCGCTGACCGGCGTCGTCAGCACGCGCAAGCTCGACGGTAAGAACATAGGCATCGCCATAGTCGACTCAGGTGTATACGCCGCGCATCGCGCGTTCCTCGACCGCGCGGGCAAGTCGCGCGTCGTCTACAGCAAGGACTTCACCGGCGAGAATCGAACGGACGACCCATACGGCCACGGCACGCACGTCGCGGGGCTCGCGGCCGGCAACGGTCAGGTCGCGGAGGGTGCATACGAGGGCGTCGCGCCCGACGCGAACATAATCAACCTGCGCGTGCTCAACTCTCTGGGGAACGGCACGGTCTCGAATCTACTCTCCGCGCTCAACTGGGTTCTCAGCAATCGCGCCACATACAACATCAAGGTCGTCAACTTGAGTCTGGGCACATCGGCCGCCGAGTCGTACCGCAACGACCCCATCTGCCGCGCAGTCCGCAAGCTCGTGGACGCGGGCGTGGTGGTCGCGGCGGCGGCAGGCAACGACGGCAAGGACTTACTGGGCAGGAAACTCTACGGGCAGATTCATTCGCCCGGCGACGAGCCTTCGGCGATAACGGTCGGCGCGTCGAACACCTTCGGCACAGACACGCGCGCCGACGACTCGGTCGCCACCTACAGCTCGCGCGGCCCGACGCGCGGCTCTTGGGTTGACGCCTCGGGCGTGCGCCACTACGACAACCTCATCAAGCCCGACCTCGTAGCGCCGGGCAACAAGCTCATCAGCGCGGAGTCCTTGAGCAACTGGCTGGTGCTTAAGACCCCCTCGCTCGACAGTAACGTAAGCTCCTCGCCCACGGCCGAGATGATGACGCTGAGCGGCACCTCGATGGCGACGCCCATCGTCGCGGGCTCGGCGGCGCTCCTCTTTCAGGTCAACGCGAAACTGACTCCGAACATGATAAAGGCGCTGCTGATGTACACGGCGCAGCAGTTGCGCGGCTTCAACGCGTTCGAGCAGGGCGCCGGACAGCTCAACCTCGCGGGCGCCGTGACGCTCGCGAAGATCGTCCGCGCAGACCTCTCGAACACGACGGCCGTCGGCACGCCCGTCTTCACCAAGACGCCGCCCTCGCCCTACACGACCATCGCGGGCTACACCTTCAAGTGGTCGCAGGGCGTCATCGTCGGGCAGACCTTCGCGACCGGCTACGGGCTCGCGCTCTACCAGAAGATTTACAATCTCGGCGTGACGATGAGCGAGGGCATAACAATTTCGGAGGGCGTGATTATTAGCGACCGCACCGTATGGTCGAGCGGCGTCATCATGTCCGAAACGATACTGACGAGCAACGGCGTGATGATGAGCGACGGCACACCCTTCTGCGCCACGAGCGTACTGATGAGCGACGGCGTGATACTGACCGACCGGGCCATCTTCGGCGACGGCGTAGTCATGGGCGACGGCGTTGTCATGGGCGATGGCGTTGTCATGGGCGACAGTATGAAGGCGATGGCGGCATTGCTCAACGGCGACGCGACGGCCTCGATGGCCGCGGTCAAAGACAGCGGCGCGGTCAACGCGAACTACTGAGCCACGGGCCGAAGTCGCCGGGCCGCTCGCGGCGTCGCCCGACGCCGCCGAAATGATGAGCCGACGCACGCGTGCGGGCGGGCCATGTGAGAAGGGAGGAGTATGTCGGTCGCAACACTGATGGACGGCGTGATGACGCAGACGCAGTTCCTCCCCGAGGTCTCCGAGGAGGTCAGCACCTACGCGCTCGCGGAAGATGAGCGCGAAGAGGTGCTGGCGTTCCTCGCCGAGCGTGCGGTTCACACGGTCTGCATGGCCGGACTCGTCCGCGACAACGGAATCGTGAGCACGCACAATCGCGGCACCTTCTACTGCTGCCGCAGCGCCGAGGGCAGGCTCGAAGGCGTCGCGCTCATAGGCCACGCTACTCTCGTCGAGGCGCGCACGCGCCGAGCCTTCCGCGAGTTCGCGCTCGTCGCGCAGTGCACGACGCGCACGCACTTCATCCTCGGCGAGTCCGACTCGGTCGAAGAGTTCTGGTCGCACTACGCCGACGCGGGCCAGCCCATGCGCCGCGCCTGCCGCGAGTTTCTATTCGAGCTTCGCTACCCTCTTGAGGCGGGACGCGGCGGCGACTCCTTGAGGCGCGCGACGCCCGAAGATTTGGAGTTGATACTGCCCGTGCACGCGGGCCTCGCAGAGGCCGAGAGCGGCGTCAACCCTCTGGACACGGACGCCGAGGGCTTCCGCGCGCGCTGCCTCCGCCGCATAGAGCAGGGGCGCGTGTGGGTCGTCGTGGGCGACGGGGGCCGCCTGCTATTCAAGGCCGACGTTCAGGCCGACACGCCCGAGGTCGTCTATCTCGAAGGCGTCTACGTCAACCCGACGGAGCGCGGCACAGGCATCGGCCGCCGCATGATGACCCGGCTCGGCTCCGAACTACTCCTGCACACGCGCCGCGTCTGCCTCCTCGCCAACGAAGAGAACGAGCGCGCCCAAGCCTTCTACCGTAACTGCGGCTACAAACTCCGCGGCGTCTACGACACGATCTTCCTCCGCCTCAACTGAGTCGGCGGGAAACATCCCTTCGACTAACGTGGGCAGCAGACCCGGTCTGCTGCCCACACGCATTTTCAGCAACGGATTACCTGAGTGTTTCCCCTTAGAACTCTTCCTCAGACGTGAAATATCAACGTCTTCCTGTCTAGCTCGATGAAGTCGAACGAGTTAAAGCCTTCCGCAACTCTTTCAAGATTCGCCACGAACAAAGTTTCAAGCTCCACGTTGCTGATGTTGCCGGTGGAAACGAGGAGCAGCTTGTAGGGTCGGCGGCTCAGCAGGAATGAGTTGACGAAGTCTGAATCCTTAGTGACTACGGCGTGGCGTTCACGCGCCGAAAGCTCATTGATGTCCACGTCGGTCGTGCGATTGCCGAGCGGAAGTCTAGCATGTGAAGTGCCTCGTGCCCCGCCTCCCGGAGGCGTCGAACAAGTCGGCGCGGGAGTTGAGCGTCAACGAGAAATTTCATCCAATGCCAGCTCGATTCGTTTGACCTGGCTAAGGCGCGCGGCGAACGAGAGGGCGGCGAGGATGTCCTCGCGTTCGAGGTCTTCGTAGTCGGACAGAATCTCTTCCGGGGTCATCCCGGAACTGAGGAGTTCGAGTATCGTCTCGACCGGATAGCGCAGGCCGCGTATGCATGGCTTACCGTGGCAGATGTCGGGGTCAATCGTGATGCGTTCGGCAAGATTCATAAAGCGCCTCGGCTGGAATCATATCACGTGTCGGCGAATGCCCGAGGGGTATTGATGCCCCCTTACTCTACAGCCTAAGACGCGGCCTCTTCCGGGGTGATGATGCGGAGGTTGGGCGAGTCCTGTAGGACGCGCGTGCCGGGCGGGACGGAGTGTGTGAGCCAGACGTTGCCGCCGATGACGGAGCCGCGGCCGATGATTGTGTCGCCGCCGAGGATGGTCGCGCCCGCGTAAACGACCACGTCGTCTTCAATCGTCGGGTGGCGCTTGGTGTGGCGTATGAGTTGGCCGTCGGCGTCCTTGTCGAAGGAGAACGCGCCGAGCGTGACGCCCTGATAGAGCTTGACGTTACAGCCTATGACGGCCGTGCCGCCGACGACGACGCCCGTGCCGTGGTCTATGAAGAAAGACGAGCCGACGCGCGTTCCCGGATGTATGTCAACCCCTGTGCGGCTGTGCGCGTGCTCGGTCATGATGCGCGGGATGAGCGGGACGCCCAAGTAGTGAAGCTCGTGCGCGAGACGGTAGACCGTTATCGCGTAGAGGCCGGGGTAGCTGAAGATTATCTCGTCGTAGCAGGCGGCCGCCGGGTCGCCGTCGTATGCGGCGAGAACGTCCGTCGCCAACGTCTCGCGCACACGAGGGAGCTTCGAGAGGAACTCTTCGGCGCACTCGGTCGCCTGACGCTCCGTGACCGGGCACGCGTCGTCAATCGGGTGGCCGTGGTTTATCGCGCGCCCTATCTGCTCGGCCAGAGTCTCGTGGAGCCACGCGACGCGCGCCTCGACGTGCAGACTTAGAGACGCGCCCATCAACCCTTGCGCGCCCGTGTAGCCGGGGTAGAGAAGCTCAAGCAGCGCGTCGAGCATCGAGACGGCCGTCGCGCGCGACGGCAGCGGCCTTCGGTCGAGGTGGTGAATCTTCACGCCCTCGCGCGAATAGGACTCGACCAACTCTGACGCGGCGCGGCTGACCTTGTCGTTCATAGGTAAGCGGTCAGCTATCAGCTTTCAGCCAAACCCTCTCGTGTGACGCGTGCTCTATTCAATAAACGGCCATCACGCGAGAGGCTTTAAGCTGAAAGCTGATAGCTGAGTGCTATTCGATCTCTATCCCACGCTCCCGAGCGATGCCGCGGGCCTTCATGATGATGTCGTCGTCGGGCGGCTCGGTGCCGTCCATCCACGCCGCGACCTCCTCGACGGGGCGGCCGAGCGCGACCGCAAACTTCTCGTCGTCCGACTCGAATCCGCCGTCGCGCAGTCTGCGCAAAAGCGCGAGCCCGCCCGCCGCGTCCGTGCCGCGGTCGTCCACGGGATTATCGTTTCTGTTCTCAAGCTCGTTCTTCGCCTCAGCCATTGTTCGTTGCCCCCTGTCTCTTCTGGTCTCCCTCGGTCGCGTTGTAGCCGATGTCCTGAATCTTCTTGACGAGAGTCTTCTGCTGCACGACGTTCTGGTCGAAGTTGACTACGGCGGTCTTGCCGCCGAAGTTCACGTCGGCGTCGCTGACGCCCGCCGTCTCCTCCAGAGTCTCCTTGATGAGCGCCGCGCAAGAGTCGCAGTGCATGCCTTCGATGTGAAACTCGGCCTTCATAATCCCTCCTTGAAACAGCGCCGCCCGCCGAGATGTGAAACTCTTCGTCGGCCGTCGGCGCTCGGACTTTTTGTCTTGCCTTCGTTGCCGCGTATTATAAACCACGTGCGGCGCGCGAGGCCATGCGCGGGCGCTTCGCGTGGAAGACGCAGACGCACTTTGACTTTAAATTAGAATGATGGGCGAGACTCTTCTGACGATAGACAAAGCGTTGCGTGACGCGGCCGAAGCCTTGCGCGCGTCGGGCGTAAGAGAGGCGAGGCGCGAGGCCGCATCGCTCCTCTCGCACGCGCTCGCGCGCGAAAGGACGTTCCTTATCACACACGCGGACGAACGCCTGACGGCCGAACAGCTTCACACCTATCTTTCACTCGTGGAGCGCCGCGCCTCGGGCGAGCCCTTGCAGTACATCAAGGGCTCGCAGGAGTTCTACGGCCTCGACTTCGAGGTGACGCCCGACGTGCTCATCCCACGCCCCGAGACGGAGCTTCTCGTCGAGACCGCGCTTGAGATTCTGAAGGGCACAGACTCGCCGCTCGTCTGCGACGTTGGCACGGGCTCGGGCTGCATCGCGGTCTCGCTCCTTCGCACGCGGCCGGACGCGCGCGCCGTTGCTCTCGACGTGTCTCCGCCCGCGCTCGAAGTCGCCGCACGCAACGCCGCGCGCAATGGCGTCGCCGACAGGATTACTTTTCTCCTCTCGGACTGCTTCGACGCGCTCGCGTCAGGCGAGCATGGCGAAACGCGCTTCGACCTCGTCGCCTCCAACCCACCATACATCGCCGAAGACGACCTCGAAGGACTTCAAAGAGAGGTGCGCGACCACGAGCCGCGCGGCGCGCTGACGCCGGGCGGCGACGGGCTCTCCGTCATACGCCGCCTCGTCTCGGACGCGCCGCGTCACCTGAAACCGGGTGGACACCTGCTCATGGAGATAGGCTTCGACCAGCACGAGAGCGTCGCCGCGCTCATAGACGCGCGCGTCTGGACGCTGCTCGGCATACGACGCGACCTGCAAGGCATCCCGCGCACGGTCGCGCTCCGCCTCGCGTCGTGACCGCGCGGAGGGCGGCGTGCTAGAATCCGCCGAAAAATAGCTTTCAGCTTTCAGCGCTCAGCGGTCAGCTTTCAGACCTTTAGACCGCGCCTCCGACTACAGGAAGGTTTTAAGCTGAGCGCTGAAAGCTGAAAGCCGAAAGCTATCTCATGGACAAATTCTTAATCAACGGCGGACGACCCTTGAGCGGACGCGTCCAGATAAGCGGCGCGAAGAACTCCGCACTGCCGTGCATGGCCGCGGCCATACTCTCGGCCGAGACCGTCACGCTCCACAACGTGCCATACGTGCGCGACTGCCTGACGCAGCGGCGGCTCCTCGAAGACCTCGGCGCGACGGTGCTCGTGCCAGACCTTCGCACGCACAAGATAACCGCGTCGAACATAGAGCTGTTCGAGGCTCCTTACGACCTGGTCAAGACGATGCGCGCGTCCGTGCTCGCGCTCGGGCCGCTCGTCGCGCGCTTCGGCAAAGCGAAGGTCTCTCTGCCGGGCGGCTGCGCCATCGGCACGCGGCCGATAGACATGCACCTCGAAGCCTTGAAGCTCCTGGGCGCTGAGGTTCGACTCGAAGCGGGTTACGTCGTCGCGCGCGCGCCGAAGGGCGGGCGTTTAATAGGCTCGGACGTTCTGTTCCCGAAGGTGACCGTGACGGGGACTGAGAATCTTTTGATGGCTGCGACGCTCGCGCGCGGCACGACCGTCCTGCGCAACGCGGCGTGCGAGCCGGAGATAATCGACCTCGCAGACCTGCTCAA
Source organism: Pyrinomonadaceae bacterium (assembly GCA_045807805.1). GTDB lineage: Bacteria > Acidobacteriota > Blastocatellia > Pyrinomonadales > Pyrinomonadaceae > QHXN01. Next base: position 32,836 of record JBJMGR010000079.1, on the reverse strand, counting down.
CCGTATGGGCGCGCGCGTGCGGGGCGCGGGGACTGAGGCGATAACAGTCGAAGGCGTCGAAGCCCTCGGCGCGGCCGAGCACACAATTATCCCCGACCGAATCGAGACGGGGACGTTCCTCGTCGCGGCGGCGATAACGGGCGGCGAGTTGGAAGTGAAGGACTGTCGCCCCGAACACCTCACGGCCGTCATAGAGAAACTGCGCGAGGCGGGCGTCGAGATTGAAGAGGTCAACCCGACGACCCTTCACGCGCGCCGCTCGAAGAATGGCTTGAAGGCGTGCGACGTGACGACCGAGCCTTACCCCGACTTTCCCACGGACATGCAGGCGCAGTACATGGCCTTAATGACGCAGGCCGAAGGGCACGCGCGCGTCACCGAGACGATATTCGAGAACCGCTTCATGCACGCCTCCGAGATGCAGCGCATGGGCGCTTCGATTCAGTTGGAGAGCCACAGCACGGCCGTCGTCGAAGGGCCGTGTAAGCTTTCGGGCGCGCGCGTGCAGGCTTCGGACTTGCGGGCGTCGGCGTCGCTCGTGCTCGCGGGCTTGGCCGCGAGCGGCGAGACCGTCATAGACCGCGTCTACCACATAGACCGCGGCTACGAGAAGATTGAGTCGAAGCTGCGCGCCGTCGGGGCCGACATAGAGCGCCTGCGCGAATCCGTCACGGCGCAACTCCCGCCGGTCGAGAGCGTCACGGCCTGAGAGTTCGTAAGGCTCAGAGTTGAAGCATGACGAGTGTTCTAACGAGAGAAGAGTTCCACGCGCGCACACGCGAGGAGCTTCGCGCGCGACTCATGGCGCTGGTGCTGACGGCCGTGCTCGTCTGGTACACGCTCGTCGTGCCGCCTTACGCGCCCGCGCCGCGCCGCGCGCCGAATGACGACGAAGGCGCGGACGGCGAGGTGCGACACGCGCGCGGCGCTCGCGCGGAGGAGCGGGCCGGGACGGAAGCGGCGTGCGTGCCCGTCGAAGAGTTGGACTGGCCCGAGTACATCGGGCTCGACTGAAGGCTTAGTTACTTCTTATGACGACGGAACAGGACTGCATCTTCTGCAAGATAGTTGCGGGCGCGATTCCGGCCGCGAAGATTTTCGAGGACGAACGCGCACTCGCCTTCCGCGACATAAACCCGCAGGCACCCACGCACGCGCTCGTCATCCCGCGCGCGCACATCCCTTCACTGAGCGAGGCGGGTGCGGAGGACGAGGCTCTGCTCGGACACCTTCTGCGCGTCGCCTCGCGCGTCGCGCGCGAAGAGGGGCACGCGGATGGCGGCTACCGCACAGTCGTCAACACAGGTCCCGACGCGGGCCAGACGGTCTTCCACATACACATACACGTCCTCGCTGGCCGCACGCTCACGTGGCCGCCGGGTTAACAACAGAACCGCGAGCGGTAGCGAGTGGGTCGCTGTCAGGAATTAACCATAGAGACAGAGAGGCACGGCTAATTGAATCTTAGCCGTGCCTCTCTGTTTGCGGTGGTGGAACCACCCATTCGCTACCGCTCGCGGTTCTGTTCAAGTGTTGACCGTCTCCGCCCTGGCCTCTTCGGTTCGCTGCGCGCGCTCCTCTTTCAAGAGCGAGGTCTCGTACTTCACGTCGCCGACGAGCGTGTCCATGATTGCCTTTGCGAAGCCGAGTATGGCGGGGCCGAGGATGATGCCGGGGATGCCGAAGGCGTATGTGCCCGCGACGAGGCCGACGAGCATCCAGTAGAAGTTGAAGCGCTCCGCGCCGCGCGCCGCGAGCTTCGGCCGCCAGATGAACGACGAGCCGATGGTCATCGCGACGCCGATGAGCATGTATGCCAACGCCGCGCCGGGCCTGTGCTGGAAGACGAGCAGGTAGATGCTGACGGGGATGTATACGGCCCACTCGCCGAGCAGCGGGAAGAAGCCTATGAGGAAGGTCGTGAGCGCGAGCGCGACCGCGAGCGGCACGCCGAAGGCGAGGTTCATGACGAGTATCACGACCGCCTTTATCGTCTGGTCTATCATCACCGCGAAGAGCGCGCCGCGCAGAGCCCCGCCGACGTTATCCACCAGCCGCTCGTAGAACGGCATGAAGTCGCCCGGAATCCTCAGCTTGATGTATGTGGCGAGCCGCACGCGCTGCGTCAGGACGTAGAAGAGCGTGAAGAAGAAGATCGTGGCCGAGACGAGCAGAAGCGCCGAGCGCTTGCGAACCTGTCCTATCATCTCGCCCGAGCGCACCACCGCCTCGCCGAACGCGCGCTCAAGCGTCGGGCGCGTGTCGCCCAAACCCACGGTGTCCGTGAGCGAGCGGCTTATGCTCTCGATTATCTGTTTGCGGCTCTCCTCGCTCTCGACCCTTGCGCCGTAGCCGGACATCTCGTGCCAGCCGTAGCCGACGGTCGCCGCGAGCGGGACGACGATGAGCGCCATCGTTATCAGGGCGCTCCCCGAGCGCGCGCGCAGGCGACGCTCAAGCCACTGCTGAACGGGTAGAAGGTACGCGCCCGCTACCACGCCGAGAAGCAGCGCGACGAGAATCTCGCCGAGCAGCCAGACGCAGAGCCACAGCGCGAGCAGTATCACCGCGCCGTAGATGAGCGCACGCTTCGCCTCACCCACGGTCACGTCCGCGAGGCGCTTAAACTCGAAGTCGTCATCCATACGCGCCCAACTCTAACACGCACTCTGTCGCTAGAGTCTGTCTTCGCCGCAACAAATTCGAGACGACAGAAGGCAGTAGGCAGTAGGCAGTAGGCAGAAGGCAGTCGGGAAGAGCCCGACACTTCTTGAACGTCTTCTTTAATCGCGTCGCCGCACAGCATGCGGCCTTGACTGCCTACTGCCTACTGCCTTCTGCCTTCCCCCGTTTGTGCGAGGCAGCCGGACGGGTTAAACTCTCCGTTTCAGTTTTGAATGCACTTTTACGAAGACTCGGACAGGAAGAGCTATGAGCGGTAAAGAGAAGACCCCTTTCGAGGCGTTTCTGGCTGCGCACGACGACGGCGCGTGGGCGGTGAGCGTACAGGAACTGCTGCCCTCGATTCACGAAGTTGACAGGACTGCGACGCAAATCTGGTTTCACTTCTTCCCCCTTGCGCTCCTGCGCGCCTTCGAGGAGTCGGAAGACTCGGCGCGTCTCGCGCAGGAGCTTCTGATGCAGGGCCGCTGGTACCTGAAAGACCAGACGGACTCTTCGCACACGTTCCTCTACGGCCACCGCCTCTGGCCCGAGACGAAGCGCGCCGTCATTCGCGCGGCCGAGTCGGAAGTGAAGGCGGGCTCGACGCTCACAAACGCCGTGCGCGAAGTGGCGCGCGCGGTCGCGTCGGAGCGGAAGGTTGACGAGACGCTGGCGACGGGCATCGCGGCCGTGGGGTTGATGACTTTGCAGCAGGTCGGGCTCAAGGAGTTTCGGCGCACGCAGGGCGAGGTGCTGATTGACCGCGCGCACATGAAGCGCACGCCCGAAGAGATTCTGCGCGAGCGCGCGAAGGACGACGGGCAGGGGCTCTTCAGCTTCCTGCGCACGTCCGACAAGCGTTGGACTGTCGTCTGGGACGAGAACAGGGACGACCGTCGCTTTCGAGCCGTTGACACGCAGGAACTCGCGTCGGGCGCGGCCACGGACAAACGCCCGTGGCACGAGCAGGACGAGCGCTGCACCGTTGACGAGGGGCCGATTCCCGTGCAGTGTCGCTCGGCCTCTTGCGGCACGTGCTGGGTCGGCGTGCTCGGTGGCGCGGAGAAGCTCACGGAGGTCGAGTGGCGCGAGCGAAAGATGATGCCGCTCTTCGGCTACATAGAGACCGACGAGCCGCGCCCGCTCATACGCCTTTCGTGTCAGGCGCGCGCTGGCGGTGCCGTCTCCGTAGTCATACCGCCGTGGAACGGTTACTTCGGCAAGTATCTCAAGCGCCTCAGAGACGGAAGCGAAGAGAACGCGGGCGAAGCGGTCGCGGTCGAGCAGTAGTAGTGCGCGCACAGAAGGATTGATGTCTGACTCTGATTTGAAAGGCGCGGGCGTCGCGCAGCAGCGGCAGAAGGATGGGCCGCCAGTCCTGCGTCTCGGCGCGGGCGGGCGCGTCGAGCCAGCTTCGCTTGCCGAAGTCATACAGTGGTTCTTAGACTACGACGAGCGCGTCGCCGTAGTGCGCTTCCCCGCGGTCGAGGCTCTGTTCCAATGGCGGCAGCAGGAGGAGCTTAAGGGGCGTGGCGGCGACGCCGTAGCCTTCCGGCTCGCCGAAGACCGTCTCGCCGTCGGAGTCATGCAGGCTCTGGTCGAGAACGACGAAGAGGCCGCGCTCCACGCATGGATAAAGCAGTTGCTCTCGGCCTTGGACGACGCCTCGAAGACGAACGAGGCCATCTCCGAGGCGTACAATCTAAAGCCTTCGGAAGACTCGGGCGTCGTCGATGAGGCGGAGAAGATTCCCTCGCGCCGCGAGCGCGAAGTCTATCTCAACTGCTGCTGGTTGGAGACGCTCTGCACGGCCGAGGCGCGTGTGTTAGGCTGGGCCTATCAGGGGCTCTACGGCAGACCTTTTCATCCGGATAATTTTTAAGCCGCGCTGACCGGGGCGCGTGAGGTAATCAATAGATGTCGCAGGAGAGACCGACCTACGCGAACAACTCGCAGACAGTCGTTGTGGACGCGAACACGTTCGAGTTCGAGACCCTGGAGGAGACGAACGGCCACGCGACCGTGGTGCGCTTCCATATCGAGAATCCGGACGTGCGCCCCGGCGACGTGCTGCTCGTGCTATCAGGCAGCGACATACATTTCCACGGCATGATAGGCATGATAGAGGACGGTCGCGGCGTCGCCACAGACCGACGCGGCTCGCTCCTCCCCGCCACCGTCCAGTAAGCCTCCGAACCCTCCCGAAAGCTGACCGCCTATCACTTTCGAGACGAGGGGCACCTCATTTCTCACCTACCCCTTACTTGATGTGAACCATTTCCAACTTCAGTTCTCTAATCTTCCGCATGACCGCACTGGCGACCGCCGCCGCCTTCTCCCGCGAGCCGTCCTCCGGCGGCTCCTCCTGAAACAGCACGCCCCCGCCTACCTTTTTAACCCGCCTCAACTCGGCGTCCAGTTCTTCCAAAGACACCTGCCTGTCATTCACATAAAGCTCCCCTTTAGCGGTTATTTTAACGATGGCGTTTTTCTCCGAGGACGGGAAGTGTTGCCGGAACTCCTCCGGCGTGATGGGAAGGGCGCCACCGGCTGAACGGTAGTAGTCGTCGCCGAGTTTCTGGCACGCCTCGATAAACTCCTTGACGTTGTTCGGCAGGTTGTCACTGTGGTAGTAGGATTGCCATCGTTTATTTCCTCCCTGCCCGTCCGTACCGTAACCTATGCGGATGTGTACGGACGGCGTCTGCACCGTCTCATCCTTGAATGTTTTCACCGGCTCGTTGGGGGGGCTCTCCATGAGGCGGTGCGCCCTGATAAGGTCGTCCAGCGATTTGACGACGGAGGCGGCCTTCGGATCGTCGCGGGGCAAGACCCATGTGTAGCCGTTCTCTTTGTCGCGCGGGTTCTTCGAGTACATGATCGAGTCGCCGGGAATCACCGAGAATCTAAAGAGGAAGGGGTCTATCTCCAGCTCGAACCATTCAAGATTACCCCAGGACGACGACTGCCGCTGCGCGGCCCCGGCGCCCATGCCCCCACAAGCGATGAGTGTTGCGATTAAGGTGAGGGCTACGGCGATAAGTGTCAGAGGCTTCATATCGGTTTTACTCCTGAGACGGTCTTGAACTCGGCAGACGTAAGGCCGACGAGAGAGGTCTTGCCGGCAGAAACTTAAAGTGCCGGGAAGATATATGAGTGTAGTGCGTACGTCAACGTCGAGTGCGGCCCGAGCGCTTTGCACCTTTAAGGGAGGAATAAGGAAGGGCTCAACGCCCCGCGGTGGAAGTGCGTGTGTCGAAGCCGTCACCTTAAGCGGCTGGTGTCTCCTCAAAAGTGACAAGCGGTCAGTCCCGAAAATCATTGACATTCGCGCGCGGCCGATTTAGTCTCGCCGGGCACTTTAGTCGGAAGGGCGTTCCCGATAGCGCCGCTTGCCCGGCTCTCACCGATAGGGAATCCCGGACTAAACGAGAAAGACCGTCGCGCATGAACTACGCGTGTGCGGTCGCCGTCCTTTTTGCTCCCGCAGAAGTTGTATCAGTGCGGCTCTCGGCCGACTCCTCGTAGTCGCTCGCGCAAGTGGACGCGCGTGCGGCCCGCGGCCGATACGCACGTCAACGCGAGACGGCGGACTCTCTCTCAAGCACATCAAGGGGTCAACTCAGGGCGACAGATGAGACGCGCGCAAGGCTCACGCGCGCTAACTGTAGACTTCCCCTCGGGTGGCGCGCCCCCGCAAGCACCCGAGTCGCCATAGGAGGGACCAATGAGACTTGTGAAGCTATCCCTCGTGACGGCCTTCGCCGTCGCACTCGCGCTCTCGACCGCCTCGCGCCTGCGCGTCAGTGGTCAGGCGGCAACAGACGCCCCTGCGGCCTTCGACAACGCGCCCGTGCCGGGCTTCTTCCCCGGCACGACCGCGCAGCAGCAGACGGCCTTCGACGACGTTCGCGCGGTCTTCGAGGAGCGCGACGACATCCCCAAGGGGCTCGGCCCCGTCTACAACGCGCAGTCGTGCGCCGAGTGTCACCAGAACCCCGTCACGGGCGGCATCAGCCAGATTACGGAGTTCCGCTGCGGTCACCTCGACGCCTTCGGCAACTTCGTTGACTGCGCGGGCGGCTCGCTCATCAACGACCGCGCCACCAACGCGCGCATACAGGAACGCCGCCCGACCAATGCCGAGACCGTCTTTACCTTCCGCACTTCGCTCAACGTCCTCGGCGACGGCTTCGTCGAGGCCATCTCCAACACGACCTTGCAGAACATCGCCGCCGCGCAGCCCGGCCAGAGCGGCGGCCAGATAGGGGGGCAGTTGATCGCCGTCCCCGTGCTCGAAGCCAGCGGCCAGACGCGCTTCGGCCGCTTCGGCTGGAAGAATCAACAGGCCAGCCTGCTCTCGTTCGCGTCCGACGCGTACCTGAACGAGCAGGGCATCACCAACCGCTTAAACCTCGTCGAGAACAGTTCGCTCGGCACGTCGGTCGCGCCCTATGACACCGTGCCCGACAACACGCCGTGCGCCAACATCCCGAACACCATCTGCGGCGAAGACGCGGACGACGACATCAGCGAGTTCGCCGACTTCATGCGCGCCAGTAAGACCCCGCCGCGCGACTCGTTCGGGTTGGTCGCCTCCGACGTGGCGGCCGGGGACAGCCTCTTCAACGCGATAGGCTGCGCCATCTGCCACGTGCGCAACATCACGACCGCGCCCGCGGGCACGGTCATCAACGGCGGCGCGTTCACCGTGCCCGCCGCTCTGGGCAACAAGATCATCCACCCGTTTGGCGACTTCCTTCTGCACAATGTCGGCACGGGCGACGGGATAGTTCAGAACGGCGGCCAGTCAACGGCCAACAAGCTGCGCACCGCGCCGCTCTGGGGCATGCGCACGCGCGGCCGTCTCATGCACGACGGCGAGACGACCAACCGCAACGACGCGATTCTGCGCCACGCGGGCGAGGCCACGGGAGTCATAAACAACTACCGCAACCTCACCGCCACGCAGAAGAATCAGCTCATCACTTTCCTACAGTCGCTCTAGTACGTCCCTCTTCAGGACGTGCTCGGGAGAGTTAAAGGCAGAGGATGAAGAGGGAAGGATGAAGGATGAAGTTAAGCCTTATGGCAGACACTTCATTCTTCATCCTTCCCTTATATCCGGCTTCCGACTTCGTTTGAGTCTTAGTAAAATCCGACGGATGAAGATGAGAAGACTGCTGGACACGCTCGGACTACTTCTGATTGCATCGGCGCTCGGCGCGTGCACAGACTCTAAGCCCGCGCCCGAGGGGACGACCAACGCATCGCCGACGACGACCGCGCGGAACGGCGCGGCGGAACAGCCCGCGGCGACTCCGACGCCGACGCCGCAGGAGAACGCGGCCGCGACGCCCGCGCCCACGCCCGTCCCGCCTCTGCCGCCCGCGTCCGAGGCGCGCGCGGCCGTCGCGCGCATCTACAAGGGCGCGGTCGCGTTCGACGAGGGCGCGGGCTCTTCAATCGTCGGCGACTTCAACGGCGACGGCTCCGAAGACTTGGCCTTGCGCGTGCGCGCAGTGCCGGGCCGCGTAGATGAGTTGAACGCAGACCTCGCCAACTGGATAGTCTCAGACCCGCAGAAGGTTCGCAGGCCAGACCCGCGCAAGTTCGACCCGCATCAGGGCGTGCAGAAGCTAGACCCGCTGCCGGAGCGCCCGCGCATCGCGGCGGCCGACTCTCTGCTCGTCGTCATACACGGCTACAAGGAGAAGGGCTGGCGCGACCCCGAAGCCTCGCAGACCTACCTGCTCAGGGACGCGGCCGGCGCAGACCTACGCGCACAGACGCGCGCCGATGCCAAGCTCACAATGATAGGCCAGAATCCCCCGCGCCTCGTCGGCGACGTGATACGTCAGACGCTCCACGGCCAGCAGGGCTTCCTCTACTGGAACGGCGCGACCTATAGCTGGTTCCATCCTGAAAGTGATAAGTGATGAGTGATGAGTGATGAGTGATGAGTTGCAAGTTCAAAGTTGCAGGTTCAAAGTTGAAGGCGCGTGCTCTTAACTTTGAACCTGCAACTTTGAACTTGCAACTTATCACTTCTTAGCTCTCTTCTTGAGCGTGAAGATTGTGCCGCCGCCTTCGCGTGCGTGCCAGTCGGCGTCGGCCTCGATGAGTGAGGCGCGTGCGCGTATGCCAGCGAGGCCGCGCCCCTTTAGCGCGCGGCGGTTGGAGGGGTCGAACCCCTGGCCGTCGTCTTCGAGCGTGAGCGTGAAGTCGCCCGCCTCGTCTAAACCGACGCGCATCGAGACGTGTGCGGCGCGCGCGTGACGGCAGACGTTGCTCACGGCCTCCTGCACGATTCGGTAGACCTGCATCTGCGCGCCGGGCACGAAGCTCAGGCGCTCTTCCAAACCCTCTTCACACGCGAACTCGTACTCGAACCTGCGCCCCTCGGGCATGTGCGCGAGCGCGCCCGAGAGCGCCCATTCGAGCGCCGCCGCGAAGCCGACGTTCTCCAGAACCGACGGCGAGAGGTCTTCGCAGATGCGCCGCACCTCCTGCGAGATGGACTCTATCTCCGCGCGAAGCTCGGAAGGGTCAACCACGGTCGCGGTCGCGGTCTGCGCGAGCCCCGCGCCCATAACCTGCGCGGTCGCGTCGCCGCGCTGCATCTCGTCCGTGAGGAGCAGAAGGCGGCGCAGGTCGGCGAGCGTCTGGTCGTGCAGGTCGCGTGCGATGCGTCGCCGCTCCGCCTCGGCCTCGCTCGCGAGTTGCAGACGCGCGGCGGCGAGTTGTCGGTTAGCTTCGCGCAACTCTTCGCGGCTGCGCACGGCGCGTCGGTGCTGCGTGTAAGACCAGAGGGCCGCGCCGAGCGCGAGCGCGAGCAGGACTGAGAGCGCGACGGTCGTGCGCGGGAAAGGCGCGCGCGCGACCTCGAAAGAGACGACGAGCGGCACGGAAGGGCTGAGGTCTAACGTGAAGGCGCGTGCGGTCAGAGTGTAAGCGCCCGCCGGAAGCTTCTCGACCTGAAACTGCGAGTCGTGCGAGAGCTTCTGCTTAACGGTGCGCCCGTGCGAGTCGCGCAGAGTGAAAGCGTACTGGAACTGCTCGGGGAACGTACGGCTCGCGCCCGCGGCCACGTCAACGACGAGCCCGCTCTGTGGGTATTCGAGACGCAGAGGCTCCGCGCCGCGAAGCTCCTCGGGCTGTATCGTGCGCGAGGTCGTCACGCGCGTGAGCCTGAGCACGGGCGCGAGCGTCCCCGGTTCGTAACGCACGAGCCCGCGCGTCGTGCCGACGAGCAGGGAGACTCCGCCGCCCTCGACTTCGGAAGGCGTGGCGAGCACGGCGAAGGCGTTCTCGGTCGGAAGTCCGTGCTCCGTGTTTAGCTGCGAGGCAATCGCGCCGAGCTGTTCGTCTATCGCGACGCGCAGGACGCCCACGCCCGCGGTCGCGCACCAAGCCTGCGGCGTCGCGGCGTTCTCAGCTTGAGGCGTGGCGGCGTTCTTAGAGTCGTTCGACGACGGAACGGCCGCGACCGCGCGCGCGTCAACTCCGGGCACTACTTCCTTGAGCGCGCCCCCTTCGCGCAAGGCATAGAGACCGCGCGAGGTCGCGAGCCAGAGCCAGCCGTTGGCGGCGCTCGCGCCCCAGACCGTGCTCGCCGCGAGTGGCGCGAGCGCGGGCTCCGTCTTGACGCCAGTGCCGTCGAAGTAGAACGCGCCCGCGTTCGCGGTGCCTACCCAGAGTCGTCCGCGCCCGTCGTCCGCGTAGAGGCTCACGACCTCGCGGCCTCGTGCGTCGTCGTTCTCGCGCGGCCAGACGAGTGTGCGGCGGCCAGCGCCGTCGAAGCGTTCGAGGCCGCGCCCGAAAGTCGCGACGTATGTCGCGTCGCCGAAGCGGGCGATGGCACGCACGCTCCCGCTCAGCGCGGGCTCCGCACTCTTACGCGCGCCCGCGTCCGCGCCGTCAGAGCCGCCCTCGCCGTTCTTCGACGCATCATCCGTGCCCTTCGAGGCATCATCCGTGCCCTTCGAGGCTGCATCTCCCTTCGTGGAAATGTCATCCCTCTTCAAAGAGGAAGCATCTCTCAACGAAGAAGAGAACACTCTCTTCAGAGAAGAGACTTCTCCCTTCATCGAAACGTCATCCCTACCCGGCGAAGCATCATCACCGCTCGTAGAAGCGCCTTCCGTCTTCGGCGCGATACCTTCAGGCTTCTCTTCGGGCTTCTCTTCGGGCGCGAGCCTGACGGCGTGTGCGCGCGCGTCCGGTTGCAACCCGACGTAGAGGCCCGCCGACGTGCCGACGAGCAGAAGCCCACGGCTGTCTTCGGCTATCGAGTAGACGGTCTTACCCGCGACCTCTTCGACCTCGCGCCACGAAGCAGCGCCTTCGCCGCGCGCGAACAGGCCGCGGTTCGTGCCCGCGAGCACGCGCCCGCGCGAAGTCACGTAGAGCGAGCGCACGAAGTTCCCCTCGGTCTCCTCCGAAGGCCGTTCGACGCGCACGCCGCGCGGGTCGTAGCGGCACACGCCGCGCGACGTGCCGAACCACGCGACGCCCTCTCGGTCTATGAAGACCGTGTTGACCTCGTCCGAGCGAAGTCCGCCCGCCGTGCCCGCGAACGTGAAGCGCTCCGCGAGTTGTCCGTTGCGGAAGGCGAAGACGCCGCGCCCGTCGGTCGCCGCGTAGACCAGCCCGCGCCCGTCCGACGCGAGCGCCGTCACAGTTCCCGTCTGCGCGCCCGCGAGCTTTCGCGGCTGCGCGAGGCGTTCACCTTCGACACGGAAGACGCCGCTGTCGCCCGCCGAGGTCTGCGCGCCGAAGTAGAGCGCGCCCACGGAGTCCGTAGCGTCCTGCTCAAGCGCTTCGACGTAGAAGACTCGCGGGCGACCCGCTACCTCCTTCACCTCACCATTGGGCTCGACTGTCATCAGCCCGCGCCCGCGCGTGCCGACGACGATGGTCTCACCCGCGAGCGCGAGGCTCGTCAGCATCAACTGCTGACTCTTGCCCGCTGCAATTGTCATGCGCTCTCCGACCTGTCGCGCCGCGACCGTGCCGTCGTTGTTCAGGCGACAGTCGAAGACGAAGCCGTCGGACGTTGCGAACAGAGCGCGGCCCGCCGAGGGCGTGATGACGGCCCCCACGCTTCGGCCGCGCAGCTCCTCCACGCGCACGAAGCTCTGCGACCCGGCCGCGCGCACGTAGGCCCCGCCATCGGCGGCGACCCAGAGCGCGCCGCCAGCGTCAACGCGTAGCGCGCGCGTGCGCGGCCCGGCGAGCCCTTCGTCCGTGACGGTCTGTATGCGGCGGCCGTCGTAGCGCGCGAGCCCCGAGTCCGTTCCGAACCACATCTGGCCTTCGGAGTCCTGCGCGACGGCGCGCACCTGATCCGAAGGCAGGCCGTGGAACAGTGTGAGCGCGCCCCAACGGTGCAGCGTCGCGGGCTCGTTCTGCGAACTCGACTGAGGGAGGCAGAAGTAGAAAGGAGAAAGGCAAAAAGTTAAGAACAGAAGCGCGAGCGGTAGCGAGCGGGTCGGCGTTACGCGGCGCGCGCCTGTAATCGCAACACGCACTCGCTCGCTACCGCTCGCGCTTCTGTTCTTTGCCCTCTTCAATGATGTGGTTCGTTGAGGAAGCGGCCGCGGTCGCGCTCTATCCAGTGTTCAAGGTCGGAGGCGGCCTTCTCAAGTTCGTCCGAGTTGATGAGGCCGCGGCGGAGCGACTCGAAGAAGGCGCGCGTGCGCATGTTGTAAGCGAGCTTGTCGTAAGCCTCGTGCGGCGTGCCCTCGGGCGTCGAGACGAAGAGCTTCTCGTAGAGCGTGGCGAGGCGGCTCTCGACGCCGCGCAAGGAGAGAGCGCACTTGCGCGCAATCGCCCAGTTCGAGAGCCCGAGCGCGAGGTACTGCAAAGCCTCCGCCTCGAACTCCGTGAGGAGCGGACGCTTGAAAGAGTCTTTGAACGAAGGGTCGATCATGTCCGCGCCGTCTTCCAGGACGGCCGCGACGAAGCGCAGGAAGCGCGACTCGGGGTTGTTCTTGTGTATGAAGCCGTATGCGGGCTGCGGCTCGACGGTGCGAAGTATCTTGCGTATCTCGTTGATGTAAATCTCGTCTGGAAACTGCGTCCAGAAGATGATGCGCGCGGCCGGAAACTCGCGCCACACTGCGCGCGCGGCCTTCACGCCCGACAGACGCGGCATCTGTATGTCCAAGACGCACAACTCGGGCCGGGCCTTCAGAGCGAGCGCGACCGCCTCCTCACCGTCGGCCGCTTCGATGACGGGCGCGTGCATGGAGAACTCTCGCTCAAGCAGCTCGCGCAGGTATCGCCGCTGCGCCACGTTGTCTTCGGCAATCAGGATTGACATGGTGTCTCGGTTATCATTAGGGACGAAAGGCCCTGCGAATCCGCAGGCGAGATTCTAACACCGGCCGGTTAACATCTAGCACTCACCTACGCCCTTTTGAATGTGGTTAACCACATACGCGCGTGTTGGGAAAGACACGTGCGTGGGGGGCACACGACACGCACCGCCGCTGTTGTTGCCCGCGTCGCGCGAATTTTCGTTACGGCGATAATGGCGGACGAGATGGCGCAGGCGGGTTTCGCAGTTCGACGCAGGCGTCGTCTCTTGTGCCCACGGACGCGGGGCGCGCACTGGGGAGGGCGCGCCCCGCACTTCTTCTCTGACTCCCTTTTACGGCTCGAAGTCTCTCTCTCTCTCGACCGGCACACGTTGAAGGTCATGTTCGGAAGGCTCGGAGGCAGGCGCGGCTTCTTGAGGCTGCTCGCGGCGGCGGCGGGCATCCTCATCGCGACGCTCGCGACCGTCGCGTGGCGTTGGGCTCACGCGCCGCGCGCCTGGAGGCCCGAAGATGTGGCCGTTGCCTTCTGGTCCTGGCGCGCCGAAGCTCCCTCGCGAGAAGAGCTAGAACGCGCGTCGAAGGAGACGGGCGCGCGCGTGCTCTTCATGCGCGCGGGGCAGTTCGACTTCGACTCGGGCCGCGTCGTGCGCGTGCGTGCCGTCAAGGGTCGCGCGCCCGTGAACGTGGAGCTTCATCTCGTCTACAACGCGACGCACGCGCTGCTCGACGCGTTCGAGAGAGTTGACGAAGGCACGCTCGCTTCCGTTACGGTCGAGACTTTCCGCGCGGACTCAGAGCGCGCGACCGCGGAAGGCGCGCGCGTCGCGGGGCTTCAGTTGGACATAGACGTGCCGACGCGCCTGCTCGCGCGCTACGGCCGTGTGCTTCGCTTGGCGCGTGCCTCACTTCCCGCAAACACGCGCCTCTCCATCACGGGACTGCCGACGTGGATGAACGCGTCGGCGTCGCTTCGAGAGGCTCTGGACGCGACAGACTTCTGGGTTCCGCAACTCTACGGCGCGGAGATTCCCGACACGGCAGACCGCGTCGTGCCCATCGCTTCGCCCGTGGACGTGAGGCGCGAGACGGCGCGCGCTCGCTCGCTCGGTAAGCCCTTCTACGCGGGGCTCGCCGCATACGGCTACGCGCTCGTCTACACGGAGAAGGGAAGGCTCGTCGAATTGAGCGGCGACGTGGAGCCCGCGCGCGTCGCTTCGGACAGGAACTTTGAACTCGTCGAGCGGCGTGCGTTCGGGCCGGGCGCGGTCGGCTCCGGCCAGGGCCGAGGCGCGCCGCTCGCGGGCGAGTGGCGGTACGTCTACCGCGCGCGCGAAGACGCAAGTGTGGGAGACGTAGTCGTGCGCGCAGGCGAGCGTATCGTCCTCGATGTGCCGAGCGGCGAGTCTCTGCGCGCGAGCGCGCGGGGGGTGCGCGAGACCGCGGGCGACTCGCTGCTCGGCATATGCGTCTTCAGACTCCCGATGCGCGGCGACCGAACGACGCTCGGGCTCTCGCAGATCGCCGACGCACTCGCAGACCGCGAAGCCGAGCCCTCGACGCGCGTGACCGTGACGCGCGCCCTGACGCCCGAGTTGAAAGAAGGCTCGACGAACCGACTTCTAATCGAGGCTTCAAACGACGGCGGCGTCGCGGCCCTGTACGGCGAAGGCGCTTTCACTCTAACGCTGCGCGTGCCGCGCGGGAGCCTTCGCGGCGTGACGAGCCTCGAAGGCTTCGACACCTTCGAGACGCTCTGCGAGTCGCGCGCCGAAGCAGCGGACGATTCCATTCACGACGGCTCTCAACAATCTTCACTTCGACCGTGCGGCGCGGCGCGCGCGTCGTTCGTGCGGCTCGGCGCGCGCGCGTGGGACTTGGGCGCGGGCGCGCGCGCGGGCCTGAGCTTCGAGGGCGAGCCGCCCGCGTCTGTTCCCGCGTCCGTCGCCATGCGTCGCGACGACGGCGGCGAGTGGTCGCGCGCTTTGAGTCTCGGCGTCACGCGCTCAAGTCACTGCCCGTCGCGCTGAGTCGCCGGTCTGACGCGTTGAGTCTACAAGTCTGACGCGTTGAGTTTGAAAGGGGCGGAGGGGTGATGAAGGCATACTTTAAAGAGACGGCCGTCTCGTCGTTGTGGCTGCTCGCGCTCTTCGCACTGTGCGCGGGGCTCGCGCTCGGATGCGGTTGGGGCGGGTTCGACAACTCCGTGCGTTTCGGCTACGGCGAGACGGATCGCGGCCGTAGCCAACTGCCGCCGCTGCCGCCCGACGTGCGCGGCGCGAAGAGGACGGCGGAGCCAGACAAGGCTGAGTCCGTCACTTCTAAGCAGCGCTCGGTGGAGGTTGATAAGCTCTGGGACGACGCGTGCGAGGCCACGTCAATCGGCGAGTTGGCGAAGGCGCGGAAGCTCCTCGGCGAGTACGTCGAGCGCACGTCCGTCGCGATGTGCGGCGGCGGGTCTTGGCATGAGCCGAGCGACTGTCAGGCGCGACGCAACTCCGCCTTCGACCGTCTCGACGCGCTCGCCTCGCTCGAACGCGGCTCGACGCCCGCGCGCGTCCGCGCATACCTCGAAGCGCGCGGCGCGTACGACGCTTGGCTCGCGGGCGTGACGCTCAGCCAGAGCGAAGAACATCCGTTCCCCTGGAACAAGCCCACGGCAGAGCAGCAGGAGAACACCGCGCACAAGATAGAGGAGCGCAGGGCAGGCATGCGCGCGTGGGACGTAGAGGTAGAGCCGAAGCTCAAGTGGATAGAGTCAGACCCGAACCTCGCGGACAACGCCGCATACCTTCGCGCGGCGGGCGTCTACCGCGCGGGACAGGCGGGCGACGCGCTTAAGGCGTTCGAGTCGGTCGCGGCGCGATACCCGAACAGCGAGAAGCGCGAGGCCGCGCTCTACACGGCCGGGCGCATCGCGCTCGAATCGAGCAACACGTACGCGGGCGACGGCGCGACCGCCACCTCGATAGACCCCTGCCGCGAAGAGGGCTGCCGCGACGAGTTCTGGGTGCGCTCTCGCAGAGCCTTCATGCGACTCATCGCAGACTATCCGCGCGGGCGTTACGCTTCGGACGCGCGCGGCTGGCTCGCATACCTGGACCTTCGCGTGGGCGACGAAGCGGGCGCGCTCGTTGAATACTACAGACTGCTCGCCGACGCACCCGAAGAGTCCGGGCGCGCGCAGGCCGTGCGTTCGCTACGGCTCGCGCGCGGTCGGGCCGACGACACGGACATGGATGCGGTCGAGCGCGAGCTTGAGGACGAGCCGCGCGCCGCGCTCGCATACGCGTACCACAACGTCTACAGCTACTCGCAAGCCTACTACCTCGCCGTGCCCGAAGTGGCCGACGAGAACCCTTACACCTCCGAAAGCTACTCGAACGAGGCCGACCGCTGGCAGGAGCGGAAGGAGGCGACGCTGCGCGAGCGCGCCGAGCGGAAGGAGTTGAAGCGCGCGGCCGACTTCGCTTCGCACATGTTAACGCGCCACCCGCGCGCGGGCTTCGGCGGCGCGTTCCTCGTGCGGCTCGCCGAGGCGCAGTTAGAGCTTGGCGAAGTGAAGCCCGCGCTCGAAGCAGCACGCCGCGCGCTCTCGATGGGGCTCGACGCGGACGAGCGCGGGCAGGCGCTCTGGGTCGAGGGCGCTTCGGAGTATCGACTGAAAGATTACGCGGCGGCGCGGCGCACGCTGGCGCAGCTAGTCGCGGAGTTTCCGCAAGGCGACCTTGCGCGGGGCGCGCGCGAGCTTCTGGCGACGGCCGCCGAGGACGCGGGCGACCTTTCGGGCGCGCTCGAACAGTATCTCGCGCTCGGCTACGACCCGGATGTCGCGTACTTCGTTGACGTGCTGATGACGCCCGACCAGTTGGCATCTTTCGTCGCCGCGCATGAAGAGTCGTCGCGCCGCGACGAGCTTCTATACTCGCTCGGCCTGCGCTTTATGCGCGCGGGCCGCTACGCCGATGCGCGCGCGGCCTTCTCGCGCGTGCGAACGGCGACCGACGATGACGGCTACACAACGAAGTCCGGCGTCTACTACTACAGCGCGTCCGACAACGGCGACACCCTCACTCACCCGAAGCTCAACTTCCGTCACACCTTCTGGGACTACTACAGCGAAGACACGGACTATCTCACCCACACGGACGCGCGCGAAGACCCTCTGGCCGGGCGCGACACGCGCGTCTACGCGGACTGGCTCGTGCGCGACTCTCAGACGCTCGAAGACCTCGAACGCTTGCAGGGCGAGATCGAACGCGCGCGCACGGACGACGCGAAGGCCGAGGCGATGTACCAGCTCGCGAGCTACTTCTACGAGGGCGAGCTGCTCTTCTACAACCCCGCCATGTGGCGCGGCATGCGCGCCGAGATGATTGGCTCGCTCTCCGAGACGACCTATCGCACGCCCGCCGAGGCGCAGGCCGTCTGGCGCTACGAGCAGGAGCACGAGGGGCTCGCGCGCGCCGTCGCGCTCTACCTCGAAGTCGTACGCCTCTACCCGCGGACGCGCGCCGCGCGCGACTCGCTCTACACGGCGATCCTCTGCCACCAGCGCCTCGAAGAGTTCAACGGCTACTGGCGCGCGATGTACGAGTCGGGGCTGCACGCGGGCGCGCGCGTGGTCAAGCTCGGAGACCTGCGCGCCGCGTACCCGGACTATCGTCTGCCCGTGCCCGGCAGGTGGGAACCCTCGACGCGGATGGTTAACGGCCGTACGGCGTGGCCCGCGCCGCCGAAGGTGAAACAGCCGACGGGCGTCGAACGTGCGCGCTCGAAGATTGCGCGCGCGGAGCGGCGCGTGTCGCAGGCGTGGGGACTGTTCGGCGAAGTCTACGGCGGGCGCGTGAGGGATTGGACTGTCAAGGCGCTGCGCCGTACGCTCGCGGTGCTCGTCGTCGTGTTCGTGCTGTTGGTCTTCCGGCGGACGCGCCGCTCGCGCCGGTTCCTCTATCGTCAGTTCGCGCGAGGCATCAGACGCGGTCGCGCGTCGCGCGTGAGCACGACCTACGCTCCCAGTTCCTCCTACGCCGCGCACGTCTCCCACGGGTGGGGCGCGATTCTCCGCGCCGACGCGTCGGACTTGGCGCGCGGCCTCGTGCGCATCGCCCTGCGCGAACGCGGACGCGCCGCCCTCGCCCTAAATCTCTTCACACACGGCCTGCTCACGCTCCTCGTCTGGTCGCTCATCTGGGCGGCACGTTGAAAGGATGAAGTAGGAAGGATGAAGGATGAAGGTAAGCCTTCCTTTCATCCTTCATCCTTCCTACTTCATCCTTTCCTACATCATCCACGTGTGGCGGTCGTCGAAGTAGTCGGGCGAGCGGTCGGGGTGGAGTGCGTGCCACTCTTCGTAGCGCGCGAGGAGGCTTTGATAGCGGCGTTCGGAGGAGATGAGGGGCTTGTGCGGAATCTCTTGGAGGTGGCGCTCGACCTTCCAGACGTTCTTCGTGGAGAAGCGCCAGTCGTAGCCGCCGAGTTCGTATAGGCTCGCGAGGCCGTAGCCTGTTATGCGCGCGGTCGTATCAACGTAAGGGTCGTGGTAGCTCCACGCGAGCTGCCGAAGGTTTCGGAAGACGGGCTTGCGGCCGTGCAGCGCCGTGTCGCGCGAGCGTGCGACCGAGCCCCAGAGGCCGCGACGTTGGAAGACGAAGATGACGTGGTCGAGCCTATCCTGCGACTCGAAGCTTAGAAGCAGCGGCGGCCACCCGTGCTGTTCGAGCAGGACGGCGGCGAAGAGCGCCGCTTCGAGGCAGTGTGCCTCGCCCGTCCGCACGACGCCGCGGAAGCTCCGAAGCGTCGGGCCGCGGCGCTCGCGGTTGTACTTCAGCCCCGACAGGTAATGCTGCACGCGCGCGGGGCTCTTCAGCGACTCCACGAGCCCCCACTCA
Organism: Pyrinomonadaceae bacterium; assembly: GCA_045807805.1. Taxonomy (GTDB): domain Bacteria; phylum Acidobacteriota; class Blastocatellia; order Pyrinomonadales; family Pyrinomonadaceae; genus QHXN01. The sequence goes on along the minus strand of JBJMGR010000079.1, from coordinate 13,959 downwards.
CGCCGCTCGAAAGATCTCTTGTCAGGCACATTCTCATTCACGCCGACAGCAATAACAAAAGCTCGCGTAGAAGGCAAAAGGGCGGATGTTGGATGTTAGATACTGGATGTCGGATTTTGCGCGCTCGCGGCGTCGAGTGCCCGACTCTGACGGCAGCATTCAACGGCATCCGGCATCTGACAGCTACCATCTGCTTTTCTCTCCGCTTGAAACCACACGCGGTTTGGTGTTAAGACATAGCCCTGACGAAATCAATCTGGTATCTTTAATGTGTGCGCTGCCGGGGGTCTCGGAGGCTTCCGGTCGGGCGCGCGGCGGCGGGGCCGGAACAACGGCCCGTACCGCGGGGAATTTCGACGGGCAAGCAGGGCATTTGTGAGCACTAAAGGATCAACGTCCCCCACGCAGCGTTTGACGAGTGCCGAGCAGGAAGTGCATTCGGCCGCCGAACGTTTAAACTCTCAGGTCGCCGACGCGCTCGCGGCCGTCGCCGCACGGCAGTCGCCCGGAGGCGTAGACGAGTTGGGTGCGAGCGCGGATCGACTCGAACGCGCCGCGCGCGACCTCGCCGTCGCACTGCGCGAGCTTGTAGAGGAGAGGCGCGAGAGGGACTAAAGCCCCGCGACATTCGGGGCGGCAGTTTCATACTGACAGAAGGCAGGAGCGCGCGCGAACCCTTTCGCGTCGGCGCTCCTGTCGTGTGTTGGCCCAAGTTTTGTTCAGGACACCAACAAAGAAGAGGCGTTCCAACGGCGGGCGTCGGCGTGATAAAAGACCGCCTCCTGCCGGTCGCCGTACGCCGTTCGCAATTGGCGATTGATGCCTTACCTTCATAGGAGAAATTATGACCGCAATTAAGCAGAGCGCGTCGCGCGATCAAGGGCGCAAGCGCACGGACGTGGGACTCGAACGCATAGGGCTCAACCCCTCGGCCAACGTCTACTGGAACCTGAACACGCCGGAGCTTTACGAGATAATCGCGCAACGAAACGAAGGCAAGCTCTCCGCACACGGCGCGCTCATCGTTGACACGGGCGAGCACACGGGCCGCGCCGCCAAGGACAAGGCAATCGTCCGCGAGCCTTCGTCCGAGGAGAATGTCTTCTGGGGCGAGGTCAACAAGGACTTCTCTCAAGAGAAGTTCGACGCGGTGCGCGACCGCATGATGAAGCACGCTTCGAGCCTTGAGCTGTTCGTGCAGGACACGTACGCGGGAGCAGACCCGCGCTACCGCCTGCCCGTGCGAATCATTACTGAACTCGCGTGGCACTCGCTCTTCGCGCGCACGATGTTCATCAACGACGACGCGGGAGCGGAGAAGCACACGCCCGAGTTCACCGTCATCAACATCCCGAGCTTCAAGGCCGACCCCGCGCGCGACGGCACGCGCTCGCAGACCTTCATCCTCATGGACTTCAACCAGCGGCTCGTCCTCATCGGCGGCACCTACTACGCGGGCGAGACGAAGAAGTCAGTCTTCACGATTCTCAACTACCTTCTGCCGCAGCGCGGCGTGATGTCCATGCACTGCTCGGCGAACGTGGGCGACGCGGGCGACGTTGCGATCTTCTTCGGGCTCTCGGGCACGGGCAAGACCACTTTGAGCGCAGACCCAGAACGCCGTCTCATCGGCGACGACGAGCACGGTTGGTCGGACGACGGCGTCTTCAACTTCGAGGGCGGTTGCTACGCGAAAGTAATCAAGCTCTCGCAGGAGGCCGAGCCCGACATCTACCGCACGACGCGCATGTTCGGCACGGTCATGGAGAACGTCGTCTACGACCCGCAGACGCGCGTGCCCGACCTCGACGACGCGTCGAAGACGGAGAACACGCGCGCGGCCTATCCTCTGACTTCGATTCCGAACATCGTGCCCGAAGGCCACGCGGGACATCCTTCAAACATCATCATGCTCACGGCCGACGCCTTCGGCGTGCTCCCGCCCGTTGCGAAGCTTAGCCCCGAGCAGGCGATGTACCACTTCCTCTCGGGCTACACGGCGAAGGTCGCGGGCACCGAGCGCGGAGTCACGGAGCCGCAGGCGACCTTCTCGACATGCTTCGGCGCGCCCTTTATGGTTTTGCATCCGGGCGTCTACGCGGGCCTCCTCGGGCGTAAGATTCAGCAGCACAAGGCCGACTGCTGGCTCGTCAACACTGGCTGGTCTGGCGGCCCCTACGGCGAAGGCTCGCGCATGAAGATCGCATACACGCGCGCGATGATACGTGCCATCCTCAACGGCTCGCTCGCGCAGGTCGAGACGCGGCCCGACCCCGTCTTCGGCGTGAACGTTCCCGTCTCCTGCCCCGGCGTTCCCGCGGAGGTCTTGCAGCCGCGCAACACCTGGAAGGACAAGGACGCCTACGACCGGAAGGCGCGCGACCTCGCGCGACTCTTCAACGAGAACTTCACGAAGTACGAGGCGGGAGTCACGGAGCAGGTGCGCGCCGCCGCGCCGATGGCAGACTGAAAGGATACTTGCGCGGTCACGTGCGGCAAGAAGGGCGACGCTGGTACCAGCGTCGCCCTTCTTGCGCGAGGGGTGAGGAGAATAAAAGTCGCTCCGGCGCGAATACCGACCGCCGCCGCCCGACTTCAGGACTCGCTCTCTCCGTCTTCGTCCGAGTCGTCGTCGTCGGGCGTGTGGCGCTTGTTGTGGCGGACGCCGCCGGAGGCGCGCACGTCGCGAATCTTTTTGACTATCTCTTTGCCGAGATACTCGGCGGCGAGGCGTCCGTTGACGGCGACGCACTTGCCGCTCGTGACGATGACGGAGGTGCGTCGGTCTGTGATGGTGAAGATGTAGTTGAGCGCGGTCTTGTCCACGGTCAGGACTAAGTCCGCGGCCGAAGGCTCGGCGACGAGCATGAGCCCCCAGTCTTCAAGCTCGGGGTACTTGTGCAGCTTGTATTCGAGGTACTTCTTCTCGACGTGTTCGCTCGGCGCGATGTAGATGGTGCGCGCGTCGCGCATGATAGAGGCGGGGCTCAAGTCCTCGCGACGCTCGCGCGAGGTGCGCGCGCGTCGGCCCGAGTCGCGTTGATTTTGTCCGACGCCCGCCGCAAAGACCGAGTGGCTCGCGAACGCGAGTATGGCGATGGCCGTCAGCCACCCCAGAACTTCTATGACTCTCTTCATTATCCGCAACCTCCTGGCTTCCTTCTCCGACCGCGCGTTTGCGGCGTTAGCGTTCATGGCCCGTAAGCCCTCCCGCCCGACAGCTATCGCAACGCGCGTGCCGCCAGCAAAGCCCTTTAAAAGCGGCGACGCCGCCGCGCCGAAGGCTCCGACGCCTGCATCATGTGAAAGAAAATTGCGACGGGGAGGGCGGTTTTCATTTTTCATTTTTCATTAAGAGCTTCTGCCTCCACTGAAAACTGGAAACCGAAAACTGAAAACTGCTTAGCGACTTTCGGGCGCGATTCTGGCAAGATGGGGGTGAGATGTCAGAGGGCGAAGAGATGCTTGACGGCGTTGGGCGCGGGGCGTCGGATGCGCGCGAGCGCGCCGTGGGCGCGTTCGAGTTCGGGCGCGGGGCACAGAAGCACGCGGACAGCGCGGCGACGCTCACGACCATTCTCGCGACGGTGCGGCGCATGCTCCGTTCGGACACGGCGAGCATCGCGCGCTTCTCACTCGAAGACCGGACTGTCACCTGGCTCGCGACGAGCGGGTTTCAGAGCGCGTCGGCCGCGTCGGGCGAGACGGTCAACCCCTTGCGCGGCGAGTTTGCCGAGCGCATCGCGGCCTTCGAGGACGATAACTTCATAGAGGTTCGCAACGTCGCGGGCGACCTTCCCGCGAGCGAGTTTCCGCTGCACAGCGCCGAGGGGCTGCGCGACCTCGCGTTCATGCGACTGCGCGCGCGCGGCGAGAGCCTGGGGGTTCTGGCCGTAGGCTACCGCGACCACCACCGCTTCACGCCGGAGGAGCGGCAGCAGTTGGAAGGTCTCGCGGAGATGGCCGCGCTCGCGCTCGACAACGCGCGACTCCTCGACACGCTCGGCGCGGCCAAGCGCGTTTGGGAGCAGACCTTCGACGCAATCCCCGACGGCATCATCGTCCACGACGACCGAATGAAGGTCGTGCGCTGCAACATGGCCGCCGCCGACGCGCTAGGCATGCACCCCTCGGAGGTCGTGGGGATGTCCTGCGCGGAGGCGTTCGCGCGTCTGTTCGGAGAGCGGGCCGCCGCATACCACATGCGCCCCGGCACCGCGCGCATCACAAACTCCTTCGAGCTACAGGCGGAGGACGGCAGGCGATATCTCGTCTCGGTCGCGCCCGTCTCGGGCCTCGACGCGGGCGCCGAAGGGCAGTGGAGCGTCATCACCTGGAGCGACATCACGACGCTCGCGGAGGTGCAGGAGCAGTTGGCGCGCACGCGCCGTCTCGCCACCATCGGACAGCTCGCGGCCGGAGTGGCGCACGAGATAAACAACCCGCTCGCCGCCATCACGACATGCGCGGAGGCGACGCTCAGAGACATGCGCGGCGCTGAAGACTCGGCCGCGCTCGCGACCGAAAGACAGTGGGACTACTACCTCGAAGAGATTGTGCGGCAGGCGCTCCGCTGCAAGGAGATAACGCGCGGGCTGCTCGACCTCTCGCGCCAGAAGCGTGCGCGGCGCGACGCAGTTGACTTGAACCGCGTCGTCGCGCAGGCCGCGCAGATTTTCGAGCAGCGCGGACGCGAGCGCGGCATCTCGTTCGAGGTCGAGCCGGACGCTTCGGTCGGAGAGGTCGCGACAGACGAGGTGATGCTCCGACAGATTCTCGACAACCTCCTGTCGAACGCGCTCGACGCCGTCTCGGACGGAGGTCGCGTACGCGTCTTGACGGCGCTCGACGGCGCGCGCGTGCGAGTCGAAGTCGGGGACGACGGACACGGCATCACGCCGGAAGTCCTGGTGCGCGTCTTCGATCCCTTCTTCACGACGAAAGACCCCGGCCGCGGCTCGGGCCTCGGCCTCGCAATCTCGCTCACGCTCGCCGAAGCGTTGGGCGGCGCAATCACCGTCGAGTCGAAGCCCGAAAGGGGAAGCCTCTTCCGCCTCTGGCTCCCGCGACGCACACCGGAACAACAGTAGGCAGAAGGCAGAAGGCGGAAGGCAGTCGAGAGGCTTGTTGCTCTCGACTGCCTTCTTCAATTGTCGCCTGCGGAAGCGCGGAACTTGTTTTGACTGCCTACTGCCTACTGCCTACTGCCTACTGCCCTCAGCCCTCTGCCTTCTGCTCTTCAGACCGTGCCCGCGTCCATCGAGAAGACGACGAGTTCGTTGCTCGGTTTGCGGTCGCGGCGCGTGCGTGTGGGCCTCTACGCCCGCGGGGCTCGGAAAATGGCGTTAACGTGATGACACGAAAGACGAGGACTAATGTTAAGATGTGCGTCCCGATGTTCTGACAGCACACCTTACGGACGGCTGCCACCGCCTGACTCGGAAAACTTATGAGCCGCAAGATACGTGTGTTGGTCGTTGACGACGACGCAGTGCTTCGCAAGCTTGTGTCTGATCAGGTCGCGCGCATGGGCTTCGATTCGGCGGCGGCGGCGTCCGGCGAGGAGGCGTTAGACTTACTCTCGAAGAGTGACTTCGACGTTGTACTTTTAGATATACGCATGCCCGGTCTCTCCGGACTGGATGCGCTGCGCGAGGTGCGAAAGCTCGAAGACCCGCCCGAGGTCATCATGCTCACGGCCGACACTTCGCTCGGCACCGGTCTCGAAGCGATGCGACTCGGCGCGTACGACTACCTCACGAAGCCCGCGACGCTCGACGAGATAGAGGCCGTCATACGCAAGGCCGACGAGAAGCGCAGGCTCGTGCGTCAGAACGCGAGTTTGAAGGACGCCGTGAGTCGGCCTTCGGAAGAGTCGCAGTCGGGATTTGTCTACAGAAGCAGGGCGATGGAGGGTCTCGTCGCACTGGCCGAGAACGCGGCGCGCGCCGACTCGACCGTCATCATCACGGGCGAGTCGGGCACCGGCAAGGACGTGTTAGCGCGCTTCATACACGCGCGCTCGTTGCGGGCGGACTCGCCCGTCATCAGTGTCAACTGCGCGGCGCTCCCCGAGACTCTCTTCGAGTCTGAATTCTTCGGCCACGAGCGCGGCGCGTTCACGGGCGCGACCGCGACGAAGCGCGGGCTGATAGAGGCGGCCGACGGCTCGACGCTCTTCTTAGATGAGGTCGGCGAGATGCCTTTGCAGACGCAGGTCAAGCTCCTGCGCTTTCTCGAAGAGGGTCGCTTCCGCCGCGTCGGCTCTACGCGCGACCGCGCCTCGGACGTTCGCGTCATCGCGGCGACGAACCGAAACCTCGCCGAGGACGTGACCTCGGGCCGCTTCCGCGCAGACCTCTTCTACCGCCTCAACGTCATCTCGCTCCACGTCACGCCGCTTCGCATGCGGCGCGAAGACATACCCGCGCTCGTCGAGCACTTCCTCGCGCTCTACCGCGAGCGCTTCAACCGCCCCGCGCTCGACCTCTCAGAAGAGGCTCGACGCCGACTCGACTCCTACGACTGGCCCGGCAACGTGCGCGAGCTTCGCAACTGCCTTGAGCGCGCAGCCGCGCTCGCCACCGACGACCTCATCGAAGCCGAACAGGTGATGCCCGCGCCCGAACTCTCCGGCGAAGGCGTGAACGCTGGCGACGCCGCTTCGTCCGACGAAGGCTCGCTCTCAACCACCACCACCTCCGGCGCGCCCGTCACGCTCGAACAGATCGAACGTCAACACATACTCCGCGTCCTCGAAGGCGCGGGCGGCAACCGCGAGCGCGCCGCAGCCATCCTCGGCATCTCCGCACGCACCCTCTACCGCAAGCTCCGCGAATACGAAACCGGCGCGTCCGCCTGAGTCCGCTCCGCTCACGTCAAATCAGAATCACGCTGACAAAAAGTCAGTCGGGCTGACAAAAGTTCAGCCTCGTGTGGCAGCCTCGCCCCGAAGTCTCTCGCCTCGTGTCAATTCCACGTCGGCTGAAACTCCATGCAGTTAAGGCTTTACGCCTTGTGTCAAATTTCCGTCAGTAGCGGTACGGGTCTTGTAAAGGGTTTCGTTGCCGGAGAGCGTCTGTGTGCCCCGGCACCCGCCGGGTAGGTCAAGTTTCAAGATCCAAGCAAGGACGTGAATGAAGATGGCGCGCGTGATGATTTGTGACGACGACCGTGTGACAGCCGAGGGGCTCGTGGCAGCGCTGCGCGCGGCCGGGCACGAGGCAGAGTCTTGCAGGCACACGATGGACGTGCTGCGCGCTGCGGCGCAGGGGAGGTTCGACCTCATCGCCGTCGGGCTCGACATGGCGGGCTTCGGCCGCAACGGCGCGGTCGAGGCGCTCGCCGAGATTGCGCCCCGCACTTCGCTCATAGCCATACACGACCGGCCTTCCGAAATTATGCGCGCACACGCGCACGCGCGTCTCGCGGCCGTGCTGCCGCGTCCCGTGCGCCTCAAGGACTTCATGTACGCCGTCGCGTGCGCCCTCAAAGAGCCCGTGATGGCAGACCCCGCCTGAGGAGGCGGCTGCCCCTTTCAAACTCACTCTATAAGAGACGGCCGCCTGGACTCACCGACAAGAAGCCTCGCGCCCGCAAGCAAACCCCAACCGATACTTCGGAGGAGAAGACCAATGATCAGACTTAAGAAGAAACTGGGTGCCGCCCCTCTGCTCGCACTCTGCGCCGTCGTCATACTCGGCGGCGCGGCGTTCGCGCAGCGGCAACTCAAGTCGGCCGCGGGCGGCAGGCCCGAAGTCAAAGTTGAACTCACGGGCTCGGTCGAGCGCGCGGGCCAGCATCTCTCGCTCGACCGTGTCGAGAACGTGAAGCCGGGCGAAGTCCTCGACTGGCAGATACTCTCGTCGAACGACGGCTCGGCCGAGGCGCGCGACTACAAGACGGTCGGCCACATCCCCTCGGGCACGACCTTCGTCGCGGGCAGCGCCAACGCGGAGAGCGGCTCGACCGTCACCTACTCGATAGACGGCGGCCAGACGTACTCTTCGCAGCCCGTCATCGAAGAGCGCCAGCCGGACGGCACGGTGAAGAGAGTCGCCGCGCCCGTCTCGATGTACACGGAGGTGCGCTACGAGTGGTCGGACGCACTCGCCGCGGGCGGCAAGCTCTCCGCCTCATACAAGGTGCGCGTCAGGTAACGAGGGAAGTTACTCGCGCGGCCCTCGCACAGCCGGGGACAGACTCAATCCATCCCGGCCCCCGCCGGACAAGCCGCCGAACCGACCCGCCGACTACCGTTGAGGAATCTAAAAAATGAAAACGAGAACTAATACCCCTACGCTTCTGCCGCGCGCGCTCGCCGCGCTCGCCATCCTCTGCCTCTGCGCGGCGACCTCCTTCGCGCAGACCACGAGCGGAGGCACGCAGATACAGAACCGCGCCTCGGCCACATACTCCGACGGCACAACCAGCTACTCGGTCAACTCGAACACCGTGACCGTGACGGTCGCCAACGTCGCGGGCCTGACCATCACACCCGACGGCGGCTCGGTGCCTACGGTCGTCGCCGGTCAGACCAGCGTTGACTTCACCTTCACCGTCACCAACACGAGCAACTTCGCGACGCAGGTGCGCTTCCCCGCGCTCGCGGCCGCGATAATCACCTCCGGCCCCATCACCGTTACGCAGGCCGTCATAGACGTGACGGGCAACGGCCTCGGCGCGGGCGACGTGGATATATTCGGCAACGCTTCGCCGGTGCTCTACCCGTCGGCCTCGCCCTATCTGGCGCGCAACGCCTCTTTCAGCGTCATCGTGCGCGCAAGCGTCAACGCAGGTGCCGCCGCCGGTGCCAATATCAGCGTCCAACTCGGCGACGCCTCGGGCGACAATCAGAACTCGAACGGCTCGGCCAACGAAGTCCGCACGTCAGTCCCGGCGAGCGTCACGCTCACGGGCAGCGAGAGTGAGGCCGTCGGCAGCATCACGACCTCGGTCGAGAACGACGCGAAGCTTCAGGTCGAACTGACCGTGCCCTCCGGCCCCGTCGCCGTCGGCTCGAACATCACCTACTCGACGACGCTGCGCAACAACGGCGCGCGCCCCGTCGCGACGCAGACCCTTCAGGGCGGCCCCGCCGGCTCGAACACGGGCGTCTTCGTCGTCGTTCCCATTCCGCAGAACACAGTCTTGCAGTCCGTGCCCGCTCCGGGCGCGGGCGTGACCGTGCTCTACTCGACTTCGGCGCTCGGCGCGGACCCAGGCCCCGGCGACCCCCCGGCCAGCGGCCCGCTCTCGGCGGCGGTCGTCTGGACGACGACGCCCCCGGCCACGCTCTCCTCGACGACGCGCGTCGCCTTCCGCGTGAACTCCGGCAACCCCGTCACCAACGGCGCGGTCATCTCCGGCCTCGACCTCGTGCTGACGATTCCCGTGGGCACCAACGCGACGAACCCCATCTGGGGCATCGCCGAAGCCTTCGGCCGCAACAGCATCGGCACGATGATAACCGACCAGTCCGACAACTCCGCCGGTCAGGTCGCGAACAAGGGCGACGGCAACGCGAACTTCAACGAGCCGAAGTTCGGCGTTGACCCCTTGAGCGCCACGAAGGGCTTCCAGCTTCCGACGACGCTCACGCAGACGGGCAGCGTCCTGCTCGGCCCCTCGGGCGCGCCCGCCGCGGTCGGCCCGACCAACAACAACGACGACTACACGAACAAGTCCGTCGCGCCCGCGGTCATCGCCGGGCTCACGCACCTCGACACGATAACGGGCGCGGCCAGCGTGGACTTCACCAACACGGTGCAGAACACCGGCAACGCGGACGACACGTTCACGCTGACGGCACCCACGGTGCCCGCAGGCTTCACCGTCGCCATCAGCACGAACGGCGGCACCTCGTTCACCACCGTCTCGGGCGGCGGAAGCACGACGCTCGCCGTCGCCTTCGGCGCGAGCGCGAACTTCATCGTACGCGTCACCGCACCGTCGGGCAGCGCGGTCTTGCAGGGCTTCAGCACGACCATACGCGCCACGTCCGGCATCTCCTCCGGCCAGAGCAACGACACGATTGACCGCCTCTACACGGGCTTCCTTAAGCTCCTGAAGAGCTTCACGGTCATCAACGCGACGGGCGTGGGCGCTGCGACCGACGCAGTCCCCGGCGCTGACATCGAGTACACCATAACCTACTCGAACGTCTCGACGGGCGGCGGCGGCGCGGGCTGCGTCAACCTCGTGGCGTCGAACGTCGTCATCAGCGAGGACGGCGCGTCGGCACCGAACAACTGGGCGGCTACGACGACGCAGATCACAAGCCCCGCCCCGTCCGACTCAAACGGCGGGACGATAACCGACGGCAACACCAACGGTGCCGTCACCGCGGCCTCGACGTTCCTCAAGGACGCCGCAGGCACGGTCAACCCCGGCGTCTCGAAGGCGTTCATCTTCCGACGCCGCATCAACTGATGAAAAGGATGAAGGCGGAAGGATGAAGGATGAAGGGAAGTAAGAACACTTCAACCTTCAACCTTCAACCTTCCGCCTTCATCCTTCATCCCTCATCCTTTAGCCTCCCGGTCTTCTCCGATGACTAAAGCCCGCCCCCGAAGCCTCGCGCGTCTGCTCGCCGCAGTCCTGCTCGCCGCCCTCGCGGCGACGGGGCGCGGCGCGCTCGCGTTAGACGGGTCTGCGGGGGCGGGCGACACAATCTCCAACCGCGCCGAGGCGACCTACACAGACCCCGAAGGCACGGGCTACGCGACCGTCTCCACGACGGTCACGCTCACAGTACTCACCGTCGCCGCCGTCACGGTCACGCCCGACGAGTCGGAGCCTTCGGCCAACGTCTCGCCGAACGAGCGCGTCACGCGACTCTTCCGCGTCTGCAACACCGGCAACACCCCCGACTTCTACACGATTACTTCGGCTGCGGCCTCCACCCCGGCCGCGCTCTTCTCGCTCCACTACGACACGGACGCGACCGGTACGCTCACCCCCTCAGACCGCGAGATAGCCGTCGGCACGACGATGAGCCCGCGCGTGGGCGTCGGTCAGTGCATCGGCGTCCTCGCCGAGATTGACACGAACGGCGGGCGCGCGGGCGACCGCTTCGACGTGCGCATCAACGCGCGCTCGTCCGTCACGGATGCCGTTAACGCCGGAGTCGAAGACGCGGGCACGATCATCAACGTCTACGGCAACGGCGCGCACTTCTCTTCGCCCGCCGACCCCGCTCTTCCGCCGCTCAAGCTCGTTGACGGGCACGAACGCGTCACGACCGCGCCGGGACAGCCGCTCGACTACACCATAACTTTCCGCAACAGCGGCGACATCCCCGCGCGCGGCATACTCCTGCGCGACGACATGCCCGACGGGCTCGAATACGTCGCGGGCACTCTGCGCCTCGGCGGTCGCTTGCTCACAGACGCCTCGGACGCGGACGAAGGCTCGTTCGCTGGTCGGCGCCTGGAAGTTCGCGTCGCGTCGGTCGCGGTCGGCGAGCTTGTCGAGGTCTCCTTCCGCGCGCGGGTCACGGCCTCGGTCGCGCACGGCGCAGGCATCGTGAACACTGCGCTCGTCGGGGCGGAGAACGTCTCGGCCGCGTCGAGCACGTCCGCCACCGTCGTCGTCAATCCCTTCGGCGTCGTCTATCAGGGCCGCAGCGTGGGCACGCCCATCCCCGGCGCGCGCGTCTCTCTGCTCTCCGACTCGACGAACGGCGCGGCCGTGCCTCTCGACTCGGGCTCGGGCTCAGACCCGAACGCGGATAACGCTAATCCCTTCGGCTCGGACTCCGCTGGCCGCTTCAGCTTCGTCCTCTCGAACACGCAACTCGGCACCGCGCAGAGTCCCGCGCGCTACTTCCTCAACGTCACCGCGGCGGGCTACCGCTCTCGCCTGATAGAGACGACCATCACTCCGTCGGCCGACAACTCCGGCCTCTTCACGCTCTCGGTTCGCGCGCTCGACGGCCAGCCCGTCTCGAAGGACGGGAGCTTCGAGTTGACCGAGGAGCAGGTCGAGATTCAGAAGCTCGCGGCCTATGCGCTGAACGTGCCGATGTTCGAGAACACGGCGCTTGAGATAACGAAGTCAGCCGACCGTCCTTCGGTAGAGATAGGCGACACGGTGACCTATCGCGTAGAGGTTCACAACTCGACGCCATCGGCTCTGAACGACGCGACCGTGCGCGACCAGTTGCCGCCCTCGTTCCAGTACGCCGAAGGCACCGCGCTCGTCGAGGTTCCTCCTTCGACGCGCCGCAGCGTCGAGCCCGACGTAAACTCCGACGGCCTGCTCGTCTTCCACATCGGCCGCGTCGAGGCGGGCGCACGCGTCCTGCTCACGTATCGCGTGCGCGTCGGCGCGAACGCGCGCGAGGGCGAACAGTTCAACTCTGCTTCCGCGGCGGGCCTGCTCTCGAACGGCGAGCGCGTCTCGACCCCCACGGCGCGCGCCTCCGTGCGCGTCCGCCGCGGAGTCTTCTCCTCGCAGCAGGTCATCGTCGGCCGCGTCTTCGTTGACGCGAACATGAACGCGCAGTTCGACCGTGACGAGCGCGGCGTCCCCGGCGTGCGCCTCTACCTCAACAACGGCCAGTCGGTCATCACCGACTCAGAGGGTCTCTACAACTTCCCCGCCGTCAATGAAGGCTCGCAGGTTATCTCGCTCGACCCCGTCACGCTCCCGCCCGGCTACGCGCTCGCGGACGCGGGGCGCAAAGACGAGCGTAGCTGGACGCGACTCCTGCGAACGCCCCTCGGCGGCGGCGCGATGCTCCGTCAGAACTTCGCGCTTCGCTCGCCCGACACGAACGACGCCTCTCGTAACTCTTCGCCCGACGCTTCGGCGAACGCATACGCGCCCGACTCGAAGAAGAAGAGCACGGGCTCTACGCTCAACGGCTCGCTCTTCGGCGGCGTGTCGGGTGGCTCGAACGAGACGAAGGCTCCGGCAGAGACGACGAGCCCGTCGGCGTCGAACGCGGGCACGGCCGCGGGCACATACGAGATGAAGACGGATGAGACTCTTGAGCGCGTCGCGCCCGGCGAGGTGCGCGTGCTCTCGCCGCAGCCCGACGAGACCGTGCTCGGCGCGGCGCTCGAAATATCCGCGCGCACGAACGCGGCGTGGACTGTCTCGGTCGAGGTCGCGGGGCAGCGCGTGCCCGACTCGAAGATCGGCGAGAAGAGGATTGATCGCAAGAACGACCTCGCGACCTTCACCTTCGTCGGCCTCAACATCGCGCCCGGCCCGAACCGCATACGCGTCACGGCCGTCGGCCCCGACGGCGCGCAAGGTCGTACGGTCGAAGTCACGGCCTACGGGCGCGGCCCCGCGAAGCGCCTCGAAGTCGTGAGCGACAAGGCGGAGCTATCGGCTGGCGGGCGCGACTCGACGATGCTGCGCGTTCGCGCCTTCGACCAGTGGAACCACCCCGCGGCCGACGGCTCAGTCGCGCTCGCGGTCTCTTCGGGAAGGCTTCTGAGGGTTGATGAAGGCGACGCTGATAAGAACGATAAGTCTTCGGATAAGTCGAATGAGTCGGAGCAGCCGGGCATTGACGTTCCCAACAGTCCCGAAGCCAAGAACGTCTCAGCGGGCGAGCAGATAGTTCCGCTCGTCGGCGGCGAGGGCAGAGTTCTTCTGGTCTCGGACAACGCGCCGGGCTCGGCGGAGATTCATGCGACGACGGGCGCGGTCGAAGGCCGTGGTCAGGTGCGCGTCACGCCCGAAGTTCGTAGCGCGATACTCGTCGGCCTCGCCGAAGTCACGGTCGGCGCGGGCGCGCCCGAGCTTGCGGACACGGAGTCGGCGGCGAGCGTGCGCAGCCGTCTCGCATTCTTCTATCGCGGCCAGTTCCTCGGCGTTAAGAACCTCCTGACGCTCGCGTACGACAGCAACCGGCCCATCAACCGCACGTCGGGCCGCGACCGGCTCTTCCAGTTCGACCCGCTCGACCGCGCCTACCCGCTCTTCGGCGACTCCTCGACG
>JBJMGR010000078.1:0-4213 GCA_045807805.1 Pyrinomonadaceae bacterium | reverse complement strand
CCGCGTAACTTAAGGAGAGCCTTGACCACGCTCGCCGTCAAACAGCTTCCACTAGCACCGCTCGGCGCGGGCGACCTCATAGACCGCACGGTGCGCCTCTACAGGCATCACTTCTTCGCGCTCATACGCGTGAGCGCGCTGCCCGTCGTCGTCTCGTCCGTGGGCTCCGTCACAGAGTCCGTCAGCATCGCCGCGATGGGCGCGACTTCGAGCCCCGAGCGTCTGGTCGTCTACTTCCTCTTCATGCTGCTCGGGCTCGGGGTCGTGTTTCTAGGTCTGCTGGCGCAGTTCATAGTGATGGGCGGAGCGTCGCGCAACCTCGTGATGCACCTGCTCTGGGGCGAGCCCGTGACGGCGCGGCTCATCTACCGCAGCGTGCGCTCGCGCTTCTGGAGCCTGCTCGGCGCGTCGCTTCTGGTCGCGCTCTGGCTGCTGGTCTCGGCGCTCGTGGCCGCTGGAATCTTCTTCGTCATACTGATGCTCATCTTCGTCGTCCTCGCCGCGTCCATCGCGGCGGCGGCCGTGGCGGGCGTCCAGTGGCTGCCGATTCTCCTCAGCGTCATACTCTACGTGGCGTCGCTGTTCCTGACGCTCTACGTCTTCTTCCTGCTCGCGGGGCGCATGGCCTACGTGCCGCAGGTCTTGATGGTCGAGGGGCGCGGCGCGTTCGACGCGTTGGTGCGGAGCTTTCAACTCGCGCGCGGCAATGTGCGCAGGCTGATGGGGATGTTCCTGTTCACGACCTTCGCGAGCTACTCGGCGGTGATGCTCCTGCTCGTGCCGCTGCTCTGGTTCGGCTACGTCAACGGCTTCGACTTAAATCCCTTCACGCAGGACGCGATGCGCGCGCCCGTCTGGTACACAATCGGCCTACAGGTCTTCAGGCAGTTGAGCACGATACTGCTCGCGCCCGTCTGGGTGATGGGGCTCTCGCTGCTCTACGTTGACGAGCGCGTGCGGCACGAAGGTTATGACATAGAGCTTCTCGCGGCGCAGCGTCTCGGCGCGATGCCCGAAGTGCCCGCGGGCTACCGCGCGCCGCTCACGCCCGCCATCGCCGCGCACGCCTTGAAGAACTCGCGCGCGGCGGCTGGAAGCGCGGGCGCAGTCCTCGGCCTCTGAAAGATGTCTAAGGCTTACGCGAAAACTTTGAGCACAATCGCGACCGCGCTCTTCGCCGCGACGCTCTCGCTCTTCGCCGCCAACGCGCACGCGTCCGCGCAGAGGATGCCGCACGCGGAGAAGAGGGCGACGGCGAGCGCTTCCGTCTCGACGCGTGCGCAGTACCGCACGCGCGTGCGCGGCGCGGCTGAGGCGCTCGAAGAGTTGGCCGCGTTCTGCGAGAAGTTGAGCCGTGGCGAGAAGGCCGAGGTCTCGGTGCGCGACAATTTAGCGACAGACCCCGCGCTCGAACTCGCCACGAGGCAGAAGGCCGCGCTCGAACGCACGCGCGCTCTCCTGCCGCCGAAGGAGCGCGTCGAGTCGGCGGGCGGCGATGTGGAGGTTGACAACACGTGGCTTCACTCTTCGCTCGACGAGTACGCGAAGCTCGACGACAACGACAAGCGCTCGAAGGCGCTCCTCTCCGTGTCGCAGCGCCTTCGAGCGCTCGAAGCCAGACTCGCGGAGGCCGATGACGCGGACGCGGCCGCGCAGGACAGGGACGCCGAGCGCGGGCGTCTGAACGCGATACTGCGTGACCCGGAGTTCAACAAGCCGCCGCGCGGAAACGCCATGCAGCGCCTCGTCGATGACATCAGGGAGTGGCTCGTGCGCCACTGGCCGCGCTTCGGCGGCGGCCCGGCCACGAGCCGGCGACTCTCCGCCGTCGCGCAGGCCGTCGTCATTGCGCTCTGCGTCTTCGTCATCGCGTACGCCGCGCGCCGCATGTGGCTGGGGCGGGCGCGCGAGTTGAAGTCGCTCAAGCTCAAGCGAAGGCCGCGCGCCATACTCGGCGAACGCCTCAACGCCGACGACACTCCGGCCGACCTGCTCGCGGCGGCCGAAGGGCTCGCGCGCGCGGGCGACCTGCGCGGCGCGATACGCAAGGCTTACGTCGCGCTGCTCTGCGGCCTCGGCGACGGCGGCGTCATAAGGCTCGCGCAGCACAAGACGAACCGCGACTACCTCGACGCCGTGCGCCGAGCCGCGCCCGAGCGACTCTACACGGAGATGCTCCCGCTCACGCGCGGCTTCGAGCAGCACTGGTACGGCCTGCGCGACGCGACCGCGGCCGATTGGGACGACTACAACACGCGCTGCCGACAGGCGCTGAGACAGTCCGGAGCCTGAAGTCGAATTCATGAAGCATGAAGGTCGCTCTGTCTTGACTCAAAGACTTACTTAAACGATGAAGGGACGCCTCGCGATATTCCTGACCATAGCTCTTATGGTCGTCGTGCTCGTGGCGCTCAACGCCGCGTCCTACGTGCGCGTCGAGCAGTCGGCCGACACGGAGGCGGCGCCCGACCGCTCGACCTTCAACTCGGGCGGCACGGGCACGCGCGCGCTCTTCGACTACCTACAGCAGTCGGGCCGAGACGTTGTGCGCTGGCGTCGGCCCGTGTCAGACCTGCCCGCTCCGGGCGATGCTTTCGTAGCGTCGCCTTCGACCTTCGTCGTCGTCGGAAAGCTGCGACGCGAGTTCACGCGCCGCGAGGCCGAGACCATCCTGCGCTGGGTCGAGCGCGGCGGCCGTCTCGTCGTCATAGACCGAAGCCCGGCCCCCACGCTCCTCCCGGCCTCGGGCCGCTGGCGCGTAAACTCTGAGTTGCTCGACGTGCCCGACAGCTACGTGCGCGCGGACGATGCGGAAGAGATGACGCGCGGCGTCGAACTCGTCACGCCCGTGCAGCCGACCTCGCTCACGCGAGACGTGGCGGCCGTCTCGCGCTCGCGCTTCGCGGGACGCCTGAGCGCCTACCAGACGGACGCGAACTCCAACATCGCCGACGACAACCGCCCCGACGGCGACACGCGCGCGCGCACAGAGCCATCGCGCACGCACACGCCCGAGCCCACGCCCGAAGAAGAGAACCCTTGGAACGAAGGTGAAGAGGCCCGACCGCCGCCCGCGCCGAAGCCCACGGACGGGTCGATTACACAGCCCGAGTCATCTGCTCAGTCTGAGAATTCCGAGCCGCCCGCGCCGGTCTCTCATCTCGGCGACGGGCGCGCGGGCACCGGCTCGATGCTCGTTGACTACGCGTACGGCCACGGCCGCGTCGTCGTCATGAGCGACCCTTACGTCGTCTCGAACGCGGGACTGAACCGCGCCGACAATCTCTTCCTCGCAATCAACCTCGCGACGGGCGGCCGTGCTCGGGGGCGCATCCTCTTCGACGAATTTCATCAAGGCTACGGCGAGGGCCGGAACGAAGTGCTCGCATACTTCCGCGGCACGCCCGTGCTGTGGCTCTTCGGGCAGGGCGCGCTCGTCGCGCTCGCGCTCGTATGGACGCGCGGCCGACGCTTCGCGCGAGCGCTGCCCGCGCCGCACACAGACCGCCGCTCGAAGCTCGAATTCGTCGCCTCGATGGCCGAGCTTCAACAGCGCGCGCGCGCCTACGACCTCGCGCTCGAAAACATCTACGCGCGCACACGCCGCGCGCTCGCGCGCTATGGCGGACTGCCCGCCACGTCCTCGCCCGAGCAGATAGCCGAACGCGTCGCCGCGCGCTCCGGCAAGGACAAGAGCGCGCTCCGAACGCTCCTGCGCGAATGCGAAGACGCCTGCGCGGGCGCGCCGCTCAACGCCCCGCGCTCCCTCGAACTCGCCCGTCGTTTGCGCGAACTCGAACGCGACCTCGGCATCCTCATGCGCTCGCGCGAGATTCGACAGACGCAGTGAGGAAGAATTTTTGATTTTAGATTGTTGATTTGCGATTCGATGTGGTTTCATAACGCCTCGGCGTGCTCTCTTAAACAGAACTCGAAACTCAAAAATTTCTAAGATCAAAGATGCTTCAACACGTCCCCTCAACCGTCGAGCACATCAGGACAGAACTGGGCAAGGTCATCGTGGGGCAGGGCGAGGTGATCGAGCAGGTGCTCGTGGCTCTGCTCGCGGAGGGGCACGCGCTGATTGAGGGCGTGCCGGGCACGGCGAAGACTCTGCTCGTGAAGACGCTCGCGCGCATCGTCGGGGCGGAGTTCGGCCGCATACAGTTCACGCCCGACCTCATGCCTTCGGACATCACGGGCACGAACGTCT
>JBJMGR010000077.1:0-16717 GCA_045807805.1 Pyrinomonadaceae bacterium | reverse complement strand
CGGCGTCAAGTACATACGCCTCAAGTTCCCCGTCGGCGCGCGCATCGAGTACAAGCTCATCGCGGACGGCGAGTGGATTCTCGACCCGCTCAACCCGAACAAGAACAACAACGGCGTCGGCGACTTCAACTCATACTTCACGGGGCCGGACTATCGCCCGCCCGCATACTCTTCTGGAAGTGACGCGCTGCGCGGCCGCATCGAACGACTCGCCGTGCCCGGCGACGACAAGCGTAAAGTTCAGGTCTACCTTCCGCCCGGATACGCTGAAGGCGCGGCTCGCTATCCCGTGCTCTACATGCAGGACGGCTCGGAGTCCATAGAGCTTGGGCGCGCGGCAGAGACCGCCGACCGTATGATCTCCGCGGGCAAAGTCGAGCCCTTCGTCATCGTCTTCGTAGACCCGTTCGACCGTATGAAGGAGTACTGGGCCGACGACCGCTTCGCCGACTGGATGACGCAGACGCTCGTGCCCTTAGTGGATTCGCGCTACCGCACGCGCGCCACGCGCGACGGCCGCGCGCTCTCGGGCGCGAGCCTCGGCGGCACAATCTCGGTCTGGACTGCGCTCCGACACCCGGAGACCTTCGCGCGCGTGGCGGGCCTCTCCACGGCCTTCCAGGTGGACGAATACCGCGTCCTCGCCTCGCTCTCCCGACTCGACGACGAAGCGCGACGCAAGAACCCGCTCCGCTTCTACCTCGACGCGGGCCGCTACGAGCCTCTCATACTCGACGCCGCGCGCCGCGCCCGGATACTCCTGCGCGCGCGCGGCTACCCCGTCACATACCGCGAAGCCCCCGTCGGCCACAACTACACGGCATGGCGCGACCGGCTGGCCGAAGCCTACACGGCTGTCTGGGCGAAGTGATTGTTAAGCGGTGAAGGGAGAAGGATTGACTCTTAAGACCTCTTGCCGCTGGTTAGCTTCCCCCACCGGCCGCCGTTGACGACGTATGAGACGGTCGCCTCGCTGACGCCGAACTGCTTCGCTACCGTCTTCTGGTAGACGCCGCCTCGTTTGCAGATGCGGCGGATGGCGAGGACGGCTGCGCGCGTCAGCCTCGCCTTCCCGTTCTGCTCGCCGTAGAGTTTTGTGTTCCGGCCCTTCCTGACGGCGTCCTGCGAGTTATCTTTGGGCGTGCCTAAGAAAAGGTGTGCGGGGTTGACGCAGCAGCGCACGTCGCAGCGATGGAGTACGAGCCTATCGTTCTCTATCCGACCGTGTTCGAGAAAGTAGCTGACGCGGTGAGTCTTGTACTCTTTATAGTTGATGCCAATGACGCCGTAGCCGTTCTCGCGTAGAAATCCCGTCCACAGCCAGCAAGCGTCAGGCCCGCCCGAGCAGTCAACCTGCTTCCAGAACCTGTCTATCTGCGAGAAGGTGAGTTTCGGGACGCGCTTCGCCATGAGACTCCTCTCCTGGCGGGTGCGGAGGAAAAATGCCCGCTGTAGGACTCGAACCTACGAAACCTCTCGCGTGTGAAGCGAGCGCTCTACCAACTGAGCTAAGCGGGCCTGCCGTACTGAAGGACGGGCGATGCTAACAAAGCGTGCGCGCGAGCGTCAAGCGTGGTGGCTTGGGCGCTCGCGCGCGACGCGGTGGCGGATGAGAGTGTCGCTTACTGGCCGCCGCCGACGGGCGGGTCGTCGGGGCCCGCGGGCTTCTCGGCGTTGGTCGTGAGACCGCTGTCGGAGCTGATGTAGAAGAAGCGGTTGCCGGTGGCGGTTATCCCCGTGGGCTTCTGCGGGTCTCCGTTGACGGCGTATGCGGCCGGCTGGTTACCGGACTTGGCCGTCAGGGCGAGACGGAAGAGGTAGCCGTCCACGAGCGGCGTGTCGCCCGCGAAGCGCTTGTCCACGTAGCCGCCCGACGAGAGCTGGTCGAAGGTGCCGTAGCTCGCACGATTGTGCGTGTTGAAGTATGTGACCTGCGCGGTTGAAAGGCGCTGTAGGTGCGTGATGGCCGCGGTCTCGTTGGTCGAGCGGACGCTGGCCTGCCACGCCGGTATTCCTATGGCGACGAGAATGCCTATGATCGAGATGACGATCATCAGCTCGACGAGCGAGAATCCGTGCTCGCGACGGCCTTTACTGTTTGTCTGTGTCATTTGAAGAAACCTCACTCGCCTCAGTACACGTGCGGGAGGCCGACTGGTTCCATTAAAGCCGCGCCGATGAGATGCGCGCGTGCGTCCCTCCGCTCTCCCCGCGAAACGAAATTTTACTACACGGAACCTCGCAAGTCACACGAGCGTCAAAAAGAGGGAAGCTTTCAGCAATCAGCGGTCAGCTATAAGCTTTCAGCCGAACCCCTTTGCGACCTTTGCAACTACTTCGCGCCCTTTGCGTTTAAGCTTTGACTCTCTAACCGCAAAGCACGCGAAGGAGGCGCGAAGGTCGCGAAGGGTTAAAAGCTGAGCGCTGAGTGCTGAACGTTGACAGCTTTTTGCCTTTTGCCTTTTCAGTTCTGACCTATAGAATGAGTGCAGGCATGAGAAACCTACAGACCGCGGGGAGAGATGACGGGCTGCTCGGCGCGACGGAGGCTGCCGAGCGCGTGGCGCTTTTGCAGACGGCGGTCGAGCGCGTCATACGCGGCAAGGCCGACGCCGTTCGACTCTCAATCGTGACGCTGCTCGCGGGCGGGCACCTGCTTATCGAGGACGTTCCCGGCGTCGGCAAGACCACGCTCGCGCAGGCGCTGGCGCGCGCCATCGACTGCTCGTTCCAGCGAATACAGTTCACCTCAGACCTTCTGCCGTCGGACGTAATCGGCCTCTCCATCTTCAACGAGCGCGCGGGCGAGTTCGAGTTCCGCCACGGCCCCGTCTTCGCGAACATCGTCCTCGCGGACGAGATAAACCGCACGACGCCGAAGACGCAGTCCGCGCTTCTCGAAGCGATGGCCGAAGGAAACGTCACGGTCGAGGGCGTCACCTACCGCCTGCGCGCGCCCTTCATGGTCGTCGCCACGCAGAACCCGGTCGAGCATCACGGCACGTACCCGCTGCCCGAGTCGCAGGTTGACCGCTTCATGCTGCGCCTGCGCGTGGGCTACCCCGCCTTCGAGGTCGAGAAGGAGATTCTACGCGACCGGGAGCGCGGCGACCCTCTTGAGACTGTCCGGCCAGCGATGTCGGGCGAGGATGTGGTCGAGTTGCAGCGGGCCGTCAACAGCGTTTCGGTGGACGACGCGCTGGTTGACTACCTCATGCGGGTGGTCGCGGCGACGCGCGACTCGGAGACTCTGGACTTGGGCGTGAGCCCGCGCGGCACGCTCGCGCTCTTCCGCGCGGCGCAGGCGCTCGCGCTCACCGAAGGGCGCGACTACTGCCTGCCCGACGACATCAAGCGGCTCATACTCCCCGTCTTCGCGCACCGTCTCGTCGTCAACTCTCGCTTCTCCTCCTCCTCGCTCCACCGCCGCAGCGAGGAGGCCGAAGAAGTCCTGCGCGAGATAATGAAGACCGTCAGCGTGCCGCTGTAATTAAGTCTCAAGTTCCAGGTTGCAAGTTCAAAGTTGAAGGCAGCGAGCGTGCTCTTAACTTTGAACTTGCAACCTGGAACTTTGAGCTTGGAGTTTATGTTGAAGGGTTGGCGAAACACCGTGCTCGGCACGCTCGTCGTGTTGAGCGGCGTGAGCGCGGCCGTCATCACGGTCGTGGCGCGCGGGCGCGGCGACTGGGAGTTGACGAGGCTCGGCGCGATAGCGTCGCTCCTCTTCGCCGTGCTCATAGTCATCTTCGTCGTGCCGCCGCTCGCGCGCTCGGCGCGCGCGGAGGCTGCGCGGCTCGACCTCGGGCTACAGGTCACGGCGGGCGGCGTCGTCTTCGTAGGCATCTACGCGGTCGTGGCCTTCGCCGCGTGGAACACCGGCAACAACCTCCTTTTCCTGATATTCTCCGTGCTCACCTCGACGCTCTTCGTGGCGTGGACTGCCGGGCGCGTCTCTCTGCGCGACCTCGCCGTGAGCGCGCGCTTTCCAGACCACATCTTCGCGGGCGACGCCGCGCCCGTCATCGTCACCGTCAACAACGCGAAGCGAGTGCTGCCGTCATTCTCCGTCGTCGTCGAGGCGCGCAGCCGTCTCGAAGCCGTGGGCGGCCGAGGCTTCTTCAGACGTAGGCGACCCAGAGAGCGTAAGCGCGCGCTCGCGTACTTTATGTACGTGCCGCGTCGCTCGACGGTCGAGCAGCGCGTCGAGCAGACGTTCGAGCGAAGGGGGCGCGTGCTCGTCAACGGCTTCGAGATTTCCACGCGCTTCCCGTTCGGCTTCTTTCGCCTTCGACGCCGCCTGCGCGCGCGCGACGTGGAGATAATCGTCTACCCGAAGCCCGAGGCCCTGAGTGACGAGCTTCACCTGCTGCCGATTGACGCGGGGAGCCTGGAGGCCGAGCGGCGCGGCGCGGGCCACGAGCTTCACTCTTTGCGTGAGTATCAGCCGCGCGACGACGTGCGCCACATAGACTGGAAGGCGACGGCGCGACAGAAGCGTCTAATCGTGCGCGAGTTCACGGCCGAGGACGAACGGCGCGTCCACATCGCTCTGGACGATTTTGTAGAAGCCGAGGACGACGCGGACGCACGCGCGCGTTTCGAGCGCGCCGTCACGCTCGCCGCCTCGCTCGTCGAGCACTTCATCGCAGAGCGCGCCGAGGTGCGACTCACCTGCGGCGGCGAAGAGCTGCGCCACGGTGCTGGCCGCGAACACCTATATGCCGCGCTGCGACGGCTCGCGATGGTCGAGCCGCGCGCGGCGGGCGGCGACGCGCGTCGGCGCAAAGAGTTCTTCGACCGCATCGCGCCCGCCGCCCCTACCGCGGGCGGCGACGGCTACGTCATACTCATCACCACCGCGCGCCGCGGCACAATCCCCGCGGAACTCTGGCGGCACTCACACGTCTTCTACCTCTAAAGGCGCGCGCCCTGCTTATCTATAGTTGTTTCGTCCGGTCAGCGTATGACGCGTATGTCGCGCTCGCTGTAAATCTTCCAGCCGCCGTCCGTGTTACGCCAGCGAAGTTCCTGCACGACCTCGCCGCTGCGTGCGACGGGGCCGCCCTCTATCTCGTAGCGCTTGCGGAATCGCATGACGGCGACGCGGCCCTGCTCAAGGAAGACTACCTCGGGCTCGTCCGCGTTGATACTGATGCGCGTTGCGCGCGCGAAGACGCGCGACTTCTCCGCGCGCACGGCGTCGCGCGGCGTGTTGCGCGTGAGGTAGTAGGCGAGAAGCCGGGGCATGTAGAAGGTCATCTGCCCGGCTATGTCCTTCTCGTTCGTCGCACCGACCCAAGCCTGTAGCGCCGCGCGCAGCGCATCGGCCTGACCCTGCTCGTCGCGTTCGCTCGCGCGTGAGCCGACGAGACCCGCGATTGCGGGGCCCGCCTTACGCGGCTCGCCGTAGACGCCCCAGTCCGCGACCGTCGAGACGCGTTCGTAGATGCTCTCGATGACGATTGGCTGGTTAAGCTCGGCGGAGGAGATGCGGCGCGTGACGCGCAGCTCGCGACCGCCGCCGACGGGCGTGAACGTGACCCTGTAGCTCTCGCCGTTGCTGCCCGCGGAGCTGAGCACGAGGCTCTCGCCCGCGAGCGAACTCCTCTCGCGCGAAGTCCCGTAGGCCGTGCGCTCGACGCGCTCGCGCCCGTCTGCCTCGAAGGTCGTGCGCGGGGCGCGCGACGAGGCTATCTCGATTCGTATGCCCGTGCGGCGTACGGCCAACTGGTCGGGCGGCGTGAGTCGCACGGTCAGGTCTATGAAGAAGCGCTGCTGCTCGCCGAAGGGCAGGTTGCTCGAAGCGTTCGAGACGACCGAGTAGAGCCTGTCGCTCTTCTCCGTGTTGAGTCGGTAGACGCCCGTGAGGCTTGAGTCGTACGACGCCGCCTCGGACACGGCTATGCGACGCGGCCTCTGCGCGCGCGCCTCGGTCGCGGAGGAGACGACCGCGCAGGCCGCCGCCAGAAGGCTCAGAAGAAATTTCGCGAGGGGCTTTGCTCTGTCCATACTTCTTAACGAGACTTCTTAACGAGGCGCACGCTCGGGCGCGCGTCGTGCGGGGAGTCGAATCTTCAATGCCGACTCTTCAGACCTTCTCGGCTGCGCTCCTGACTCTGCCCGCCATCGTCGCCATGAAGCGGTCGCGGTATGCTTCGAGCAGCGTGCTTACGTGGTGCTCAACATCCGCCTCGGACATGCCCGTGCTCATGATGACCGACTTCTGAAGGTCTAAGAGCACGGAGACCATCGCCTTCAACTCCGCCAACTCCATCCCGATTATCGAGAACGCCTCGGAGTTCGCGTCGCGCATCTCTTCGAGCGGCGCGAGCGCGTCGCCCTGTCTCTCTTCCGTCTGCTGTCTGCTCATGTCTGTAAGAGTTCCGAAGTCGAACGCGTCCAACGCCGCGCGCTCACCTGCGCCTGCGCGCGAGGAAGAGCAAGACCAAGATTATTAAGAGCAGCCCGAGCCCGCCGGGCCAGAAGAACCATCCGCCGCCGCCGCCGCTCCTGTAGCCCGCGACGATGCAGCCCGTCTGCGACAGCGACAGCGCGAAGGCGACAAGCAGTGCTTTGCGCATTTCCGTACACCTCACTCGATTCCAAAGCAGGTACACTGAAGTCAAAGCAAGTGACGCTCCACGATTACCCCGCACGCGGCGAGATTGGAAACCTCAATCTTGCTTTGAGAGGGACTGGCAAGCGTGTTGCAGTAACCCTAATGTGAGAACGCGGGAGATTCGGAAACGGTACACGGGCGAGAAGGAATACGACACCCGCTATCCGTCGAGCTTCACTAAAAGAAAAGGGAGAGTAAAGACGTGCTGCATTTAATCGGATGGATTATTCTCGGGCTGATTGCGGGTGCGATTGCAAAGGCCATAATGCCCGGACGCGACCCCGGCGGCCTGATAGTCACAATCCTGCTCGGCATCGTCGGTTCCGTCATCGGCGGGTACATCGGGCGCGCGCTGTTCTACAGAGGTACCAACGACGCGGGCGGCGTCACGGAGCCGGGCTTCCTGATGAGCTTGATCTTCGCGGTGATAGGCGCGCTGATACTGCTTGCGGGCTACAGGCTGATACGCGGCAGGAGTCTTAAAGCTTAACTTCCCCGTCGGGTAGAGAGCTTCCATAAATACAGACGTGCAGCCCGGCTTTGCGCTAAGCGGAGCCGGGCTGTTACCACGTGTACTCGCGGCCGGGCTCCATCGCGGAGAGGCGCGGGACGCGGAGCGCCGCCAGCTCTTCGATGAGTTGGAGGCGGAAGCTCGGCTTGAGATGCATGGCGAGTATGTCGAGGTCTTTGTGCGTGAGCTTGCGAAGCTCTTCGCCGAGCGCGGCGGGCGTGAGATGGCCGGATACTTCGGCGAGCTTCGAGAGCGAGTTCGGGAAGGACGACTCGATGAAGAGCGCGTCGAGGCGCGGCTCGTCGTTGATGAGTCGCCAGAACGCGTCGGTCGCGGCCGTGTCTCCGCTGAAGGCGACCGTCGTTGCGCCGTCGGTTATGACGACGCCGACGGTCGGCACGATGTGGTTGACGGGCACGGCCTTGACGCGTAGGTGCGCGACGCCGAACTCCTCGCACGCGCGGAAGGGGACGAACTCCATGACGCGCGTGCGGCCGTTGTCGAAGTCCTGAAAGGGCGGATAGACCGTCCCGTTGAAAACGTCGCGCGCAATCATCTCGCACACCTCTTCGGTTGCGTGGACGCGCACGGGCTCTTCGAGCGAGCCGAAGAGGTCGTCAACGAATATGGGCAGCGTCGCGATGTGATCCATGTGCGGGTGCGTGAGGATAACGTCGCGCACGGTGCCGCGCTCGGATTCCGTGAGGCCGATGGCGATGCTCCCCGCGTCTATCGCGACGCGGCCATCGACGACGAAACAGCTCAAACGCTGCTCAGGCGATGCGCGCCCATCAGCGTCAATCGTGCTCGGGAGTAGTTTGATTCTCAAGTGCTTTCTCGGAAAGAGCTGTCAGCACTTAGCTGTCAGCATTCAGCTTTCGACCGGAGCCTTTGCGTTCCTTGCGTCTCCTTTGCGAACCTTGCGGTTAGAGAAGTCAAAGCTTAAACGCACAAGGCCGCGAAGAATGCGCGAAGGTCGCAAAGGCTTTAAAGCTGAGAGCTGAAAGCTGACTTGCCGACAGCCCCTTTGTCACTTCCTTTCAAGTTGAAGGCGAAGGTCGTAAATCTGTCGCAGGTAGTTCTGTTCGCGCTCGGCGTTGGTCGTGCCGCGCGGGTTGATGCCGCGGGCGGCGCGCGAGCGGTGGAAGGCAAGCTCGCTGGCCGCGCGGTTCAGTTGCCCGCGCGCCCGCCACTGGCCGAAGCCGCCGCGCGCGAGCGCCGAGTATGACGCGGACATGCGTCCGCTCACGGAGCACAGGCGCGCGTACTCCGCCTCGGTCAAGAGCCCCGTCGCAACGTCCGCGCGAAGGTGCTCGCGCAGTATGTGCCCCTCGCGCCTGAGCGAGAGGGCGATGACGACCAGCATCCCGAGGAACGTCGGCATCATCACGAGGAAGTACGTGAGCAGCACGAACGCGCCGTTCTCGAAGCGGCCCGCGAGGTAGGCCGACGCGTTCCAGCCGCAGTGAAAGAGCATCGCCGCGACGAAGCCCGCGACGGGCGCGGCGAACTTCACGAACCTCCTGTCCGACTGCGCCGCGAGCCCGAGCCCTACGCCCGTCATCCCCGTGAAGAGCGGGTGCGCGAAGGGCGAGAAGAGCCCGCGCACGATGAAGACTCCGATGGCGTTGTGTTCGAGCACGGCCTCGCCGTAGTACTTCACGTTCTCGGTCATCGCGAACCCGAGGCCCACCATCGCCGCGTAGACTATGCCGTCGGTCACGCCGTCGAACTCGTCCCGCTTCCAGAGAAAGAGCGCGACTAAGACGAGCGCCTTCGCGGTCTCCTCGACGACGGGCGCGGAGAAGACCATGCCGAAGAGTCTCGCCGTCCCTTCGTCGGAGAGCGTGCGGACGACGAAGACGCCGAGCGAGTTGATGACTATCGCGAAGAAGACCGCGACGAGCGCGCCCCAGAAGAAGGCCGTCGCGAGCATCCACGAAGGCTCTGGCTCGTAACGGTCGAGCCAGAGCACGAGCGTCACGTAGACGGGCACGGGTATGACCGCCGCAATCAGCCCCGCGAGGAAGGGGACGAACCCCGTCTCGTAGCCTATCATCCAGAGCGTGAAGAGCCCCGCGAGCAGCGCCGCGAAGATGAGGACGGCCGCGACCGCCCAACGCAGACGCCCACGGCTCGCGGCCGCACTCGCCGCGCCGGTCGGGACTGTCGGATAAGAGGGGGCGGTGAATTGATTCATGGAGCCTGCACGTTCGGCCCTCTTCCTGCGCGGGACGTTCGGCGCGTGCTTCTAACCCTTGGAGTTCATGTAGAACAGGAGTATCAGGAGGCCGCCGACGAGAAGGACTACGACGAATCCCACGACGGCGTAGAGCGTTGTGTTGTTGCCGCCGCGCGCGGGCTTAGTCGCGTGCGCGTCCGTGTGCGCGGGGCCGGGGGCGTCTAAGGCCGCGGGCATCACGCGCTCGGCCGTCGCGGGCGGCCTCTGCGGCAGCGGGGCCGTCCCCGACTTCTTGCTGACGAACGTGGACGCCATGTCCCACTCGTCGCCGCCCTTGCGCGGCGCTTCGCCCATCCCCACGACCGCGCCGCACTTCGAGCAGAACGCCTGCTCGGAGTTGACCGTCGCACCGCACTTCTGACAAATCTGCTCCATCCGTCGAGCCTCTCCCCGCCAGCCTACGAACCTTCGGGCGGCGTCTAAAACGCCCGGCGACCTTCTTAGGCGCGCGGGCGAAAACGGAACGCAAGTATAAACTTAACGGCGCGCCTATTCCAGCAAGAAGTTTTGAAGAGACCGGGTCGCCCCATGTGTGGACGCGTCCGCCGATAACGAATATAATTCACGCTCGGCCGTGCATGTGGACGAAGGCGCGCGGCCGCGTAAGTCTTCGTAAGACTTTCCCCGCGTCACGCGCCGCTGGCGAGCGCGGCTCGAAGAAGCTTCCCGGAGAGACCCTTTTGCCCACACGCCCGGCCGAACAAGCTGCGCAGCACGGCCCTCGCGCGCACGCGCGACGCCGCACAAGACCGCAGCCGCGCATGCCCTCGACCGCGGGTTACATGGCCGTGGCGGGCGGGCTCGCGCTCGCACTCTTCTGGGTCATCTGGTGGCTTTTGCGCTCGGACGGCGAGGAGGCCCCGTGGCTTCCGGCGGGACTCGCCGCGGGCTTCGTCATACTCGCGGCGGCCGCCGCGCGAGAGGTCGTGATGCGCAGGGCCTGGGCGCGCTACACGCGCGAGATGGACATCGTGATGGGCGCGAGCGACCCGCCGCGCGCCTCCGTCAACGCCAAGTCGTCTCCGGCCAACTGGTCTAACATGCAGGCGCAGGTGGCCGCACTCCGAGGGCTTCAGCAGAGACTCTCCGAACTCGACTCGGCCAACACGCCGCCCGAGGCGCACCACGAGGCTTACAAGCTCTGCGAGCAGTACCTCGCGTCGGCCGAAGACGTTCTTCGCGCGCCCGGCGGCCCGGCCGAGATGCGCGCCGCGCTGCGCTCGGGGCAGGAGCGCGTCCGCGCCTTTCAGCGCAAGCACATGCTCTCGTGGGCGCGCGGCGAGACGACGCGGCTCACGCAGGAGGCGCAGCGGCGCGTTCGCGTCTCGGACAGAATCGAGACGGCGCAGCGCGCTCTCGAAGTCCTCGAAGAGGCGATGCGTGTCTACCCCGACGAACATGAGCTGCATGATTCATCGCTCGCCGTTCGTAACTTCGTCGCGTCGGTGAAGGTCGGGCAGTGGGTCGAGATGGCCGAGCGCGCGGCCTTCCGCGGGCTCTACGAGCGCGCGGTGGCGCGCTACCGCGACGCGCTCTTCTACCTCTCTCGCGCGGACATGGGCGAGGACGCGCGCGCGGAGGCGGCCACGCGCATACAGCGCGAGATAGAGTTGCTGCGCGCACGAGTACGCACGACAGACCTCGAAGCGAACTCGGCGTCCGACTCGATGCGCACGCGACGCGCGGCGCGACGCGGCGGTGCGGCCGACCCCGAAGGGCCGCCCGACCTGAGCGCCGAAGAGGGAGTTCTCGGTTAATCTCATAACAAGGCGGAGAAATTCACGGGTGAAGGTACGACAAGGGGGAAGTATTAGAATGATCGCACAACGCTGCCCGAAGTGCGCTAGCTCGCGCGTCAAGCGCGGATACACTGACACGCCTCTCTTCCTTCGGATGATTGGCGTTTACGCACTCCTGTGCGACAATTGCAACCTCCTCTTCAAAGGGTTCGCGGTTCCCGGCACCGTGCCGTCGCGGGGGAGCCGCAGCCGCAGACGACGCGCCGAGCGTCGGGACGCGCGTTGAGAATTTAAAGTCGGATGAGCCGGGCAGCCGCGGCCCGCGCCGTGACATCTACATTCACCGACGGACTTTTTGGACTGACGCCGTTCGCTTACGGCTTTCCGCCTCTCTTCCACAGGAAGGTGTTTTATGAGACTTAAGAATGTTCTTCTCCTTCTCGCGCTCTGCTGCGCCTTCGCCGCCACAGCGGCCGCTCAGGACAGCACGACGAACGGCACCGGCTCGTCCTCGCAAGTCGGCATGGTCAGCACGGGCGGCTCGGGCGTCAACGCGCCGGAGGGGGCGGGCGTCAAGAAGTACCTGCTCGGCCCCGGCGACGTTCTAGACCTTCGCGTCTATAACGAGCCGCAGTTCAACGGCATGCTCGTCGTTGACGACGAGGGCAACGTCGCCGTGCCCTTCGTGGAGAGGCCCATCACGGCGCAGTGCCGCAACGACCGCGAGGTCAAGGCCGACATCGTCAAGGCGCTCGAACGCTTTCTCAAGAAGCCGCAGGTCAGCCTGCGCATCACCGAGGCCAAGAGCCGCCCGCCCGCGGTCGTCTACGGCGCGGTGAGAAACGCGTCGGCCTTCGACATGCGCCGCCGCGTCAGACTCATCGAGTTGTTGTCGCGCTCGGGGAGCGTGACGGAGCAGGCGAGCGGCGACGTGCAGATATTCCACACGGCAGACCTCATGTGCCCCGAGCCTGAAGACCTGCCCATACTCGCGTCCTTGAAGAAGACGGACGACGCCATGTCGCTCCCTTACTCTATCTACAAGATCGAGGACGTGAAGAACGGAGTGAAGGAGGCGAACCCCGTCATCTGGCCCGGCGACATCGTGCTCGTGCAGGAGGCGCGCCCCATCTACGTGACGGGCGCGGTCATACAGCCGTCGCCGCTGTACCTGCGCCAGAACCTCACGCTCTCGCTCGCCATCGCGCAGGTCGGCGGGGCAAGGAAGGGCGCGAAGACCGACACGGTGCGCATCATCCGCAAGAAGGAGGGGGAGCTGAACCCCGACATACTCATCTACAACCTCGACGACATAAAGAAGAAGAAGAAGCCCGACGTGGCGCTCATGCCCTACGACGTGATAGACGTTTCCGACGGCTCGCCGTGGTCGATGAAGAACCTGCCGCTCACGCTGCTCGGGATGGCGTCGAACAGCGCGCAGAACGTCGTCAGCTACGGCTCGATGCGTGTGATACAGTAGACACGTGTGCGGACTTTGATGGCCGAACGGGGCCGGCTTCCTGACGAGGCCGGCCCTCTTTCATCTGGCGGCGCGGGCGCGGCGGGTTGGCCGCACCGCACACGCCTGTGTTAGATTATCGGTTTCGTCGGGGCACTAATATTTTCGCGGGAGACAGTCATGAGTAGAAACTACAGCCGCGCGGCCGAAGGGGCGCGCAAGAGGAGGCGGCGCAACTCGATACTTGTGAGCGCCGCCGTCGCGGTGGTCATCGTCCTGCTGCTGGTATTTGAACAGGTGGCGCTGCTATACCTGCTGGCGACGGTCGGCGTGGCCGCGCTGTTGCTAATAGTCGCGTTCGCAGACCTCCACGGCGCGACGCCCATCACGGCTGCCGCCGCGCAGCCGTCAGTCCCGGACGACTCGGCGGCCATCGCCGACGGCCTCGCACAGGCCGCGGGCATCGCCCCGACCTCGCAGGGCACCGCGAGGCAGCGCGCAGCCAAGCGACGCCAGAGGCGTTAAAGCGACAAGCGTTGTGAGACGAATCGTTGCCGACGCGGCCTCCTTCACGCGGGCCGCGTCAGCGCAGATTATGTTTGGAGTCCGCGCGCGCGGCTTGCTATGATATCCCGGCCGCCGCGAGGGCGTACTTACCCCCGAGCCCTCACCGGAGCCACAGAGCCACCTTCCGGAATCTCCCCCGCGTCGGTTAAAGTCTTCAAGAGGGATTCATGCGCCCGACCGCCACTCTTTCGACCGCGCTCTTAATCTTAGCCGCGCTCGTGCTGTCGCCCGTCGCGCCCGCGCGCGCGTACACTTTGCAGTACGCGAACGCCTCTGCGACGCAGCAGTTAAGGTGGCCCTCGACGACCATTACGGTCGCGCTCTCGACCTCGCTCAACAACCCGCCCTCCTACGTTCATGCGACCGCCGCGCAGGTTCTGCTGGCGGCGCGGCGCGCGCTCTCGCGCTGGTCTCTCGCCTCGAACATACAGTTCAACGTCACGACCTCTACGAACCAGACCGTCGCGCAGGACGGCGTGAGCCTCATCACCATCGCGCCCGAGAACGCCTCGCAGTTCGCCATCCCCGAGCAGCCGAGCCGCGCGCGCGTCTTCTTCGACTCGAACGGAATCTTCGAGGCAGACCTCGCCATCAACCCGAACGTCGCGCGCCGCGACCCCGTCAGCGGCTCGCTCGTCGCGAGCTTCTTCTCGACCGACGGCACTGACGGGAGCTACGACCTCGAATCGACGTTCGTTCACGAGATAGGACACATGCTCGGGCTCGAACACTCAGGCATAGTTGGGGCTTCGATGCAGCCGAGGCAGGGGACTAACGGCACATACAACCTGCCGAACTTCACGACGCGCACACTCTCTTCGGACGACGTTGCGGGCGTGCGCGCAATCTACGGCCCGCGGCATGGTCTCGGCTCAATCGCCGGGCGCGTCGGCTACAACAGCACGTCGGGCGTAGCCGCCTTCGGCGCGCACGTCTTCGTCGAAGAGACCGCGACGGGTCGGACAATCGCAAGCAACGTCGCACTCTCCGACGGAAGGTATCGCATAGACGGCCTGGCTCCGGCGCAGTATCGCGTCGTGGTCGAGTATCTGGACGAGCCCGTGCTCGCAAGAGAGATTGCGGCGAACGCGGGCGGCTACACGGGACTAGTGCAGGCGGGCCAGCCGCAGTTCCTCACGACCGAGGCGGGGCTAGTCAACGTCTCGTCCGACTCGACCACGCCGCTCGACGTTGCAGTGCAGAGCGGGTCGGTCGCAATCAACCCGACCTTCATCGGCCTCGGCCCCGTCTCGACGGGCATGCTCTCGTCGGTCGCCGTGCCCCTCGTGCCGGGGCAGCCCGAGACCATTCTCGTGGGCGGCGACAACCTCGGCGTCGTCAACTCGGTCACCGTCAACTCGCCTTTCTTAACGGTCTCGAACGTGCAGCAGGTCGCGGGCTTCGGCATACCTGTCCTGAGCTTCGATCTGAACCCGAGCGAGCTGACGCCGCCCGGCGAGTACAGCGTGCGTCTGCAAACTTCCACGGGGCAGGTCGCATACGTCTCGGGCGGGCTGACGGTTGACCTGCCCGTGGGCGTGACGGCCGGGCAGAATCTCGCGGACGACTCGGACTTCTTCGTCGCGCAGCACTACAGAGACTTCCTCTCGCGCGAGCCCGACACGGCGGGTCTCGCCTTCTGGACTCACGAGATAGAGCAGTGCGGGACGGACGCACAGTGCCGCGACGTGAAGCGGGTCAACGTCTCCGCGGCCTTCTTCCTGTCAATCGAATTTCAGGAGACGGGCTACCTCGTCTACCGCTTCTACAAGGCGGCCTTCGGCAACCTTCCGAACCGGCCCGTGCCCGTACGCATGCAGCAGTTCTTCCCCGACACGCAGGAGATCGGGCGCGGCATCATAGTCGGGCAGGGGAATTGGCGGTCGCAGTTGGAGACGAACAAGCAGGCGTTCGCGCTTGAGTTCGTGCAGCGCGAGGAGTTCGTCGCGAGATACCCGACGACGCTCGGCCCCGCGCAGTTCGTGGACGCGCTGTTTGCGAACGCGGGCGTGACTCCGACGGCGGCAGAGAGGCAGGCCGCCATTGACGAGTTCGGCACGGCGTCGAACACGACTGACCTCAACGCGCGCGCACGCGCTCTACGCCGCGTGGCCGAGAACGCGACTCTTCAGCAGCAGGAGTTCAACCGCGCCTTCGTGCTGATGGAGTACTTCGGTTACCTGCGCCGCAACCCGGACGACGCGCCCGACTCGGACTTTACGGGCTACAACTTCTGGCTCGCGAAGCTCAACCAGTTCAATGGAAACTTCGTCGCCGCCGAGATGGTCAAGGCGTTTATATCTTCGCCCGAATACAGGCAGCGCTTCGGCTCTTAACGACTGACATCGAGGTCGCGGCTCACGCCTGGTGTTCGCGCGGAGGAGAACGAGAAAGGCCGGTTGAGTTTGAAACTCAACCGGCCTTTCTCGCATCCGTCCCGGCGCGAGGGCCGGGGCGGAGTCGGGGGAGAGCTAACCTTTAAGCCTCACAGCGCGTCGCCTATCACAAGGCCGTCGTCGCCCATCAGGATGCCGGAGTTGCCCATAAGAATCCCGGTAGCGCCCATCAGGATGCCGTCGTCCATGAGGATGCCGGAGTTGCCCATGAGGATGCCGTTGTTGCCCATCAGGATACCGCTGACGCCCATGAGAATCCCGGTAGCGCCCATCAGGATACCGTTAACACCCATCAGGATGCCATTGTTACCCATCAGGATACCGTTGTTGCCCATGAGAATCCCGTTGACGCCCATCAGGATGCCGTCCATCAGCAGGATGCCGGTGGCGCCCATCAGGATACCGTTAACACCCATGAGGATGCCGTCGTCCATCAGGATGCCGTTGCCCATCAGGATGCCGTCCGACAGCATGATGCCGCCGCCCAGCACGCTGCCGTCATCCATGAGGATGCCGTTGGTCAGGGTGGGCTTGTCGTTGAAGAGCACGCCGTCGGAGTAGAGCACGCGGCCCGTGGACGCGACCGGCTCGCCGCCGATCTGGAGCGTGTGGTTGAGCGAGGCGAGCGTCGTGTTCCCCTTGAGAACATTCTGGCCCGCCTTCAGCTTGTCGGCGTTGGGGACGAAGGCGTTCGCCAACTCGACGGCCGCCGCCGAGTTGATCTGGCCCACGCCCTGCGTCAGCACGTTCGTCAACTTGTTCTGAAAGAGCGACGAGGGGAGAGCGTTCGCCGAGCGCATCAGCGCGGCACGAACGAGCGCGGGCGTCAGGGACTTGTTCGCTTCGAGCATCAAGGCGACCGTGCCCGAGACGACCGGCGCGGAGAAGGACGTGCCGTAGTATTTGAAGTATGCGTTCTGGAGCGCGCTGGGCGCGGTCGAGTTGACGACGCGGTCGGGGCGCTGCGCCGCCGAGTACGGATTGTCCTGAGACATCGCGGCGACGACGCCGCGGCCCGGCGCTACTATCTCTGGCTTGACGAGGTGGTCAATGAGCGTCGGCCCCTTGGAGGAGAACTGCGCGATGGTGTCGTCGGAGCGCTTCGCCGTGCCGTTCGTGTCGGACGCGCCGACCGTTATCGCGTAAGGGCTGCTGCCGGGGCTGTGTATCGCGCCGAAGACCTG
>JBJMGR010000076.1:0-1829 GCA_045807805.1 Pyrinomonadaceae bacterium | reverse complement strand
CCGAAGGTGCGAGACAGGCCGCGCAAGGAACTGCGCTCGTGATAGGCGCGAAGTATTTGCTCACGCTCTTCTTCGGTGTAGCCGTTGGCTTGCGGGTCGTCACGGCTCATCCGCCCACAGTCGGAGCAGAGGTAGCGCTGCTTCCCGTTTTGCGTGAAGCCGTTGCGGACGAGGCGGTCGCCGCCGCAGTGGTAGCACTTGAGTTTGACCATACGAGCGAGTCTACCGTCTCTCTCGCAGTTGAACCACTACCCTATTTTGAAATGCATATACTGGGCGGGCCTCGGCCACCTCACGGTTTTTTGTTGGCTCATCCTGACTTCACTTTGGAGGTAAACTCATGCCTAGAGTCAAGCGTAATTCCGCCGTCCTTGAGACCGCGCGGCAGAGGATGGCTGGCCTCAAGTCAATCACGCCCAAGCCGAACTTCGGCCCCGCACTCGACATAGACAGGTACGAGCAGGCGGTTGACGCGCTCGCCGCGAATCTCGAAACGTACCACGAAACTCTTTCGCTCCTCGACCGGCAGCAGAACGAGTTGGAAGAGCAGGAGGGGCGCGTCAAGGATTTGAACAAGCGCATTCTCGCCGCGACGGGCGCGCAGTACGGCTCCAATAGCAACGAGTACGAGGCGGTCGGCGGCACGCGCGAAAGCGACCGAAAGCACCCGACGAAGAAGAAGACCGGCGTAAGCTAAACGACACGAGCGACCCCGCCGTCGAATTTAGAGAGCCTCGAAGGCGAAAGCCCCGCGCTGTTACGTGCGGGGCTTTTCTCTTGCGCGGAACGTCTCGGCGCGCGCGTGCGGAGTTCAGGAGCGTGGCGGCCTGCCTTTCGGCCCCCAATAGTAGACGATGACGAAGATGACGGAGGGTATCAGTACGAGCAGGAAGAGCGCGATGAGCAGGATTATGTAGATCATTGCGCGGAAGAGTATAGCGCAAGTGTCGTGCGCGCGGCGAAGTGCGGCCGGGAGACTTAGACCGAGTTGGGAGGCGAGGTGTGTGTGTG
The DNA here is from genome assembly GCA_045807805.1 of Pyrinomonadaceae bacterium. Classification (GTDB taxonomy): domain Bacteria; phylum Acidobacteriota; class Blastocatellia; order Pyrinomonadales; family Pyrinomonadaceae; genus QHXN01. Next base: position 818 of record JBJMGR010000076.1, on the reverse strand, counting down.
CTGTCGCATGCCGGGGGCGTGCGCGGCGTGCGGCCCGCGTGCTGGCGTGGCCCGGCGCATGTGCATCGACACGCGGCGCAGGTCGCCCTCCGGTTGCCTTCGCATTTTGAGGTCGCGCCGAATGGTCTGTGTGACGAGAAGTGCTGCGATTAGCAGCCCGAGGACGAAGAGAGTAAGTGTGAAAGACTCCATCCGTTTTCTCCTCCGCGCAGGCTTTACGCGCTGGCGCTCAGGTCGTGTCGGCCGAGCTTTAGATAAAGGCCGCGGCGCGTCAGGCCGAGTTCGCGCGCCGCGCGAGAGATGTTGCCGTTGTGCTTCCTTAAGGCTTCCGCGATCATGCGCCGCTCCAACTCCGCCATCGCGTCCGCGAGCGTGAGCCCCTGAGAGATGGCAACGGCCGCGGCGGAGGCCGCGAGGCCCGACGCCTGCGCGAACTGAGACGAGACGGTGGGCGTGGACGTGCGCCGCAACTCGGGCGAGAGGTGGTCGGGCGTGATGATGGTGCCGTCTTCGGCGCGCGCGACGATGCGCTGAATCTCGTTCGTCAGTTGGCGCACGTTCCCCGGCCAGTCGAAGACCATCAGAAGGTCTAAGGTCTGCGGCGTGATCGTTATGTCGAGCCGCCCGAACTTCGCGGAGTAGTGGTTGACGTAGTAGTTGACGATTGCGGGTATCTCGCTCCTGCGCTCCCTAAGCGGCGGCACGCGAAGGCGTATCACATTGAGGCGGTAGTACAAGTCTTCGCGGAACCTCCCGTCGGCCACCATCGCTTCGAGGTCTGTGTTCGTCGCCGCGATGATTCTCACGTCCACCTTCTG
>JBJMGR010000075.1:0-11635 GCA_045807805.1 Pyrinomonadaceae bacterium | reverse complement strand
CCATCCGACGCCTCTAACGAAGTGTGTATGTCTAGCACGGCCTCGTCCGACGCGACCTCGCGCGCGTCCAACAGCTTGCCGCGCATGCTCAACTTCGACGGCCGCTCCTCGAACTCGACGCGACGCGTCACGACGCGCCCCTCGACGAGCAGCACAATCTCATCCCACTCGACGCGCGCGGGCTCTGTCTCCGCGTTCGGCATCAGGACGAGCGCGTTCGCGTCGAAGGCGAGCGCGCGGACGCGCACGGGCGTGCGCGCGAGCAGGTCATCTTTGAAAACTTCCGCTTCGAGAGAGCGCGCGCTGAGTCTCCCGACGATAAGCTCTGCCTCCTCTTCGGACGCGGCCCGCGCGACGGGGAGCGGCGTGCCCGCTTCGACTATCTCCGAGAGCCGCGCCGAGTCGAGCCGTAGGAGCGACGCGACCTCTTCAAACGTCTCCGGCGCGGGCATCGAGCACGGAGGATTTAGGACGACGTTGAAGCCCTGCTCCCACTCTTCGAGCTTCCGCAGCGCGGGTCGTCGAAGCGCGGCACTGCGCTCGGTCACGGGCAGCGGCGCGCCGCAGTAGATGCAGTTCATGCGCGTCGGCGCGTTCGCGCGCAGGCACTTGTCGCAAGCGACAAGCTCGCCGGGCTCGAAGCGTCGCGCCGTTTCGTGCGCGGCCGAAGTCGCGCGCAACTCTTCGTCCGCGTCGAACGTGTTCAATTCGTCTTCGCGCGCCAAGCTCTCCGTCCCTTCCCCATTCGTCGAAATCCGTTGCCGGTCGAACGTTCTTGAGTATAATCCTTCCAGAACGTTTCCCCTCCAACAATTTTAGACGCGCGCGGCTTAAAGAAATGAATCTAACTCTGCGAACACTCTCTCTCATCTGCCTCGCGACGGCAACGGCCGCGTGCGCCGCCGCGACGAGGCCCGCGAGCCCCGACCGACCGCGCGCATCCGACGCGCCGAAGTTCGTCGCCGTCGGCGCGACCGAAGAGCGGCGCACGGCCGCGCTCGCCGCTTGGAAGGCGATTGTCGGCGAACAGTCCGCAACCGCAAGCCCCGCGCCCGAGCTTCGCCCCGTGACAGAGACTATAAGCGCGCTCCCCGCCGGGCTCGACGCGCCGCCGCGCATGCCGCTCGTCGTCATCAGCGACGAGAAGACACAGACCGAAGAGGAGACGCGCGAGTCTCTGCGCCGCTTCATACAGACGGCCGCGCCGCTGCTCGGCGTTGACCCGAAGGAGCTTTCGCTCGTCGCGGTAACAGACGCGACGGACGCGACGGGCGCGCGCGCCGCACGCTACCGTCAGAACGCGTTTCCTTATCCACTCCGAAACGGCTACGGCGAAGTCTCTATCACGTTCACGCAAGACCTGCGCGTCATCGCGCTTTCGAGCACGGCAATTCCAGACGCCGAGCAGCTTCGACGCGCGCTCGTCCCCGTGGCGCAGAATCTTCCGCCCTTCGACGCTAACGCGCTCCTCAACCGCGCAATCACCTACACAGATCGCGCGGGCACACAGCAGACGCGCACGCTCACACAGACGGACGCGCCGAACGCGCGGCAACTCGTCGTCTACCCCGTACAGAGCGGCTCCGACCCTTCGACTCTTGAGCTACACGTCGCGTGGGAGGCCGCGGCCGGAGGCGAGGCAGGCACGTTCTACGTCTACGTTGACGCCGTGACGGGCCAAGTGCTCGGCGCGGCCGAAGGGAGCCCGGAAGGCTCGACGCGAACTCCCGCGCCGACGCCCGCGGCGGAGCGCAGGCGTTGAGGCCGGACGCCTTTTGAAGTCGGAGCGCGTGCGTGTGTGAGTGCGTCCTGGCGCGTGGCTCGGTTGTCGCGCCGTCAAAGTTCGTGGTTAAATGACTCGCCCCTCGCGAAAAAGTTTTAGAGGACTAAGGACGGGGCGCGATCTTTTTGACGTGAAGGTTTTTCTCGCTGCTGGCACGGCGCGCTATTTCAGTCGCCGCCGCTGTTTGAAATTTCGTGAATCGGAAACTACGGACGGGGTGTTTTTCGCATGCATTATGATCCAACTAACAACATATCCTGGCAGTTAGGTTACAGAGGCAGGGTGGCGGTTTTCATTGACGGCAATAACCTTTTCCACGCGGCGCGGTTCCACAACATAGACATAGACTACAACAAGCTCCTTCGCGTTCTACTCGGCGACGGGAGGCTTCTGCGCGCCTTCTTCTACACGGGCGTGGACGTGGGAGCCGAGCGCCAGCAAGGGTTCCTGCTCTGGATGCGCCGCAACGGCTTCCGCGTCATACACAAAGAGCTGAAGACCTTCTACGACGGAACGCGCAAGGCGAATCTCGACGTGGAGATCGCCGTCGATATGCTCTCGCTCGCGGGGCGCTATGACACGGCCGTGCTCGTCTCCGGCGACGAGGACTTCGTCTACGCCGTCAACGCCGTGGCCTACAAGGGCTGCCGCGTGGAGGTCGCGGGCTTCCGCTCGAACACCGCGCCGAAGCTCATCGACGTGGCCGACTACTTCATAGACCTCGGCGAGATAGCCGATAAGGTTCGCAAAGAGCCGACACACTCGCACCGCTACTACGAGAACCACACGCAGGAGCAGCCGCCGACCAACTCCTACGCGAATCACAACTCCGCGCGCGAGGGCGAAGGCATCATGAACCACGTGAGCGGCATGGTGAACGGCGACGACGAAGAGGGCGCGAACGGCCGCCGCCCCGAAGCCTTCGCGGAGCCCGCTCCGCCGCAGCTCCAGCCCGACCCAGAAGCCACGGACGAAGACGAACAGTTCACGGGCAGCTCCAGCTTCGTCCGCGTCACGGACGATCAGTAGCGGTCAGCTTTCAGCTTTCAACGCTCAGCTTTTCAACTGCCATGACTCGGAGTTTTTTATACCAATGACCGGCACAGCGTTTTAGCTGAAAGCTGAATGCTGAGTGCTGAAAGCTTTTCACCCATGAAGCTTTTCAACGTCGAAGAGGCGAACGCACTTTTGCCGACCGTACGCGGAATCGTCCGGCAGGTGCAGCGCGCCTACAAGCGCGTCTCCGCGTCGCAGGGGGCCGCGCGTATCGCGGCCGATAGGGCGAAGCTCGGCGGCGGCGGCATCATGGGCGGCTCCGGCTACGTCGTGGCGCTCTCGGAGTTGGCCGAGCACGCGGGCCGTCTCGAAGCGCTCGGCGTGCAGATCAAGGACTACGGCCGCGGCCTCATAGACTTTCCTTCACTCCGAGAAGGGCGTGTGGTGCTGCTCTGCTGGCAGATGGGCGAGGGCGACCAACTTGAATGGTGGCACGAGGTCGAGACGGGCTTCGCGGGACGCCAGCCGCTCTAACCTTTAACTCACATGCGAACGGAAGACCCCGACGACTCCCTCAGCCCCGACGCGCCCGTGGGCCCGCGCGCCAAGACGCCGCCGCGCGGACTCCTGCGCGAGTACGCCGAATCGGGCGCGGTCGTCATCGTCATGGCGTTCTTCTTCATGACCTTCGTCGCGCAGTCGGCCGTGGTCCCTTCGGCCTCGATGGAGAATACGATCTACGTCGGCGACCACTTCCTCGTCAACAAGTTCATCTTCGGCCCCGGCCCCACGCTCCCCCTACTCCCGCAGCGCGAAGTCCGTCGCGGCGACATAGTCGTCTTCAAGTTCCCCGGCGAGTCGATTCCGCGCGAAGGGATAGTCAAGTACAAGACGCTCTTCATCAAGCGCGTCATAGGTCTCCCCGGCGAGACGATTCAGGTCAAAGGCGCGAACGTCTACGTAAACGGCAAGGCGCTGCCCGAGTATCGTTTCGAGACCGGCGACGAAGAGCGCGGGAACGACAAGGCGGAGTTGAAGAGACTCAAAGCCACGACCGAGCGCGCCGACGAGCCCTACGCCGTCTACTACACGCACGAGACGCTCTCGAAGCGCGAAGGCGACTCGGCGGATGTCTTCTCCGGCTTCAAGTACGCGGTCGGCGAGCCCTTCAAAATCCCCGAAGGCTGCTACTTCATGATGGGCGACAATCGCGACAACAGCGCCGACAGCCGCGTCTGGGGGCCTGTGCGGCGCGACCTCATCGTCGGCCGCGCGATGTTCGTCATATGGTCTTACGACGAGCACGCGCCACACAGCGACGCACCCTTCCTCATCAACTTCATCTCCGACTTCTTCAACAACACACGCTGGCGTCGCTTCGGCACGCTCCTGCGCTAGTCTCCGCCACCCGACGCCCACGCCGCACCGCACCCCACGCGCCTCGATTCGACGGACGCCGAACCGCCCTCTTCCTCCTAAATGTTGTAGCTCGCGGCGGGCCAAGCACAGCGCCTTGTATATTTTCTGGTTGACGACTTAAAGTAAACTCTGATAGCATCCGGCGCGACTCCGCAGTGGACCAAGGGTTACGCGCACCGGCCCTTCGTCAAAAGTACAAAAGTTTTTCGGCTCCAAGGGGGTTCCAGCTTTTACGATGCAGTGTGCCGAGTGCGGCGAAGTTTTACAGGTTGAACTCGGCGCGTGCCCCTTCTGCCGGAAGCGTGACGCGGCTAACATCACAGACTACCCGGAAAGACCTGCTCCCCCGACCGTCACGCAGGCCGACGCTCCCGCTATGACCGATAACTCTAACGCAACCACAAGCACGACGCAGGGCTCAGCCGGCTCTACCCTTATCGAATTCCCCGGCGTGAACCGTAGGCCCGCATGGCGGAAGGAGTTGAGCGAGCGCTTCCGCGAAATACAGCAGCGGCGCGCGCGCGAGTCCACCGGCGAAGAGGAGCGGGAGATGCTCGGCGCCCCGGAGTTTGGCGACACTCCTACTCCGCCCGCCGCCTACGCCACCAAACCGACCGACGCCGCGAAGGCTTCCGCGCAGCTCGGCCTCGTGCCGACGCCCGACGAGCCGGAGATAAATCCGATTGTCGCGGCGGCGCTCAGGCGCATCGAGCGAGCGCGCGGTCAGGAGGCCGCGTCGCACGTCACGCGCGGAGGCTCGCATCGAACGCACGGCCCCGCGACCGCGGCCGCGCGCGTCTACGACGAGCAGCCCGAGACTGTAACCGAGGACGAGCCCGCGACGGATTCTGAGACTCAGCCCGCGACCGCGCCGAAGCGTTCGTCGCAACGCGCTGACGCCCCGCAGCCGGAAGTCGAACAGACGCGCACGACGACTCCGCTCGTCGTCGTCCCTACGACCCGACCCACCGTGACGGAGGCGAAGGCAGAGACTGTCGCGCCCGCCGTCGAAGCGAAGGCCGCGCCTCTTAAGCATGAGACATCGGCCGCCGCCGAAGCGACTTCACGAGTAACAGAACAGTTAAAAGAAGAGCCCGCGAAGAGCGTCGCGGCGCAGACGCGGCAGGCACACGAGCAACAGGAGGCGCAAGGCGAGTCTCGACAGCCGCGCCACATCACGGGCGTGCTTGACGAATTCTGGCTCGAACGTCAGGGCATAGAGCTTCTGCCGAAGGTCGCCGAGCCCGAGGTCACTTACGACGACCGCGCACCGCGCACCAAGCGTCTCGCGGCGGCCGGGATCGACCTCATCGTCGTCGCTCTCATCTGCGCGCCGTTCGCGGCCGCGATTGAGTTGACGATAAGCAACTGGGGCGACTCGCGCGTGTGGGGCTCGATGGCGGCGATAGCCGCGACGGCGATGTTCCTCTATCACACGTGCGCGCTCGCGCTCGCGGGACGCACGGCAGGCATGGCGCTCTGCTCTCTGCACGCCGTTGACGCGCGCAAGGCTTGCGTCCCGACGACGGGCCAGTGCGCGCGGCGCGCGCTCGTCTACATGCTCTCGCTCGCGACGCTCGGCCTCGGCCTTCTCTACTCGCTCTTCGACGCCGAAGGCCGGACGGCGCACGACATACTCTCGGGCACAGTGATCGTCAAGAAGTAATCCACCACACGCAGTCGGATGAGAGGCGCGGCTCAACACCGCGCCTCTTTTTTTGTTCGCGCGCGGAAGTCTGTTAGCCTGTGCGTCTGACGATGAATGAACAACTCATCAAAGAGGTGGTCGAGGAGGTCTGGCCTGCGCTCGCGGGCCGCGCGTGGGGGAAGGTCTTTCAGCTCTCGGCCGCATCGCTCGCCGTAGACTTTCGAGGGGGCGGCGGGCGCTACCTCTTCGTCTCGGTCGAGCCCGGAAGGCCGCGTCTCTACCTCGTCTCGCGCACGGTTCGAGAGCTTGAGCGCGCGTCGCAAGCGCCCACGCCCTTCGCGCTCGTGCTGCGCAAGGCGCTCGGCGGCGCGACGCTTCGCGCGTTGAAGAAGGACGAGGGCGAGCGCGTCGTGCGATTCCTCTTCGACGTGCCCGACGCGGTCGGCGACGTGCGAGACGCAACGCTCGTCGTGCAGTTGACGGGCCGCACGTCGAACCTCTTCCTCCTCGACTCGCACGGACGCATACTCGACACGCTCCGCCCCTCGCGCGGCGAAGGACAGGAGACGGGCGACACGTACGGCCCGCCCGCCTCGCAAGGCTCGACGGCGACTTCACAAGAGAGAACGACGCCGCGCCGCGAGTCTCCATCCATTTCACGCGAAGGCTCGTCTTCATTATCGGTGGCCCTCGACCGACACTACCTGCGGCTTGAAGCGGAGCATGCATTCGACTCGCGCGCGGCGGCCGCTTCGGCAAGAATCAAGCAGGAGTCTGCGCGCCTCAAGAAGCTGCGCGCTAACCTCGCACGCGACCTCGCGGAGCACGGCGACGCCGAAGAGCACAGGCGCGCGGGCGACCTTCTACTCGCGAACATCGGCACGGCCGAGCGTAGCGGCTCGACCGTTCGCCTCACGGACTTCTACGCCGAGGGCGCGCCGTTGATAGAGCTTGAGGTCGAGGAGAACCGTACGCTTCAGGAAGAGGCCGCGCGCCGCTTCGCGCGCTACACGAAGGCGAAGCGCGCGGCGCGCGAGATTGCCGCGCGGCTCGAAACAGTCGAGTCGGAGTTGAGCGCGCTTGAGGGTAAGCGCGCGGAGCTTGAAGGCGTCATCGCCGCGCGCGACTCTGAAGCGCTCGAAGCGATAACGGCCAAGCGCAACGCGCGGCCCGCTCAAGCGCCGCGCGCGAAGTCGTCGAAGAAGGGCGCGGACGAAGGCATGCGCGTGCTTCGTCGTTACCGCTCGTCGGACGGCTACGAGATAATCGTCGGCCGCCGCGCGAAGGAGAACGACCAGCTCACGTTCCGCGTCGCGCGCTCATACGACACCTGGATGCACGCGGCCGACTACCCCGGCTCGCACGTCGTCGTGCGCGCGCGCGGTCGAGACGAGCCCGTCCCGCACCGCACGATTGTCGAGGCCGCGCAGCTCGCCGCGCACTTCAGTCAGGCCGGGAAAGACTCGAAGGTCGCCGTCAACTACACGCAGCGCAAGTTCGTCTCCAAGCCCAGAGGCGCGGCGCCCGGCCTCGTCTATCTCTCGTCGTTCCGAACGCTCCTCGTCGAGCCGCGCGAAGACCTTGAGCGAGTCTGAGAGAGAGACGCCCCTCTCTCTCTACCCGACAATAATTCCATAAACTTGGGAAGGCTTCGCCATAAAGCGCGCGCGCCGCGTGACAGATAACCATCGGCCACGCCCTATAATCATCCCGCACCGACCACAAACGCGAGACGCACGCATGCGTCCGGCGCTATTGAAACGGCGGGTTTAAGTCCCGCTCGGGTAACGAGTATTCACGTCATCAAGGAGGGTCTACAAATGTCTTCTAACACGCGTCCGCTCGCAATCGTCACGGGGGCTTCGAGCGGCATCGGCTACGAACTCGCAAAGCTCTGCGCCGAGAACGGCTTCGACCTGGTCGTCGCCGCAGACCGCCCAATCGAAGAGGCCGCGCAGGTGTTTCGCGGCCTCGGCGCTGAAGTCGCTTCGGTCGAGACAGACCTCGCCACCACCGAGGGCGTTGACGAACTCTACGCGGCGATTAAGGGGCGGCCCGTCGCCGCGCTGCTCGCCAACGCGGGCCACGGCCTCGGCCGCGCCTTCCTCGATCAGGACTTTGAAGAGGCGCGCCACGTCATCGACACGAACGTCACCGGCACCGTCTATCTCATACACAAGGTCGGCCGCGATATGCGCGCCAGAAACAGCGGGCGCATACTCATCACCGGCTCAATCGCGGGCTTCATACCCGGCTCGTTCCAGGCCGTCTACAACGGCACGAAGGCTTTCATAGACTCGTTCTCCTTCGCGCTCCGAAACGAGTTGAAGGAGACGGAGATTACGGTCACGTGCCTGATGCCGGGCGCGACCGATACCGAGTTCTTCGAGCGCGCCGACATGCTCGACACGAAGGTCGGGACGCAGGAGAAGGACGCCCCCGCGAAGGTCGCGCGCGACGGCTTCGACGCGATGATGGCGGGCGAGAGCGACGTGGTGAGCGGCTGGCAGAACAAGCTTCAGACGACCGTCGCCAACGTCACGCCCAACGAGATGCTCGCCGAGCAGCACCGCAAGCTGGCCGAGCCGGGCACGGCCGAAGAGCCCGCGGGCGAGGAGGCGGAGGGGACATCCGAAGCCAAGACCAGAGGAAAGTCCACCGGGAGTTGATAACAGCCAACGATGAGCAGCAACATCTTCGAGTCTTTCGGCGAGACGGCGGCGAGCGTGCTGGAGGGGCTGGCGGACATAGTCGCCGGTCAGGCTTCGACCTTGCGCGACGGGACGGAGCACGCGGGCGTCGAGCTTCCGCGCGACCTCTACGCGCACGCCGCCGCGCAGACTGAATGGTGGTACTACACGGGCCACATGCTTTCGGAGTCGGGCCGTCGCTTCGGCTTCGAGCTGGTCTTCTTCAAGCGGCGCACAGACCTCGACCGCTTCGGCGTCGTGCCTTTGAGACTGCTTGGGAACCCGCTCTACCTCGCGCACTTCGCCTTGACGGACGAGTCGCGCGAGCAGTTCCGTTACGAGCACCGCAAGAGCGCCAACGGCATCTTCGACCCTCCCGCTCACACGAGCGAGACGAGCTTTCGCCTGAAGCTCGGCGACTGGACTGTGCGCGAGGAGTCGGGCCGACACATACTGCGCGCGACGCTCGGCCCCGACCTCATCTTTGAAGCACGGCTCCGGCCGACGAAGCCCGCCGCGCTGAACGGCCACGAAGGCGTCGGCGTCAGCTTCAAGGACAGGGGCGAGGCTTCGCGCTACTTCTCTTACACGCGCATGGAGGCAGAGGGGCGCATCACATGGCACGGGCACACGGAGAGCTTCCAGGGCTCCGCGTGGATGGACAGGGAGTTCGGCACGTGGCGTACGACCGAGAACCAGAAGGGATGGGACTGGTTCTCGCTACAACTCTCCGACGGCTCGGAGTTGATGGTCTACCACATACGCGACCGGCACGGCCGACCGTCGCAGTATTCGAGCGGAACGTTCGTCGCTCCCGAAGGCACTTCGACTCATCTCTCGCGCGAGGACTTTGAAGTCGAGCCGACGGGGAGTTGGCTCAGCCCGCGCACGGGCGCGACCTACCCGAGCGGCTGGCGACTCACCGCGCCGCGTCTGGGCATAGACGTGACCGTCACTCCAATTTTGAAAGACCAGGAGCTGGACACGCGCGGCACGACGATGATCGTCTACTGGGAGGGCTCGTGCAGAGTCCAAGGCCGTCGCGGCGAGAACACGATTGACGGGCGCGCCTACGTCGAGCTAGTCGGCTACGACCGCTCGCACGAACAGCCCTCGTTCACCACCTTCCTCTTCGGCGACGCGCTCGACCGACGCTGGCGCAGCATCTTCGGGTAGGTCAAAAGTAAGAGGCGGAAGCAAAAGTTAAGAGGGCAGTACAGCGCGGCCTTCATCCATCATGGATGAAGGCCGCGCTTCTTCTTATCCCTACTTCTGCCATTTGCCTTTCTACTTTTGACTTATCTGTTTTAGCATGAGCGCATGAGTGCAACGGAGAGAGAGTCGCCGCAAAGTTCGGAGGAGTTGTTCGCGCGTGCGGTCGAGTTGATGCCGGGCGGAGTTAATTCGCCTGTGCGCGCGTTTCGCGGCGTGGGCGGGACGCCTCGCTTCATCGCGTCTGCTTCCGGCGCGACGATGACCGACGTTGACGGACGCACCTACATAGATTACGTCGGCTCCTGGGGGCCGATGATACTCGGCCACGCGGACGCGGAAGTCATAGAGGCCATCCGCGAGGCTCTCTCTCGCGGGACGAGCTACGGCGCGCCGACCGCGCTCGAAGTCGAGATGGCCGAGGAGATAATCGACGCGATGCCTTCGGTCGAGATGGTTCGCATGGTCAACAGCGGGACTGAGGCGACGATGTCCGCGCTACGTCTCGCGCGCGGCGCTACGGGGCGTAACAAGATACTCAAGTTCGAGGGCTGCTACCACGGCCACGGCGACAGCCTCCTGGTCAAAGCGGGCTCGGGCGTCGCCACGCTCGGACTGCCCGACAGCCCCGGCGTCACGGATGCGGTCGCTCGGAACACCATCACCGCTCCCTTCAACGACACGGCCGCGCTCGAAGAGGTCTTCGCCGAGCACGGCCCCGAAGTGGCCGCGGTCATCGTCGAGCCCGTCGTCGGAAACATGGGCTGCGTGCCTCCGCGCGAAGGCTACCTGCAAGCGTTAAGAGACGTAACTGAGAAGCACGGCGCGATACTCATCTTCGACGAAGTGATGACAGGCTTCCGTCTCGCGCGCGGCGGCGCGCAGGAGTTGTACGGCGTCACGCCCGACCTCACGACGCTCGGTAAGATTATCGGCGGCGGGCTTCCCGTCGGCGCGTACGGCGGCCGCCGCGACATCATGGAGCAGGTCGCGCCCGCCGGGCTCGTCTATCAGGCGGGCACGCTCTCGGGCAACCCGCTCGCGATGACCGCGGGGCTCGCGACGCTCAAGCGTCTTCGAGACCGCGCCGTGTACGAACGTCTGGAAGAGGCCGGGCGTCGTCTGTGCGAAGCGATGTCGGAGGCGGCGCGCGAGGCGGGCGTCGAGACCGTGACGAACCGCGTCGGCTCTATGTTCACGACCTTCTTCAACGACTCGCCCGTCCACGACTGGCCCACGGCCGCGCACTCGAATCGCGACGCTTACGGGCGCTTCTTCCACTCGATGCTCGAAGGGGGCGTCTACCTCGCGCCTTCGCAGTTCGAGGCGGCGTTCCTCGGCGTCGCGCACACAGACGAGCTTCTGGACAGAACAGTCGAGGCCGCGCGCAAAGCGTTCCGCTCGGTCAAAGGCTGAAGAAGAACGACATGCTCGATGTCATCAAACGCCTGTTCGCATACGACGCGTGGGCGAACGCGCGCGCGCTCGACTCGCTGAAGGGCGCGCAAAGTCGCGCGGCCGTCGCGCCGCTCGCGCACCTGCTCGTCTCCGAAAGGATTTGGCTCATGCGCCTTCGTGGCGAAGACACTTCCGCCGTGGACAAGTCGCCCGAGATGTCGCACGCGGAGTGTGAGAGCCTCGCCGTCGAGCTTCGCGCGAGCTACGCGTCTTACATCGACTCGCTCGGCGAAGAAGACCTCGGCTCGCCGCTGGTCTACAGGAACTTCAAGGGCACGGAGTTTCGCACGCCCGTCGGCGAGATACTCACGCACGTCTCGATGCACGGCACTTATCACAGGGGTCAGGTCGCGAAGGCTCTGCGCGCCGAAGGGCATGCGCCCGCAGACACGGACTACATCACGTTCGTACGCGAGACGGCGGTTTAAT
>JBJMGR010000074.1:0-4703 GCA_045807805.1 Pyrinomonadaceae bacterium | reverse complement strand
GGCGCGGACGCAGGCACGGCGCGCACCCATTTCAAGACGAACGGCGCGCAACGCTCCGACCTCCTTCTGGCGGACGGCGAGATAGACTCGGCCGCCAACGCGCGCACGGCCTGGGCGCGCACGCCCGACGGCCGTCTGCGGACGCTCACGGACAGCGAAGCCTTCTCCGCGCGGCTGCGCGCGACGCTCGAAGGCGCGTGGTTCGTTGACTACAAGAGGCAGAAGATTCTCGCGCGCACCGTGGCGCGCGATGAGGTCGGCGGTGAGACGGCGTACCTCGTCGAGTTCTCGACGCGCGCGGGCGCGCGCCTGCGCTACTGGTTCGGCGCGACGAGCAAGGTGCTCTTGGGGATGTTCGACGAGGCGCGCCGCACGCGCGTGCGATTCTCTGACTGGCACGCGCGCGCGGGGAGCCCTCTGCTCACCGAGCCGCACCGCGTAGAGATAGAGCGCGGGGACGAGCCCACGCTGACGCTTCGGCTGAGCACTTCGAGCTACAACACGGGGCTCGCGGACTCGTTCTTCGATCCGCCCACGGACTCGACGCTCGACATACCCGCGCTCCTGCGCGACCTCTCGAAGAATCAGGAGGACGACGACAATCGCATCAACGACTACACCTTCATGCAGAAGGTCACGGAGCGAGAGGTTGACGACAAGGGGCAGGTGAAGAAGGAGAAGGTCTCGGTCTTTGAGATCTTCCCCATCGCCGACTACGGTTGGGTGGAGAAGCTCGTCGTCGAGAACGGCGCGCCGCTCTCGCCCGAGCGCATGGCGAAGGAGGAGAAGCGCGTCGCCGAAGAGTTGGAGAAGGCCGAGCGCGAAGCGCCGAAGCTCAAGCAGAAGCGGGAGCAGAAGCGCGCCGAGCGCAGGGCGAAGCGAAGGACGAAGTCGGGCGACAAGTCGAAGGCGGGCGATGAGGAGGAGGACGACGACGTTGAGATTTCCACGTTCCTCCGCGCATGCGAGTTCTTCAGCCCTCGACGTGAGCACTTCCACGAACGCGACGTGATAGTCTTCGACTTCCGCCCGCGCGCGGGCTTCAAGCCTTCAAACACGGGTGAGACCATCGTGTCGAAGCTGAGCGGCGTCATCTGGATTGACCCGGCCGAGCGGGAGGTGATGCGTCTCGAAGCGCGGCTCGTCGACAGCTTCAAGATGGGCGGCGGGCTCGTCGCCTCCATCAAGCCCGGCTCCGCCTTCGTCTTCGAGCGGACGCGTCTGCCCGAAGGCGTCTGGATGCCGGTCTTCTCACAGGTCAACGCCTCCGCGCGCATCTTCCTCTTCGCGGGCATGACCGTCAACGAGACGCGCGAGTTCAGCGACTACAAACGCTTCAGCACCAAGTCCGGCGACGACAAGCTCGACACGCCGAAGCCGGAAAAGTAGTGACGAGAAATCTGTCGGCACTTAGCATTCAGCGCTCGACTTAAAACTCTCCGCGTCCTTCGCGACTTCTTCGCGACCTTTGCGTTTAAGCCCTTACTCTTAAACGCAAAGGTCGCGAAGAAGTCGCGAAGGACGCAAAGGTTTCGGGCTGAACGCTGAAAGCTTTTCTCTCATCATCCCTCAAGGAGTCTCCCCGCATGAAACGAAAGACGCGCGTGAGGTTGAGCATCGTGAGTCGCTTCGCCGTCGTCGCGTGTCTCACGTTGACTCTCTTCGCGCAGTTCGCGGTCGCTCCATGCGCGCGCGCTTCGTCGAGTCAGGATGTCGCGCAGCGGAAGGATTGGGCGGAGCCTTCGGACGTTCGCGCGCTACTCATGGAGGTCGCGTTGAAAGAGCAGGGGATGCTCGCGCGCAGGCTCGAATACACCTGGACTGCGAAGATTACGGACAGGGAGTTGGGCAAGCGCGGCGAGGTTAAGAAGGAGTCTTCGAGCCTCTACGAAGTCTACCCCGTTCGCGGCGAGTTCGCGCGCAAGCTGCTCGAACGCGACGGCGTGCCCGTCTCGCGGGAGCGCGCCGACAAGGAGTTGAAGAAGACCGCCGAGCGACTTGAGAAGTCCGCGCGCGAAGACCAGAAGCGCGCCGAGGCGAAGCCGACTCCGCCGCCACAGACGCCGGAGCAGTTGCAGAACCCCTCGGGGCTACCCTCCTTCGGCTTCACGACCGGCCACAGGGAGAGCAACGGCTTCGGCTCGACGGAGATCGCCATCGCCGTCTGGCGCTTCTTCCGCTACTGCGAGTTCGACGGCCCGCGCCGCGAGACCCTCAACAACCGCGAGACAATCGTCCTCGACCTCCGCCCGCGCGCGGACTTCCGCCCCGCCGACGAGCTACAGAGACCCTACGCGCACCTGCGAGGCCGCGTCTGGATTGACGCCGCTGACAGGGCCGTCGCACGACTCGAAGCGTGGCCCGACGACGCGCAGACCTCCGCCGACGCGCCCGCGCCGGAGCCTTCAATCGTCTTCGAGCACGCGCGCGTACGCGAAGGCGTCTGGCTCGAACGACTCGTGCGTATAAAGAGCTACGGCCACAAACAGATCTTCAACGGCATCGAGCTCGACTTCACCAAAGAGGTCACGGACTTCAAACGCTTCAGCTCCGTCGCGGGCGACGAACGCGTTGACGCGCCGACCGAAAAGCCATAGGTAAGCACTCAGCTTTCAGCTTTCAGCACTCAGCTTCGGACGGTCAGCTAACGACCGTGCCGTAATGTCAGGCATAATGTGCTCGGTCAGCCGACACGTAGGCCGTCAATCCGAAACTCCCTTTCGGGGCAGGTCTTAAGCTGAGCGCTGAATGCTGACCGCTGAATGCTTATGAATGAAGTTGTTGTTATCGGCGGCGGGCTCGCGGGCGCTGAGGCCGCTTGGCAGGCCGCGCGCGCGGGGTCGCGTGTGAGGCTCTACGAGATGCGCCCCGAGAGGCAGACGCCCGCGCATCGTACGGAGAATCTCGCGGAGATAGTCTGCTCGAACTCGCTGAAGTCGGACGAGCCGGGGACTGCGCCGTATCTTCTAAAAGAAGAGTTGAGGCGCGCGGGCTCGGTCGTCATGCGTGCGGCGATGGAGACGCGCGTGCCGGCGGGCGCGGCGCTCGCAGTTGACCGCCACAAGTTCGCGGAGCGCGTCACGGAGCTTGTCGGCTCGCACCCGGAGATCGAGGTCGTACGGGAGGAGGCGACGCGCGTTGACGAAGACGCAGTGACCGTCATCGCCGCGGGGCCGCTCTGCTCCGACGCGCTCGCGGAAGAGATAGCGCGGCTCACCGAAGGGACGGGCCTATACTTCTACGACGCAATCTCGCCCATCGTCTCGGCCGACTCCGTCAACACCGAAATCGCCTTCCGCGCGGCGCGCTACGACAAGGGCGGCGACGACTATCTCAATTGCCCGATGGACGCAGACGACTATGCCCGCTTCTACGACGCGCTCGTCAACGCGCAGAGCGTGCCTTTGCAGCGCTTCGAGGAGACGCGCTGGTTCGAGGCGTGTCTTCCCATCGAGGAACTCGCGCGGCGCGGGGTGGACACGCTTCGCTACGGGCCTATGAAGCCTGTGGGCTTGAGAGACCCGCGGACGGGCCGAGAGCCTTACGCGGCCGTGCAGTTGAGACAAGAGAATTTGATGGCCGACGCCTACAACCTCGTCGGCTTCCAGAATCATCTACGTTACGGCGAACAGGCGCGCGTGCTTCGTTTGATACCGGGCTTGGAGCGGGCCGAGTTCCTACAGTACGGGCAGATTCACCGAAACACATACATCAACGCGCCGCGCGTGCTCGCGCCCACCCTTCAGATGCGCGCGAGGCCGCGCGTGCTCTTCGCGGGACAGATAAGCGGCGTCGAGGGCTACGTCGAGTCGGTCGCGACGGGCTGGCTCGCGGGCGTGAACGCCGCGAGAGTCGCGCGCGGCGAGACGCTGGTGGAGGCGCCTCCGAAGAGCGCGACGGGCGCGCTCGCGCGCTACGTCTCGGGCGCGGAGTCGAAGAACTATCAGCCCGTGAACATAACGTTCGCGCTGTTGGAACCGCTCCCCGAAGAGGAGCGTAGACGCTTCAGGAAGAAACGCGAGAGGCACGCGCGGCAGGTCGAGCTTGCGCTCGGGGAATGGGACGCTTGGCTTCAAACTATCCAAGGCGGGGAGGGCGCGCAGCCTTTGGCGGCGGCGCTTTGAAGATGACCGCACGGCCGTCGTCCCTCTTGGCCGTCGCCGCGTGCGCGCTGCTCGTCGCGGCGTCTGCGTTCGCGCAGTCGGGGCGCAGGAGCAGCGGGTCGCCCGCGCAGGGCAAGGAGACGCCGACGCCCACGCCCGCCGCCACTCCTTACAGAGGCCCCATCGCTGATCCGCCCCGCAATGATTCGGCGAAGCCCTCGCCGCGTCTGCGCACCAACGACAAGATTGAGCCGCCCGCGCCGCCTGACTCGAAGACAGCCGGGACTAAGCCGGCGACTGTTGACGACGACGACGAGGTCGTGCGTATAAGCTCGAACCTCGTGCCCGTCCCGGCCTCGGTCTTGGACGCGCAGGGGCGCGTCGTCACGGACTTGCGCGTCGAAGACTTCGAGCTTCTGGTTGACGGGCGCGTGAGGCCCGTCGGCGATTTGAGCCACGCCGAGACGCCTGTGAGCATCGCGCTCCTCTTCGACAACAGTTCGAGCCTCAACGCCACGCGCGAATTCGAGCGCAAGGCGGGCATCGAGTTCCTCAAGTCGGTCGTGCGCAAAGTCGACCGCGCGGCCATCTACTCCATCT
>JBJMGR010000073.1:0-5711 GCA_045807805.1 Pyrinomonadaceae bacterium | reverse complement strand
GGCGAGTGGCGCGGGAGTTCGTGGGAGAAGTTCGGCGAAGACGCACACGCGTTCGCCTCCGCGCTGTTGGCGTCGGGGCTTACGCGGGGGGCATCCGTCTGTGTGCTGATGGGGAACGTGCCGGAGTGGCCCGTGTGCGACGTTGGAACAATCGCGGCGGGCGGTGTCGGGTGCGGGCTCTACACTACGAGCAGCGCGGAACAGTGTGCATACATCATCAAACACTCGGATGCCGAGTTCGTAGTCGTTGACACGTGGGCGCAACTCGAAAAGGTCTTCAGCGTACGCGATGAGCTGTCGAAGGTGAAGAGGTTCGTGGTGCTCGACGAAGCGGCGGCGCGAGGGTGCGAGGGCGTCGTGAGCTTCGCGGAGTTTTTGCGCTTCGGAGCCGAGAGTCTTGAGAGCGTCGCCGAAGAGTTGCGCGAGCGCGCGTTGGGCGCGAAGGCGGACGAGACAGCCGTGATGGTCTACACTTCGGGCACGACGGGCTTGCCGAAGGGCGCGTGCCTTAGTCATCGCTATATCATCAACAGCGTCGAGTCTCTACGCGAGACCGTGCCCGTATACGACACGGACGTGGCCTTCTCTTATCTCCCTTTCTGCCACGTCGCCGAGCGAATCTCGGGTCTCTACAACCGTCTCTACGCGGGCGCGGCGGCCTACTTCGTTGACGACCTCGCGAAACTCGGGCAGTACATGACCGAAGTTCGCCCGACGGTCTTCGCGTCGCTCCCGCGCTTCTTCGAGAAGATTCACGCGCGCGTCATGGCGGATTTGGCGAGTGAGACGGACGAAGTACAGCGACGCTTTCATCAATCGCTTGAGACGGGCCGACGCGTCGTGCGTTTGAAGCAGGCGGGCGAAGAAGTCCCGGCGGAGCTTCTCAGAGACTACGAGACGAACGCGTTGCCTCTTCTCAATCGAGTTAAAGAGTACTTCGGCGGGCGCGTGCGCGTCGCGACTTCGGGCGGCGCGCCGCTGCCTTTGGAGGTCGCGGAGTTCTTCGCGGCTGCCGGGCTACCGATTCTCCAAGCCTACGGATTGACCGAGAACGTCTGCGTCGCCTTCAATCGTCCAGACAGATACAAGTTCGGCACGGTCGGGCCGCCGATGCCCGGTTGCGAGGTTCGCATCGAAGCGGACGGCGAGATACTCGTGCGGAGCGAGATGATGTTCTCGGGCTACTACAAAGAGCCGTCGAAGACCGCCGAGGTGATGCGCGACGGATGGCTGCTCACCGGCGACCTGGGCCAACAGGACGCGGACGGCTTCCTGAAGATAACGGGGCGCAAGAAGGAGTTGATCGTCCTCTCGACGGGGAAGAACGTCGCGCCCTCGCTCGTCGAGAACATGATAAAGGAGCATCATCTCGTCAGCCACGCGTACGTACACGGCGACGGCCGTAGCTACCTCGTCGCGCTCGTCACGCTCAACCCCTTAGAGGCCGAAGAGCACGCGCGCGCGCGCGGCATTCGTTACGAGAGCTTCGCAGACCTCGCGCGAACCGAAGAGATGCGCGCGCTCGTCCAAGGGATAATCGAGTCGGCGAATCGCCGGGTCTCTTCTAGCGAGTCTGTGAAGAAGTTCGTCGTGTTGGAGAGAGATTTCCGGCCCGACCTCGACGAAGTGACGCCGACCATGAAGCTCAAGCGCGACGTGGTCGCACGCAACTTCGAGTCAGTCCTTCGGAGTCTCTACGCCTAGAGCGCGTTTCGGAATAAGGGCCGACCACCGCGGACACGGAGACACAGTTAAGGCGCGGCCTTATCTTTAGCGGTCTACAGACCGTGCCTCTGTCTCTCTTTGGTTAACCCCGAACGTGCTTCCACGTAAAGTAGATGAGGAGTAGCCATGATTAAACAGAGACGCTCGACACTCGCGACGCTGTTCGCGCTTCTACTGCTCTCCACAGTCGCGTACGCGCAAGGACGCGACGAAGTGAAACCCCCGGTCGCCTCCCCGGAATCCGTCACGGTGACGCAGATCGGCGTTCCGCCCTTGAAGGAGACAGTCGTCTTCGGGCAGAAGATTAAGTACGTGGACGTGGGCAGCGGCCCCGTCGTCGTGTTGCTGCACGGGCTCGGCGGCAACTCCTCGAACTGGGCCTTCAACATCTCGGCGCTCTCGGCAAAGTACCGCGTCATCGCGCCCGACCAGATAGGCTTCGGCCGCTCCGACAAGCCGCTCATCAACTACCGCGTCGGAACCTACGCGGACTTCCTGGACAAGCTGCTCGACGGCCTCAACGTGGAGCGCGCCACGCTCGTCGGCAACTCGATGGGCGGTTGGATTGCGGCGCTCTACGCCGTCAAGTACCCGAAGCGCGTCGAGCGTCTTGTGCTCGTGGACGCGGCCGGGTTCGCGCCGCCGAAGGATTTAGACCTCTCGACTCTCTCGGGCCTCAACCCTTCCACGCGCGAGCAGGCGCGATATCTCGCGGGGCTCGTCTTCTTCAACCCGCTCTTCAAGACCGACGCGGCCGTGGACGCGACGCTCGCCGCGCGCATCTCGGCGGGCGACGGCTACACGATTCAGAGTCTCGTCGAATCCATCCGCCGTAACGAAGACATGCTCGACGGCAAGCTCTCGGCCGTCAAACAGCCCGTCCTCATCATCTGGGGTCGCGACGACGGGCTGACGCCGCTCGCGCGAGAGGGCGAGAAGTTCAAGAAGGAGATACCTTCGGCGCAGTTCGTAGTATTCGACCAATGCGGCCACGTCCCGCAGGTCGAGAGGGCCGCGGAGTTCAACGCGGCTGTGCTGAAGTTTCTTTCTCGGTGAGTGAAGGCCAAATGACTTTCAACATAGGCGACGCCGCCGAAGTCTCGAAGACGATAACGGACGAGGACGTGCGCGCGTTCGCCGAATTGACGGGCGACCGCAATCCCGTACATCTCGACGAAGAGTACGCTTCGACGACCCGCTTCGGCCGAAGGATTGCACACGGCATGCTCGGCGCTTCGCTCATCTCGACCGTGTTGGCGAGCAAGCTGCCGGGCGCGGGGTCGGTCTACCTGAGCCAGACGCTACGCTTCAACGCGCCCGTCTACCTGGAAGACACTGTGACGGCGCGCGTCACCGTCAAGCACGTGCGCGAAGACAAGCCCGTCATCACGCTTGAGACCGTCTGTGTGAACCAGCGCGGCGAGCGAGTCGTCGAAGGCGAGGCCGTCGTCCTCGTGCCGAAGAACAGATAGGATGAGTAGAACCAGGCTTAAGCCGTTGGGCGCTGAGAGCCCGCCGCACTCCTGGTACGCGCTCGGCGTGCTGACGCTCGTCTACGTCCTTAACTTTTTAGACCGCGTGCTCATCTACTTCATGTTCACGCCCATCAAGGCGGAGCTGAAGTTCACCGACCTGTAACTCGGGCTGCTCGGCGCGACCTCGTTCGCAATCTTCTACACGTTGCTCGGCATCCCCTTCGGGCGAATGGCCGACCGGCGCTCGCGCAAGAGGCTCATCGCGGGCGGGCTCGCCTTCGTGCTCGGCGGTCAGGTCGAGGGGCTTTTGGGTTGGCGGTGGGCCTTCTACCTGCTCGGCTTTCCGGGGCTGCTCGTCTGCCTCCTCGTGCTGTCTTTGAGGGAGACGAAGCGCGGCGAGACCGAGCGCGAGCCCGTGCGCTACACGGCGCGCGACTGGAAGGTTCTGTTCCGCAGCGCGCCGCTGCGCTACCACTACGCGGGCTACGCGCTGTTCGGGCTGGCGTCGAACCAGCTCTCGATATGGGGCGTGGCGTTCTTCGCGCGTGTGCACGGGCTCGACCTGAAGCTGATAGGGCTGCTCGGCGGGTTGCTGTCGCTCACGGCGGGCGTGCCGGGGACGATACTCGGCGGCGTGGTCGCAGACCGTCTGCGCAGGCGCGGGCGCGGCGGCCGTATGTTCTTCAGTGCGTCGTGCGCGCTCGCGTCCGTCCCTCTGTGGCTGGCGCTGCTCTTCGCG
Organism: Pyrinomonadaceae bacterium; assembly: GCA_045807805.1. Classification (GTDB taxonomy): domain Bacteria; phylum Acidobacteriota; class Blastocatellia; order Pyrinomonadales; family Pyrinomonadaceae; genus QHXN01. The sequence continues at coordinate 1,772 of JBJMGR010000073.1, read as the reverse complement.
GACGGCGCGGCCCTTCTGCTCGCGGCCAACTTCTTTCTGCTCGCGCTCTCTTTGATGTGGCTCGGCGCGGCAGCCGCCGACGTACACGACATCGCAGGGCCGCAACTGCGCGGACTGGGCGTGGCCGTATACTTCTTCGCCGTCAACCTCGCCGCGTACGGCATCGGCGCACCGCTCGTCGGCCACCTCAACGACCGCCTCGGCGCGGCCGCGAATCCCTCGATGATGCGCTACAGCCTGCTCCTCTGCCCGCTCGCCTCGGTGCTCGCGGCGCTGCTCCTATGGCGCGGCAGTCGCAAACTCGAAAGTCAGCCTTAGAGCACTTAGAAGAGAACCGCGAGCGGTAGCGGGCGGGTAGTGGCTTTGAGATGAGTATCTATCACAAAGCCACTACCCGCTCGCTACCGCTCGCGGTTCTGTTGTTGAGCTTACAGCCGGACGTACTCGAACTCGAACGGCTTGCCCTTGATGCCCGTGGCGGGCGGGGCTATCCAGTTGGCTATCTTGCCGGGCTCTGTGACGGGATGCATGAGGCTTCGCACGTACTCGCGGTCTTCGAGCGTCGGGAGCCACTCGGACTTGCGCGCCTCGAACTCTTCGGCCGTAATCATTGTGCCGTCAACGTCGAAGCTGTGACCCGCGTACTCGCCCACGTGTCGGTGGAAGCGCCGGTGCGGCAGGCGCAACTCGTGAGAGACGCCCTCGTCGGCGATATACTTATTCCAGCGCTCAAGCGCCCGCTCGCAGTCGCGCACGTACTCGCCGCGCAGGACTTCGTTCAAGGCGTTGCGCATCGGAACCTCGCGCTCGACGATGCGGCCGTCCTCGACCGTGGGGAGTGAGAAAGAGCCTTCGGCGAGTACGTGCTCGTCGTACTTCTTCTGCTCCTGATAGCGGCCCTTCAGCCCGGCGGCGAAGAAGTCGGCCGCGTTCGAGCTTATCTCGCCGCCGAAGAGGTCGAGCGAGTATGAGAACCAGTAGTTGATGTAGCGCTGAATAATGTCGAAGGAGATGCCGCCGACCTTGCGCACATCCTCGTTCTCCTTCATCAACTGCGCGGTGCGGCGCACGACTCGGCCCACACCCGTCTCGCCGACGAAGAGGTGATGCGCCTCCTCCGTCAGCATGAACTGGCACGTGCGCGCGAGCGGCTCGAAGCCCGACTCGGCGAGCGCGGAGAGTTGATACTTGCCGTCGCGGTCTGTGAACATCGTGAAGCAGAAGAAGTTGAGCCAGTCGTCGCACGGCTGGTTGAAGGCTTCGAGTATGCGCGGCTTGTCTGGGTTACCAGAACGGCGCTCAAGCAGAGCGTCCGCCTCGTCGCGACCGTCGCGGCCGAAGTAGCCGTGGAGCAGATAGACCATCGCCCAGAGGTGTCGGCCCTCCTCAACGTTCACCTGAAAGAGATTCCGAAGGTCGTAGAGCGAAGGGCAGGTCTGCCCGAGCAGCCGCTGCTGCTCGACCGACGCGGGCTCTGTGTCCGCCTGTGTGACGACGATGCGGCGGAGCGCGTTGCGGAACTCGCCGGGCACTTCCTGATAGGCGGGCTGGCCCATGTTATCGCCGAAGCCGACGCGCGCGTCCGCCTCCGCGGGCTTGAGGAAGATGCCCCAGCGGTAGTCGGGCATCTTCACGTAGTCGAAGTGCGCCCATCCGTCCGCCTCGACGCTCGTGGCCGTGCGCAGCCAAACGTCCTTCTCCTGAAACCCTTCGGGCCCCATCTCGCGCCACCATTCGAGATAGTTCGGCAGCCACTTCTCCAGCGCGCGCTG
>JBJMGR010000072.1:0-3836 GCA_045807805.1 Pyrinomonadaceae bacterium | reverse complement strand
TCGTTGTCCTTAATCGTGAAGGGCGCGGACGCCGGCGCGCCAATCGCGAGCGGCCCCGTCGGGTTCGAGAGCGTGACGTTGAAGGTCTCGTCCGTCTCCTGCAACGCGTCGTCGGTGATGAGAACGTCGAAAGTCTTCTCGGTCTCGCCCGGAGCGAAGCGAAGCGTGCCGCGCGCGGTCGTGTAGTCGGAGCGCTCCGTGGCAGTGCCGTCGGAGGTCACATAGTCAACGGTCGCGGCGGTCGCCGCGTCGCCGAGTCTCAAGACCTTTATCGTCTTCGACTGCGCGACGAGCCCTTCGCTCACGTTCGTGTCCGACGTGTCTAGCTGCACTATCGAGGGCTGACCCGACGCGCCGAACTGTCCGCGAATCTCGCCCGCGGGGAAGTTCTGGCTGTGGACGTTCACGTAGAAGAGGCCAGCCTTGAGGTCGCTCACCTGCTGCTGCGTGAGCGTTATCTGTAAGTTCTCGAAGTTGCCGTCGGGCAGGTCGAAGACGGGCGGCGCGGTCTCGCCCACCGCGGCGGGGCCGTGTATGTGCGCGTCGGTCTGCGTCGAGGAGAGGTCGCGGAAGCGCAGAGAGACGAGCGCGGTCTTCTCGTCCTTGTCGAGCAGGAGCGTCGCGGTGCCGCGCGCGTTCGTCGTGTGCGGCGGAGTCTCCTGCGAGCCGTCGAGATTGGCGACGTAGAGCGTGGGCCGCGCGAAGACTTCGTAGACCGCGCCGTCGGAGAGCGAGACGACGTAGAGGCCGCCCGGCGCGGGCGCGGTCTCGATGTCGGTCGTGATGCCGAAGTCGCGTCCGACGACGAGGCTCTCGCTCTCGGAGATGTCGAACTTGTCCGAGTTGTCGGCCACCTTGTCTTCGAGCCGGGAGTTGTTCGCGGCGATTGACCTGCGGTCGGCGCTCAAGTGAAAGCGGAAGAGGTAGCCGCCGAGCAGCGTCGTGCGCGACGCGCCGACGAAGAGGTCGCCCGAGAACTGCGCGCCGAGCGCGTCGCCGCGCACGAAGCCGATGGGCGAGGGCGCTACCGCGTACTTCCAACTGAACTCGGGCTCTGTGTAGTGCGAGCCGGGGAGTACGAACAGACGCGCGAGCGCCTCGGCGGGCGTGTCGGCTGTGTTCGAGGGCGGCCAGCGGTTCTGCTGTAGGCTGTCGCCGCGCGCGACTTCAATCGCCTTGAACTCGGCGACGCGCGACGATGGCCCCATCAGTTGAATCCAGCCGCCGTTGAAGCCCGACTCGACGCGGTTAATCTCGTCGAAGGCGTCGTCGCCGTTCTCCTGCGTCCAGAGCCAACCGCCGACGGGGTCGAAGTCCATGCCGAAGCCGTTGCGTATGCCGTAGGCGAAAATTCGCTTGACGTTCTCGGACGCCTGAGTTGATTGGACGGGCTGAAGGTTCGAGTAAGGGTTGTCGTTCGGCGTCGTGCCGTCGTCGTTGAGTCGGAGTATGACGCCCGTGAAGTGTGCGTCGTCGTGCTCCGGGCCGCCGAACTGGTCGTCCGTCGCGAGCGGGCCGGGGCAGGTCGTCGTCGGGCCGCAAGGGAGATTCTGCAAAAGGCCGCGTCGGCCGTTGTCGCCCATCATGACGTAGAGCTTGCCGTCGGGGCCGAAGCGCAGCACGCCGCCGTTGTGGTTGCCGCGCAAAGGCTGGCCCGCGTCCGCCTGCAAAGAGCGAAGGCGTATGAGCGTGCGGTCGAAGTTGAGCTTCGTCCCGTCCCAATGGTAGCGGTCAACGCGGTTGCCGAGGAGCGGCACTTCGTCAATCGCGGTAGTGTCCGCGCCCGTCGAGCTTTCAGTCCAGAAGAGGTACGCGAAGCCGTTCGAGGCGAAGCTCGGGTGCAGCGCTATGCCGAGCAGTCCGCGCTCCGAGGCGCTGTTGACGGCGAGGTCTAAGACCGCTCCCTGCAACGCGCCGTTCTTCACGCGCAGCACGCGCCCCGAAGCCTTCTCCAGGACGAGGAAGTCCGAAGCGCCGAGGAAGGCCATGCTCGTCGGCTGGTCGAGCCCCGAGACGATTGTGCGGACTCCGAGGTTCGAGACGGTCATCGAAGGCCCCGCGACCTGCGGCGCGACGGGGAGCGCGAGCGTGATGCTGTTGTTCGAGGGGAACGGGTCGCTGTTGCTCGGGCTTGTGACGACCGTGGTCGTCGTGAGGATGCCGGAGAGGGCCGTACGCACTGTGAAGTCTATCGTCGTGCTCTGCCCCGGCGCGAGCGACGAGAACGTGCACGTGTATGTGAGGCCGATGGCCGCGGGACTCAGGCCGCAACGGTCGCCGCCCGTCCCTTCCGTGAACGACGAGATGCTGGGCGGCAGCGAGACGAACAGCAAGACGTTTGAGAAGGGCGTGGCCGGGCCGTTGTTCGTGACGGTGATTGTGTACTTGATGTCGGAGTTAGTCTGCGCCGGGTTGGGCGAGACGGTCTGCGAGATTGAGAGGTCTGCGTCCTGCGGCGCGACGACGTTGAGCGTCGCCTGCGCGGTGTGCGCGAGCGAGCCGCTCGTCGCGCCGATGTTGAGGGCGAAGCTTCCCTTCGGCGTGTTGGACGAAGTCGTGACGTTGAGCGTCGTGGTTTGCGGCGAAGTGTCCGTAACGTTTAGCGACGCGGACTGGAAGCTCGCGGATGCGTTCGCGGGCAGACCCGTCGCGTCGAGCGCGACGGTTCCCGTAAAGCCGCCCGCCGGAGTGACGGTCACGTCGTAGGTCGCGCCCGAGCCCTGCACGACCGTGCGGGCAGAAGGTGTGACTGTCACCTGGAAGTCGGGCGCGGGCGGCTGTGAGGTGACGGCTTTGAAGGTGAAGTAGATGTTGTCGCCCGAGCTGTTGCCGTCGCCGTTGGCCTGATTGCCCGCGAGGAAGAAGGTTATGGGGCCAACGTCCTCGGCGGGCGCAGTCCACTTCATAGTCCAGCTTGCGCCGTTCCGCTGGCCCGAGAAGGTTCCCTTCGACGTGTGCTCGACGTACTCGCGCGCGGGAAACGGGCCGACGCCGTTTACGACCTGCGTGAGGTCGTCCGCAGGGGCGAACGCGCCCGCCTTCTGGTCGGCCGAGTCGAGCGCGGTCATCTCGAAGCCCCAACGCACGCGCGTCGTGTCCGACGTGGCGTGCGTCACGCTGATGTCGTAGGTCTGCCCCGGCGTGTACTTCGAGGGGACGCCGAGCGTGAGCGTGCCCGCGCTCGAAGCGGGTGTGGTGTGACAGTCTGAGCAGTCGAGTTCGCCCGGAGCGTGCGTGTAGCCCGCGGGCGGCCCCGAAGAGAAGGCGCGCGCGTGCGGGTTCGCCGCGTTGTCCGTTAGAAGCAGTGTGGCCGCGAACGCGGCGAAGAGGATGACGGCGAGGATTTTTATCTTATACATCAGGCCATGAAGCCGAGATTCGTCACGGGGAAACGGTCGAGCAGCGGGAAGACCGCCGGGAAGTCGCTCGCCGAGAGGCCGTACCACGAGGCGAGCGTCGCGGCGTACTGCTCGACGGAGGTCGTCGGTATCCAGCGCCCGCGCGTGTCCGCGTCGTTGGGGCCGCCGAGCGCGAGCGTGGGGAACGAGCCGTAGAAGTCGCCGCCGTGAACGGCTCCGCCCAAGACCAGATGGTGATTGCCCCATCCGTGGTCGCTGCCGACGACGCCCGCGCCCGTGCCCGAAGGCTGTAGCGTGCGGCCGAAGTCGGAGAGCGTGAAGGCCGTCACCTCCTGCGTCACGTCCGAGCCGATGTAGAAGCCGCTCGCGGGATTACCCAACTCGTTCTTGAGAAGGTTGTAGAAGGCGCTGAGCGCCTGACTCAACTGCTGCAAGAGTGTGTCCTGCGTGCCGCCGCCCGCGCCGCGCTGGCCCGTG
>JBJMGR010000071.1:0-9957 GCA_045807805.1 Pyrinomonadaceae bacterium | reverse complement strand
GTGAGGAACACGCCCGCCGGCACCACGACGCGCCCGCCACCGGCCTTGCCGCAAGCCTCGATGGCTTTGCTTATCGCCGCGGTGTTGTCGAAGTTGCCGCCCGCGCGCGCTCCGTAGTTCGTGATGGGAAAGTCGCGCGCGGGGAACTTCGGCGGGCGGATGCGCGCGAGTATGGCGGGTGCCGAGTCCCAGCCGACGGCGCGCTGCGCGCGCTGCGCTCTACGCCTCGCCTGTGCCGAGGCGTGTACGTAAACGGCCGGGCGAAGCATCTGGACAATGCCCGTGAGCAGAAGCAGGGCGGCGGCGCATTTGAGCGCGCGGCGCATGTAGACTCTCACCTTTGTCCTCCGAACCGAATTGCTTACAGAATAAACCTGTTCCCTTCGCACTCCAACCATACTTAGTCGGCTCTGTCGCGGCAACCACTTCTCGGCCATAACCCGCCGACGAATAGTTCGAGCCTTCGGCGCTAACGCTTTAAAGGTTCTGTTGCAGGAACCGCCTTTGAGCTATTATGCTTCTCCGGTTCATCAATCACCCTCCGGGAATCATACTCTTGAAGCAGAAAAGTCCCCGTTCAAGTGGCGGCACTTCGAGCCGACAATCATCCTTCTTTGTGTCAGATGGTACTGCCGCTACTCCCTCTCTTACTGCGACTTGGAAGAGATGATGCGCGAGCGCGGGCTATCAGTAGATCATACGACCGTCTGTAGGTGGGTCCAGAAGTACGCGCCCGAGATCAATAAGAGAATGCGGCCGCACTTGAAGATGAGCGGCACCTCCTACCGTCTCGATGAGACTTACGTCGAGGTCGAGACAGAATGGAAGTACCTTTATCGAGCTGTCGACTCCGCCGGGCAGACGATCGAATTTATGCTGAGCGCCAAGCGGGACGTTTCCGCGGCGAAACGGTTCTTCAAGAAGCTGATGAGGGCTGAGCACCGGAGGCTACCATTCACCATCGGGACGGACAAACACGCCTCTTACCCGGAGGCTTTCGCTTCTTCAGTGAAGGAGAAAGTCCTGCCTCCTGATTGTAAGCTGAGGCGCGTGAAATACCTTAACAACGTCATCGAACAAGACCACCACGCGATCCGCAGGAGGTGGCGAGCGATGCAATGTTTTCGCTCCTTCCACACGGCGGAGCGAATTATCGAAGGAATAGAAGCGCTGCACGTAATGAGGAAGGGGCAGGTGAAAAGGCTGGACAGCAGAGACGCAGTTGGGCAGGCAAAGTTCGTCAAGAGCCTCTTCGGGATCGCTGCATAGGTCGGAGCAACTCGCAGCCTCATTGCGCTTCAAAATAATTCCTGCAACAGCGATCATGAGGCGGTGCCTCACCACTCCGGATGAAAATGGTAGCGAGTCGCGTTACTCTGCACACGGCCATCGGCGTGATCGTGGTCGAGGGTTCTTGGTGCTTCTCAGCCCGCGCAACAGCGTGACCCGAGAGCCTGTTGAAGTACCGCACATTGTTGCCATCCCGCCCCCGGGGCGGGTGAGCACGCATAGTAGAGTTTTCCTGTTCAGGCTCTCCCGCCGTGTCCGGTAAAGGAGCACTCGGATGCAGGTACTTTATCGCTGCTGCTGCGGCTTAGACGTGCATGCCAGGACGGTCGTCGCCTGCCTCATCAAGGATGGGAAGAGGCAGACCCGCACCTTCTCCACCATGACAGATGACCTGCTGGCGCTCTGCGACTGGTTGACCGAGGCCGGGTGTACCCACGCGGCCGTCGAGAGCACAGGCGTCTACTGCAAGCCGGTCTTCAACATCCTTGAGGCAGCCTCGAAGTCGTCCTCGTCAACGCCCGCCACGCCAAGGCCGTGCCAGGCAGGAAGACCGACGTGCGCGACTGCGAATGGCCGGCCGACCTGTTGCGCCACGGGTTGCTGCGACCCAGCTTCATCCCGCCGCCAGAGATCAGGGAGTTGAGAGAACTGACCCGCTACCGGCAGACGCTGGTGCGGGAGCAGACGGCGCTGGCGAACCGCGTGCAGAAGCTGATCGAGTCGGCCAACATCAAGCTGGGGCAGGTGGCCACAGACGTGCTCGGAGTCTCCGGGCGGCTCATCCTGCGCGCCCTGGCCGACGGCGAGACGGACGCGACCAGGCTGGCGGAGTTGGCGCGGGGCTGGCTCAGGCGCAAGGGCGTTGAGTTGCGGCGGTCGCTGGAAGGAAGGCTGACGAAGTCGCAACGCTTCGTCCTCTCGGAGCTACTCCATCGGCTGGATGAGGTCGGGGCGGCCATTCTCCGGGTCAACGAGCAGATAGCCGTGGAGGTGGGCGGGTGCCGCGCCTTTCGTCGCTGAGGCCGTGAAGCTGTTGCAGACCATTCCCGGCGTGGGGGCGCGGGTCGCCGAGGTGCTGGCCTCCGAGATGGGTGTGGACATGACACGCTTCCCCACGGACTCTCACCTGGCGAGTTGGGCCGGGATGTGCACGGGCAACAACGAGAGCGCGGGCAAGCGGCTGTCAGGGAAGACGAACAAGGGGAGCACGTACTTGCGGGACGCGCTGGTTCAGGCGGCGTGGGCCGCCTCGCACACGAAGCAGACTTACCTGGCGGCGCAGTACCGGAGGATGGTGAGGAGTAAGGGGCAGAAGCGGGCGCTGGTGGCGGTCGGACACAGCATCCTTGTCATCGCCTACCACATCCTCAAGCGACGAGTCGGCTACAGAGAGCTTGGGGGAGACTACTTCGACCGGCAGCACACGGAAGGAATCCAGCGGCATCTCATCCGGAGGCTGGAACGACTCGGGTTGAAAGTGACCGTTGAGCCGCTGGCAGAAGCGGCTTAACCCCGACGCGTAATTTTCATAGTAGGGCGGGAAGGAGAAGATCTCGGCGACTATGTCTTCCCAGAAGGGGCGTTGAGGTCGTTCAAGGACTCCCAGACGGGAAAGCGCAGAATCACCCGGTGCTGAAGATCTCCTCGAGCCCAAATGAGCACGCCAACTGCATTCGCTCCGGCGTTATGGTACGATCCTGCGGGATTCGGGCCGCGGTACGAATCACGTCGGAAACCGCCCCGAACTGCTCACGATGAAGCCGTTCTATTTCCCTGGCGGTCCTAGACGGGAGATCGGGCCGTATCTTACCGAGCCAGATCGCCTTCAACTCTTCCAGGCTGCGTCCGAACAGGTCCAGCGTGTCGTGAATATACAGCGCGTCCTGCGCCTTCTTCTCCGGCAGCCGGCGCTGCTGGATCAGCAACTTCTGCGCGATAAAGCTCACCGGATTCGGGAGTTGTACCTCGGCGGGGGTAGCAAGCGGTATACCTATGGAAGCGCCGAGCCTGACGCGCCACGGGTGCCTGAGGAGAAGGTCAAGATATCGCAGTTTCTGCGCCGTCACCCCGGCCTTCGCGACCGTAGCGTCTGGCGTACTGTCTCGCCTCAAAGGCCCGCCGGCCCGCGGTGCCAGGAATTCGGCGTAGAACCCTTGGTCGTCGCCGCCGAGCCGGTAATGGGTGATCGGGGGCGTGTGCTCGCCCGAGAGATCCTGCCTGAAGTCGGCGGCCGCCAGAGCCGCGCCGATGTCGCCTTCCAAAGGTGCCGTTAACGAAAACGCCACGTCGGCGTCCCTCGTCCGCAGCGGCTGATAGGCGGGTGGGTTGGCTAAAGGGTGGAAACGATGAAGCCGGTGCGCCCACCCGCCGACGATGACCAGGTGGGAGAGCCACGGCCGAAGCGCGTCGATGAGCCGCGTGATGTCCGCGAACTCATCCGCGCTCATGCTCACCTCGGATGGCCCGGTCGAGCACCCGGCTGCGGATCAGGTCCGCCTGCTCCTGCCCCCGGGAGGGGTGTGACGAGACGTCGAGCCAGATCTGCAGGATGTCACACACGGGCATTTCGTTCGCCCTCACGAGTCCGCGGAAGATCGACTGTGGGGCGGGGGCCTGCCTGAGGATGACGTCCGGCTGCTCCCCCGCTTCCGCGGGGACTACATTTTTCCACGCGGCGATGCTTGCGGGGCCGAGCCGCTGCACGTAGACGTACGGCGGAACGCCGCGCACGAACCCGAAGTGGAGGGCCTCCGCCGCCGCGAACAGGCCGAGACAGGCGCGGCCGCTGCGGAGCATGCGCTTTAATTCGACCTGTGGATCCCCGCGGAGGACGAACCGCATCGAGACCTCTCTGACCCGTCTGGCGGATGCCGCCTGCCAACGTTTGAGCAGGTCTTCACGGCGGACTAGGTTCAGGTAGGACTCCGACTCGTGCAGGTACCCGTCACGCTGGAGTTGTTGCACCAATCGGAAGGCGCTCATCACCGACACGTTCGCGGCCCGCGCGAGTTGTGAGGCGTTGCGGTAGCGGCCCCGCGGCGCCGACAGAAGGTCGTCCGGCAGTCCCGGCGCGAGCAGCACCTTGAGCATCCACTGGTTAAGGTCGGAGAAGAGGTCTGCCGGCTCGCTGCGCACCGATTTAGCAGCCGCGGGAAGGCAGTCCCCTTCGGAATTCAGACCCTCCAGATGAGGGCCGCGGAACAGGCGGAGGCCCGAAAAGTCGATTACACCGGCCGCGGCGTCTGGCGCGTACTCCGCAGCGAAGTCCAGAACCTGATTTGCCACCCGCGGTGAGATCCTCGGCGCGGCGACAACGGCGAGCGGCGGGGCATGGTCTCCCGCCGCGCGGGAGGCCTGGAGACAAGCCTGCGACCACAGGGGGATAAGGCGGTCGCCCCTCCCCTCGGCGGATGCCTTCACCTCGACCGCGTAGGAGACCTTACCCCGGCTGACCACCATGTCGAGGCGTGAAGATCCGTTGCAGCGTACGTTTCTTCGCACGCGCCAGCCAGCCCGACTGAAAAGCTCTTCCAGAAGTTCTTCCGCACGTTTTTCGCGGGAAGGCGCGCTGGAGCGTGATTCAATCCCGAGATCTTCCATACGCTTCATACTAACACCTAACTTATCGTGGCCGTGTTAATTAACACGGCCACGATAATTAACAAGGCCATGTTAGCACATGCTTTTTATCACCGCAATAGTTCTGCGGCGGGTCTTCGTGGACTTCCCTCAATCGGTTGTTTGCTAAACTCCCCGGTGCCCTATAGCATACTCGTTTATTTGTCGGGCAGGGATTCTGCCTTTCGTTCGCATACACGGAGACATACTGATGCTTGGATTCGGCAAAAGAATATCCTACGCCACCCGCTGCTTCTTCTCGGTTCTTTCGCGCGGCGAGGTACCTGAGGACATTGCCCCGGAAGTGATCGGGAGCGCGGTGCCCGAGCGGGAGCGGGAGCCGGTGCCGCCCCCTGCCGCGCTCGCCGAGGCGGCTCCGACGGAGGACTCATCCGACCGCGCCGTGCAGCTACTCGCCCTGTTGCAGCGCGACGGGCGGCTGGTCGATTTCCTCGGCGAAGACCTCACACCCTACCAGGACGCGCAGGTCGGCGCGGCCGTGCGCGAGGTACACGCCAACTGCCGCAAGGCGCTCGAACAGTACGTCGTGCTGGAGCCGGTACTCGCCGGCGAAGAGGATGGGCCGGTAACAGTTCAGGAAGGGTTCGACCCTGCCTCGGTCAAGCTCGTCGGGAACGTGACGGGGCGCCCGCCGCTGCGCGGCCTTCTACGGCATCGAGGCTGGCGCGTGGCCAAGATCAACCTGCCGCCGCTGCCGCCGCAAGGTGCCGGGCGCGACGTAGTGGCCCCGGCCGAGGTAGAAATCCAGTAAATGCCGGGAACCGTGAACCATAATACATAACGAGAAGGAAAGGGCTTTCACCCCATCACGGTTTACGGTTAACGCTCTCATGAGAGGTGTACTCTGTTGGACTCACGTTTCATAGTCGGAATTGATTTGGGCACGACGAACTCCGCGCTGGCGCAGTTCGACACCGCCGCGCCGGAAGAGGCTACGGGCATCAACGTCGAAATGATTCCCCAGTTGACCAACCCGAACGAGGTCGAGGAGCGCACGCTGCTGCCCTCCTTCCTCTACGTGCCGGGCGAGCTCGACTTCCCGAAAGGTGCGCTCGCGCTGCCTTGGGAGCGCGAGCCGTCGGCCTTCGTCGGTGAGTTGGCGCGTAAGCGCGGCGCGGAGAATCCGACGCGCTTGGTCGCCTCGGCCAAGTCATGGCTCTCGCACACGGCCGTCGACCGAACCTCGCCCATATTGCCCTGGGGCGCACCTGAGGAGGTGCGGAAGCTCTCGCCCGTTGAGACCTCGGCCGAATACCTGCGCCACCTGCGGCAGGCTTGGGACGCGCGCATGGGCGCGAAGAAGAACCCGGAGTTGGCGCTGGGCATGCAGCAGGTGATGCTGACCGTGCCGGCGTCCTTCGACGAGGAGGCTCGTGAACTGACGTTGCGCGCCGCGGAGGCGGCCGGGCTCAAGCACGTCACGCTGCTCGAAGAGCCGCAGGCGGCATTCTACGCGTGGGTAGACGCGCAGGGCGACGCTTGGCGCAAGCGCGTGAAGGTCGGTGACCTCATCCTCGTCTGCGACGTAGGCGGCGGCACGACCGACTTTAGTCTCATCTCCGTGTCGGAGGAAGGCGGCGAGCTCTCCCTGAAACGCGTGGCCGTCGGCGAGCACCTCCTGCTCGGCGGAGACAACATGGACTTGGCGCTCGCGCGACTCCTGCAACAGCAACTCGAAGAAGAGGGGCACCGCGTAGACACCTGGCAGTTGCAGGGGCTCTGGCACCAGTGCCGCCTAGCGAAGGAGAAATTATTCGCCGACCCGAAGAGCCAGAAGCAACCTGTCACGCTGCTCGGTAAGGGCTCGAAGCTCGTCGGCGGCTCGGTGAAGACTGAGTTGCGCCGCGAAGACCTCGAACGCGTCCTCGCCGACGGGTTCTTCCCCGTCGGCGGGCGCGACGAGATGCCCGCGCGGCAGCGCCGCATCGGCTTCCAGGAGTTGGGGCTCCCCTACGCCGCAGACCCGGCCGTCACGAAGCACCTCGCGCGCTTCCTCGCGCAACAGTCTGTGGGGGGCGACGGGCCGGACCAGATACGCCGCGGGCCGAGCGGCTTCGCCTGCCCGACGCACATCCTCTTCAACGGCGGCGTGATGAAGGCCGGCGTGCTGCGCGAGCGCGTCGTCTCCGTGCTCGACGCGTGGCTGCGGGCCGAAGGCTTCGAGCCGCTGGGCGAGGGCGGCGTGCTCGACGCGCCCGACCTCGACCACGCCGTGGCGCGCGGAGCGGCCTACTACGGCCGCACCAAGCGCGGGCGCGGCGTGCGCATACGCGGCGGCGCGCCCCGCACCTACTACATCGGCGTCGAGAGTGCGATGCCGGCCGTGCCGGGGCTGCCCGCCCCGCTCAAGGCTCTGTGCGTCGTACCATTCGGCATGGAGGAGGGCACGGAGGCCGCCATCCCCGGCCGCGAGTTCGGGCTCGTGGTCGGCGAGCCCGCCGAGTTCCGCTTCCTCAGCTCGACGGTGCGGAAGTCGGACGATATCGGCAGCCTCGTAGAGGACTGGGGCGACGAGGTCGAAGAGTTGAGCCCGCTCGAAGTCACGCTGCACGTGGACGGGAAAGAGGACACGGTTCTGCCTGTCCGCCTTGAGTCGCGCGTGACCGAGGTCGGCACGCTCGAACTCTGGTGCGTCGCGCGCGACGGCTCGCAGCGCTGGAAGCTCGAATTCAACATACGCGAGCAGGATAAGAAGTGATTTGAAATTCCGAGTTCGGAATTTCAAACGGTGAGATGGAAGTTTCGAGCCGTTTCCTTATAGGCGTTGACCTCGGGACGACCAATTCGGCCGTCGCCTACGTCGACACGTTGGAGAAGACGACGCGCGGGTCGCCGCCGCCCGTCCGCGTCTTCGAGACGCCGCAGCTCGTCGAAGAGGGCGTGGTGCGCGCGCTCCCTTTCCTCCCCTCCTTCATCTACTTCACGGATGATGCGGAGGACGCGGCACCCGGCCTCCGCCTGCCTTGGGAGGAGCAGACCGACGGCGCGTTGGTCGGCGTGATCGCGCGCGAGCGCGGCGCGCTGGCTCCGGGTCGACAGGTCGCCTCGGCCAAGTCGTGGCTCTGCCACCCGTCCGTAGACCGCACTGATGCCATCCTCCCGTGGGAGGCGAAGGGCGGCGACAAGGTCTGCTCGCCCGTCGCGGCATCTGCCCGCTACCTCACTCACCTGCGTGACGCATGGAACCATTCGATGGCAACTGATGAGGGCGGCGTGCTCGTTGACGCGCTGCGTTTCGAGCGGCAGCAGGTCGTGCTCACCGTGCCGGCGTCGTTCGACGAGGAGGCCCGCGAGCTGACTGTGGCCGCTGCCCGCGAGGCCGGCCTCGAAGAGCTGACGCTCCTTGAGGAGCCACTCGCCGCCTTCTACGCCTGGGTCGCGGCACAGAAGAGCGGCCTCAAACGGCGGCTCAAGGACGGACAAATCATCCTCGTCTGCGACGTGGGCGGCGGCACCACCGACTTCAGCCTCATCCGCGTCCGCGTCGAAGACGGCGAAGTTCAATTCGTGCGGACGGCCATCGGCGAACACCTCCTGCTCGGCGGCGACAACGTCGACCTGACGCTCGCGCGACTCGTCGAAGAGAAGCTCGGACACCCGCGCCTCTCGCTTAGGCAGCAGAACGCCCTGCGTCGCCAATGCTGCGCGGCCAAGGAACTGCTCCTCGGTGATGACGCGCCCGAAAGCGCGACCGTGACGGTGCTCGGCGGCGGGCGCTCAGTCGTGGGAGGCGCGCTCACCGCGCAACTCACGCGCGCCGAGGTCGAGGACGTTCTGGCCGAAGGCTTCCTGCCCGCGAGCGCGCCCGACGACCTGCCCGCGTCCGAGCGGCGCACGGGCTTGCGCGAACTCGGCCTGCCTTACGCAAGCGAGCCGGCGGTCACGAAACACCTGGCCACGTTCCTCTCGCAGGCGGCGCGGGCGATGAGCGCGGGCGAAGAGTTTGCGGACGGGGAGGAACAGCCCGGCGCGTTGGCACGGCCCGATGCGATCCTCTTTAACGGCGGCTTCTTCCACCCCGCGCTCGCGCGCGAACGACTCGTCGCCGCGGTCGCGGGTTGGTTCCCTCAGGGGGGGAAGCGTTGGCGGCCCGGAGTTCTCCGTAACGAGACTCCGGAAACGGCCGTCGCCGTCGGCGCGGCCTACTATGCGCGCGTGCGCCGCATGGGCGGCGTCCGCGTCAGCGGCGGGAGCGCACGCGGCTACTACATCGGCGTCCAGCAGGCCGGGCAGGGCGCGGCCGCAAACCAAGGTCGCCTGACTGCTGTGTGCGTCCTGCCGCGAGGTACCGAGGAGGGCACGCGGCTCGAACTAGGAGAGCGAGAGTTCACGGCTTTAACCAACCGCCCCGTCTCCTTCACGCTCTACAGCACGACGACGCGGCAGGATGCGCTGGGCGAGGTCGTCCGCTTCGAAGAGGGGGGCCTGCACCGTAACGCGCCGCTCGTGACCGTGCTGCGCTACGGCAAGCGCTCGCGCCACGTCGAACTCGGAGTGCGCCTGACGGCGCACTTCACGGAAGTCGGCACGCTTGAGTTATGGTGCGAGGCACCGAAGACCGGACACCGCTGGCGTCTGCAATTCCAACTCAGGGGCGCGGAAGCTCCGGAGGCGCAAGTTGCGGCCGGGGACTCGACTCAGCCGGACGAAGAGTCGTCGGGGGTCATCATCTCAGACGAGGCGGTGGCCGAGGCCGAGAGACTGCTGCGCGCTGTCTTCGGCGGCCCGCGCGACGCGTTGGAGGGCGAGACGCTTTCACCCGAAGCCCTGCCCGGGAGGCTTGAGGCCGCCCTCGGTTACCGCAAAGACTCCTGGCCGACCGTGACTATCCGCAAGCTCTGTGACGTGCTCTCCGAACTCTCCGCCGGGCGGAAGAAGGGGCGCAGCTACGAGGCCCGCTGGCTCAACCTGTCAGGCTTCTGCCTGCGCCCCGGATTCGGCGCGGCACTCGACGAGTGGCGCGTGACGCGCGCGCGGAAGATCTATCACGAGGGGCTCTTCTTCGGGCGCGACGTGCAGTGCCAGGTC
>JBJMGR010000070.1:0-5049 GCA_045807805.1 Pyrinomonadaceae bacterium | reverse complement strand
CGCCATGCTCGGGCGGGATGGGCTGGCCGTCGTTCGACCAAGCGAAGAGCGAGTCCTCGGCGAGGAAGTATTCGATGGGCAGGTTCGTCGTCCACCCGTAATCGTGGCCTTCGGCAACGACGAACTTCGCCCCGGGTTTCACGCCGGCCAGCTCGGCAATCGTCCGTGTCGAGACGCCGCCCCACAGGTTATCGAGCCGCGACCACCGCGTCACACAGTGGAAGTCGGCATAGACCTTGACGGCGGGCAGTTGCAGGAACTCGTCGAGCGACCACTTCAGGGGTCTCTCGACCAGCCCGCCGACCTCGAACTGCCAGGTCTCAAGGTCAACCTGCGGCGTGCCGTGCGCGTCGAGCACGGGCCACTTGCGCGTGCGGGTCTGCCCCGGCGGCATGCGGTCGTCGCGCCGTGTGTCGGGGCTGATGATTACGTCCTCGCCCTCGAACTCCTCCGCGCGGCGCGGCGCGCCCTCCTGCCTGAAAGGGTCTTTGAAAAGCGTGTCGAGAAAACTCATGGTTAAAGCTCTCAGCGGTCAGCGTTCAGCACTCAGCTTAAGACCCTCCGCGACCTTCGCGACTACTCCGCGTGCTTTGCGGTTAGAGCCCTACCCAGTTTGACCGCGAAGGGTGCAAAGGTATCAAAGCTGAAAGCTGAGTGCTGAATGCTGACCGCTACTGACTACTTCTTCGACGCCCGCTCCGCGAGCTTCATTAACTCTTCCGGCATCCACTTGGAGACGCCCTTCTGGAGCGCGCCTTCAATTCCGGTGGTGCGGTCGTGCCAGTCGTCGGACTGGCCCAACGTCCCGCGCTCGCGCTCGTAGCGGAGCGTCTGGTCGAGGCTCATCGCCACGCCCGTGATTATCTCGCGCCAGTCCTCGCGCTGTATGCCGCGCCGGACGATGGAGAGCCCGGCCGTCCAGTCCTCGTGGGGCGCGAGCCCGTCCTGTTCGGGGAAGGTCAGGTTCGAGAGCGGCGGCATGGGCGAGCCCTTAAGCTCCTCGTAGAGTCGCCGCCGCAAGTCCCTGAGCGAAAGCCCCGCGTCCGCGCGCGCGAGCGACATCGCGTGCTTGAAGATTTCGGGCACGCTGGTCGGTTCTTTGGACATCAGTTCTCCGGCCCCTTCAGTTCTGACTTTTTGGTTTTTACGCCTGAACCTAATTTATAACATTTGACGGCGAGAGGCGAACAGAACCGCGAGCGGTAGCGAGCGGGTAGTGTTTACGCAGAGAGCCTTCATCGCGCGGCGCACACCCGCTCGCTACCGCTCGCGGTTCTGTTCGCGCCTTGCGTACGTACGCGCGCGACTGCATGATAGTCGGAAAAAAACAGGGTGGTGTTATTCGTGTCTGAAATTATAGAAGCAGTGTCGCAGTCTCATTCCGACGTGGCCGCGGGCAGGCACGCTTGTCCCGTGTGCAGGCGCGAGTCGGAGGATGGGCTTGCGCCTTTCGATTCACTTCCGGAAGAGTTGCGGTCGCTCATCGTGGCGAACGCGCCCGACGATGTCGCGTTCGTCTGCTCTCGCTGCATACAGCTCTTCGAGCGTGCGCGCGCGCAGTTGGAGAAGTACGCGGCCGTCTTCGAGCAGGGCCGACGCGTGCTGCCGACGTGGCTCCGGCTCGGCGCGCACGAGCAGTTCACGGGCCGCGGCGTCACCATCGCTTTTCTGGATTCGGGCTTCTACCCGCACGCGGATTTGACGACGCCCGAGAGTCGCATACTCGCCTATCACAACATCGTGCCGAAGGGGACGGGCACGCTCGACACGATTGAGCCCGCGAGCTGGCACGGCATGATGACCTCGGTCGTCGCGGCCGGAAACGGCGCACGCTCGGGCGGCTTCTTCCGCTCCATCGCGCCCGACTGCAACGTCGTCCTCGTCAAGGTCAGCAAGTCGGGACACATAGGCGAGAAGAACATCGACCGCGGGCTCAAGTGGATTATCGAGAACCGAGAGAAGTACGGCATACGCGTCGTCAACATCTCCGCGGGCGGCGACGGCGAGCAGTCTTACCTCGACAACGCCCTCTGCCAGTCCGTGGAGCGCGCCGTGAAGGCCGGGCTCGTCGTCGTCTGCGCCGTCGGGAACGCGGGCTGGGAGCCGGGCCACCCGGTCTTGCCGCCCGCCTCTTCACCCTCTTCGATTGCGGTCGGCGGCCTGAACGACCAGAACTCGCTCGACCGCAGTCGCCACGGGCTCTACCGCTCATCCTACGGCCCGACCTTCGACGGATTGCAGAAGCCCGAAGTCATCGCGCCCGGCATATGGGTTCCCGCGCCTATCTTGCCGCACACGCCCACGGCCGCCGAGGCCGAGCTTTACGCGAAGCTCGACCGCGCCGCGGACGAAGAGCTGCGCCCGCTCATCGAAGAGCACAAGGACGTTGACACTGATTTCTACGACGCGCGCACGCTCCCCGTCTATCTCATACGCCAGCTCGTCTCCGTCAAGCTTCGCGAGAACGACGTGATAAGCGAGCACTACAAGTTCGTTGACGGCACCTCGTTCGCCGCGCCCATCGTCTCCTCGACGGTCGCGTGCATGTTTGAAGCCAACCCGCACCTGACGCCGCATCAGGTCAAACGCATACTCATAGACACGGCCGAGCGCCTCCCCGACGTGGAGATTGACCGGCAGGGCTGGGGCGTCATCGCCCCGCGCCGCGCCGTCGAAATCGCGCGCTCGCTGAAAGGATGAAGGCTGAAAGGAAGGCTTGCCTTCTCAAGTTTAAGGTTGCAAGTTCAAAGTTAGAAGGCGCTTCTCCTTAACTTTGAACTTGCAACTTTGAACTTGTAACTCATTACTTCATCCTTCTAAATTCCCATCAAGTGAAACGTTTTTCCTGCGTCGCTCGTGCGGGCCGATTGCCGTGGGGCGGCGTTTTCATGTCCGGCCGCGCGGCCCGTATTTTGCACTTGAGTGAATGCTCTCCCGAGCCAAAGGGGACGGAGTTTTTTCAGATGCAGAGAGAACAACTCACACTCGCGGCGAAGTCGGGCTCGTCGCTCTTGTCGCCTTTGGAGCGACGCTTCGCGGCGCGCGTCGTGCCGCGCATACCCTCCCGGCTCGGCACACACCACCTGACCTTGATGACGCTCGCGTGGTGCGCGGGGCTCGTCACTTTCGGCTATCTGGCGCGGGGCGACGCGCGCTGGCTCTGGGGCTCGTCCGTGATGATAGCCTTGCAGTGGGTGACGGACTTCTTCGACGGCAAGGTCGGCAAGTACCGCGACACGGGGCTCGTCAAGTGGGGCTTCTACATGGATCACCTGCTCGACTTCGTCTTCTTGTGCGCCGTGCTCGTCGGCTACGGGCTCGTCCTGCCCGAGCGTTTCCACCTCGGTCTCTTCCTCGTGCTCGCGGTCTTCGCGGGCTTCATGGTCAACTCCTTTCTGGCCTTCGCCGCGACGGGCCGCTTTCACATAAGCCACGGCAAGCTCGGGCCGACCGAGTTCCGCATCGCGCTCGTCTGTATCAACGCCTTCGTCGCCGTCTACGGCACGCGGCTGATGGGGAAGGCGCTTCCTTTCGTCGCCGCCGGAGGCTTCGCGGTGCTCTGCCTGCTCGCATACAGGACGCAGCGCGAACTCTGGCAGCGCGACATGGAGCACAAGCGTGAAGCCTCCCGCGCCCGAACAGTCCTCTTCGAGCAGAAGGAGGCGGCGTGAGGCGAAGGCGAAGGTGAAAAGGCAAAAGTAGGGATAAGAATCAGCGCGGCCTTCATCAAACGTTTGATGAAGGCCGCGCTTCTCTTCGTCTTCACTTCTGCCTTTTGCCTTTTTACTTTTGCCTTTTATTTAGCGCCTTATTACAATCCTCAGCGCACACCTTAAAAATCTTAAGAGCAGTTCGGAGAGGAAACGATATGTCAGAGAACGAGAACGCCGCGGCCCCGGCGACCGAGACGACCGGCGACGCGCCCGCCGCCGCCGCAGCCGAGCCGCAGGCCGCACCCGTGGCAGAGGCCGCAGTAGCAGAGGCAGAGCCGAAGGCCGAAGAGGTCGCGCCCGAGGAGATAACCTATCACGCCGTAGAGAAGGACGGACACGTCACAGCCCTCTGGGAGATGCAGGGCCGCAAACACCTGCGCACCATCGACCCGCGCTCCCGGCAGGGTCAGGAGATTCTCCGCCTCTACACATCCGAGCACGGAGAGTAGTTTTGAAGTGATGAGTGATGAGAGCCTGTTTTAAAAAGGTGACTGCCAGTCGTATCGTGCGGGTAAGCTTTGGGTGTCATGAGCCAACGCTACCCGTCCGACCTGACTGACAGTCAGTGGCATCTTATCAAAGGCTTACTGCCTCCGCCCAAGCCACGGGGGCGTCCGCCCCTGAACTTGCGCGAGGTCTTAAACGCCGTCTGCTACGTCCTCAAAGGCGGCATCCAGTGGCGGATGATGCCGACAGACTGCCCGAAGTGGCAGAGCGTCTACGGCTACTTCCGGCGGTGGCGGCGTGACGGCACCTGGCGGCGCATCCACGACACGCTGCGCGCGGCCGTGCGTCGCCGGGCGGGTCGCCACAAGCACCCGACGGCCGGCTGCCTCGACAGCCAGTCGGTGCGCACCACGGAGACGGCGGCGCCCGAGACCCGCGGCTGCGACTGGCACAAGCGGGTCAAGGGGCGCAAGCGCCACCTGCTCGTCGATACGCTGGGGCTGCTCTTAGCCGTGGCCGTGACGACCGCCAACGTGCAGGACAAGGTCGGCGCGCTGCTGGTGCTTTCGAGTCGCGGCGGCGCGGGCAAGAAGTTGCGGCGCGTCTGGGCCGACGGCGCCTACCGCACCGAGCGCGGGCACCTGGCGGAGTGGCTTGAGCGTCACCGCATCGCCCTGACGGCCGTCACGCCGCCCGCAGGGCAGCGCGGCTTCCAGGTGCTACCGCGGCGCTGGGTCGTCGAGCGCACGTTCGGGTGGCTGTGCCAGTCGCGCCGCTTGAGCAAAGACTACGAGCGGCTACCCGAGACGAGCGAGTCGCTGATCTACGCCGCAATGACGCGGCTGATGCTGCGTCGCTTAGCGCCACAATGAATTTTCAAACAGGCTCT
>JBJMGR010000069.1:0-26439 GCA_045807805.1 Pyrinomonadaceae bacterium | reverse complement strand
CTCTGTCTGCTCGGCTACGGGAACGTCGCGCGCGCGCTCATCCCTCTGCTCGTCGAGAAGACGGAAGCGTTGCGCGCGGAGTTCGGCGTGGGCTGGCGCGTGACGGGCGTCGCGACGCGGCGCATGGGCTGGCTCGCCGCGCCCGAAGGCTTCAACGTCGAAGAGCTTCTATCGGGCGCAATCACTCAGCGCGTCTCGCCACCGCCCTCTAACGTCGGCGAATGGCTCGCGGCCGCGCGCTGCGACGTGATGTTTGAGACGACTTCGCTCGAACCCTTGACGGGCGAGCCAGCGGTCATGCACGCGCGCGCTGGCTTAGAGCACGGCGCGCACGTCGTCACGGCGAACAAGGGGACGATAGTCCACGCGCACCGCGAACTCGCGGAACTCGCGCGAAGCCGAGGTCGACGCTTCATGTTCGAGGCGACCGTCGCCGACTGCCTGCCCGTCTACTCAACCTTCCGCGACTCGCTTCCGGCCGCGCGCGTCGAAGGCTTTAGCGGCGTGCTCAACTCCACGACCACGCTCATCCTCGAAGAGATGGCGGCGGGGCGCACGTACGACGACGGCGTGCGGCGCGCGCAGTCTTTAGGCGTGACGGAGACCGACCCGACGCACGACGTTGACGGCTGGGACGCGGCCGTGAAGGTCTGCGCCCTCGCGAACGTCTTGATGTGCGCGGGCCTAAAGTTAACGGACGTGAGCAGGGAAGGGATACGCGGCTTAAGCGTCGAGGAAGTGCGCAAGGCACACGCGGCGGGCGAGCCGTTCAAACTCATCTCGCGCTGCACGCGCGACGAAGGCGGGCGTGTCGAAGGACGCGTGCGGCCCGAACGCGTCGCGCCCGACAACCCGTTCGCGTCAATCAAGGGCACGACGCTCGCGATTCACTTCGAGCTGGACGTGCTGCGCGGCCTCACGCTCGTCGCGCACTCGCCCGACCTCAAGAGCACCTCCTACGGCATGCTGGCGGACTTCATCAACGCGGTTAAAGGTGAATGTTAGTCCGCGCCGCGCGCTATCTCGCCGACGCCCGCGACCAACCTCTCGACCTCTTCCGCGCTCGTGTAGCACGCTGCTCCCGCGCGCACGAGCCCTTCGGGCAAAAGGTTGAGACGCTCGACGACCGTGGCCGCGTAGAAGTCTCCGTGCGAGAGGAAGAGACCGCGCGCGGCGAGTCCGCGCGCGACCTCCGTTGACGCGACGCCGCGCACGGTGAAGGCGACCGTCGGCGTGCGCGGCTCCTCGGGCGGCGGGCCGTAGAGCGTCACGCCCTCTATCTCGGAGAGCCCTTCCCACAACATCTTCGTGAGCCGCGCGCCGCGCGCGTGCAGCGCTTCAAAGGCGGCGCGCAGGCGCTCGCGCCTCGCGGAGACTTGGAGCGGCGCGGTCGGAGTACCCCGCGTGAGCGAGGCGAGAAACTCGACGGCCGCCGCCGCGCCGACTATCCCTTCGTGATTCTGCGTGCCCGTCTCCGCGACCTCGGGCGCGTAGTCGGGCGCGGGCGTGAGCTTCGGGAAGGGGAGCGTCTGTAGCAGCTCTCGGCGGCAGAACAGCACGCCGACGTGCGGCCCGTAGAACTTGTATGCGGAGCAGACGAGGAAGTCGCAGCGCATCGCGCGCACGTCAGCGAGGCGGTGCGGCGCGTAGTGAACCGCGTCCACGAACATGTATGCGCGGACGGATTCGGCCAGCCTACCCGCGCGCGAGATGTCCGTCAGCGTGCCGAGCGCGTTCGACGCCGCGCCGACGGCTATGACCTTCGTGCGCTCGTTGACCTTGGACTCGAAGTCGTCCCAGTCGAGCGCGCCCGTCTCCGTGTCCATGCGAACGACGCGGAGGACTATTCCGCGCTCGCGCTCCAATGCCTGCCACGGCGCGACGTTCGCGTGATGGTCGAGTTCGGTGACGACTATCTCGTCGCCCGCCTCGAACGTACGGCCGAGCGTGCGCGAGACGTGGTAGGCGAGCGTCGTCGCGTTCGCGCCGAAGACTATCTCGTCGTGCGACGCGCCGAGAAAGTCCGCAAGCACGACGCGCGCACGCTCAAGAAGCTCATCCGTCTCCGCGCTCGTAGGGTAGGCCCAGTGTGTGTTCGCGTTGTGGTTGTAAAGATAGTCGCTCATCGCCTCGGCGACCTCGCGCGGAACCTGCGTCCCGCCGGGGCCGTCGAAGTACGCGACCCGCTCGCCGCCGTGTCTGCGTTCGAGCGCGGGGAAGTGTGAACGTATCTCTTCGACCGGGGCGGCGGCGTCCATCTGTCTCGCGGTCTCGGCCATCTGTTTTACTGTCTCAGTCATCGTCGGCCTCGCGGGTGGTATTATCGCTTCGAGTCAGAATTGCTAAATCCCTCCCGCCGCGTCAAGGCGCGAAGGAGTGTGCGATGCCCTTCCGACAGGAGCCCCCGCGACTCGGCAACCAGTACGAGGACGACCGCGCGCTGCGCTCATACTTGAAGCGGCAGCTTCCGCCCGAAGTGCTGCGCGACGTGGAGCCTTCGCTCGCGGAGTTGGGAGAGATGGCGGGCGGCGAGCTTTACCGCATGCAGTTGGAAGACCGCCTGAACGAGCCGCGCCTTATCCAGTGGGACGCTTGGGGCGAGCGTGTTGACCGCATAGAGGTCTCGCCGCTCTGGCGCGTGGCCGAGCGCATCGCCGCCGAGCGCGGTCTGGTCGCCACCGCATACGAGCGCCGCCACGGGAAGTATTCGCGCACGCATCAACTCGCGCTCGCGTACCTCTTCACGCCCTCGACCGACATCTACAGTTGCCCGCTCGCGATGACGGACGGCGCGGCGCGCGCGCTCATCGATTCGGGAAACCGAACATTGATTGAGAGAGTCGTGCCGCATCTCGTCTCGCGCGACCCCGAGAGTTTCTGGACGAGCGGGCAATGGATGACGGAGCTTACGGGCGGCTCGGACGTAGGCTTAAGCGAGACCGTCGCGCGGCGCGACGCGGAGGGCGCGTGGAGACTCTACGGGCGCAAGTGGTTCACGTCGGCCGCCGCGTCGCGGATTGCTCTGACGCTCGCGTGGCCCGAAGGGAACGCGACGGGCGGGCGCGGCCTCGCGCTCTTTCTCGTCGAGACGCGCGACACCGAGGGGCGTCTGCGCGGCATACAGATAAACAGGCTCAAGGATAAGTTGGGCACGCGCAAAGTCCCGACCGCCGAGTTGACGCTCGAAGGCACGCCCGCGGAGTTGGTCATGGGCACGACGGACGGCGTGCGCGACATCGCGCCGATGCTCAACGTCACGCGCCTCTGGAACGGCGTGAGCGCGGCGGCCTTGATGCGTCGAGGCGTCGCGCTCGCACGCGACTACGCGCGTCGTCGCGCGGCCTTCGGCTCCGTGCTCGCGTTGAAGCCTCTGCACGCCGACACGCTCGCGGGGCTACAGGCCGAGGCCGAAGCCGCGCTTCATCTGACGTTCTACGCGGCCGAGTTGACGGGGCGCGAAGAGTCGAAGGAGCTGGACGAGCGGGGCGCGCGCATGCTTCGACTTCTGACGCCCTTGATGAAGTTGACGACGGCGCGCGCGGCCGTGTCGGTCGCGAGCGAGACAATCGAAGCGTTCGGCGGCGCGGGCTACGTCGAAGACACGGGGCTCCCCGTGCTGCTGCGCGACGCGCAGGTTCTATCAATCTGGGAGGGCACGACCAATGTCCTCTCGCTCGACGCGCTGCGCACGGCCTTGAAGGACTCGGGCGCGCTCGCGTCTCTGAAGGGCGAGATTGAATACTGCGCGCGCGACGTTCGCGACGAAGGGCTCGCACGCGCCGCGCGCGCGTCGCTCGACGCGGCGGCGCACGCCGAAGCATGGCTCGCCGTGGCCGCGCGTGAAGGTCAGACGAGACTCGAAGCCGGGGCGCGCCGGTTCGCTTTGACGCTCGGCCGCGCTCTCGCGCTTGCGCTGCTCACGCGCCACGCGCAGTGGTCTCTCGAAGAGGAGAGAGACGCGCGCGCCTCTGCCTCCGCGCGCCGCTTCGCACTGAGCGGCATTGACCTCATCACGGACTCAGACCCCGAAGACGCCGCCGCGCTGATGGAAGACCTCTAAATTGACACGGCGCGGCCGAGGTGGAAAGCTACACGCACATGATGAACATCAGACGAGGATTCGCGAGCGACAACAACGCGGGCGTGCACCCGCGCGTGATGGACTCGATACGCGCGGCCAATCAGGGGCACACGGTCGCATACGGCGACGACGCCTTCACCGACGCGGCGGCGTGCAAGTTCCGCGAGCAGTTCGGCGAAGACGCGGAGGTCTTCTTCGTCTTCGGCGGGACGGGCGCGAACGTCACGGGCCTCGCAGCCGTGACGCGGCCGCACAACGCCGTCGTCTGCGCCGCGACCGCGCACATAAACGTGGACGAGTGCGGCGCGCCCGAGCTATTCACGGGCTGCAAGCTCATCGACCTCGCGACCGGGGACGGCAAGCTGAGGCCCGAGCAGATAGAGCCGCTTCTCTGGCGCAAGAGCGACCAGCATCACGTGCAGCCGCGCGTCGTCTCCATCTCGCAGCCGACCGAGTTGGGCACCGTCTACTCCCCGGAAGAGCTTGCGCGTCTTTCGTCGTTCGCCCACGACAACGGGCTGCTGCTGCACGTTGACGGGGCGAGGCTCGCGAACGCCGCCGTGCACATGGGCGTCTCTCTGCGCGAGGCCGCCGGGGGCGCGGACGTGCTCTCGTTCGGCGGGACGAAGAACGGGATGATGTACGGCGAGGCAGTCGTCTTCCTTGAGCCGACGCTCGCGCGCGACTTCAAGTTCGTGCGCAAGCAGGGCGCGCAGCTACCCTCGAAGATGCGCTTCGTCGCGGCGCAGTTCAACGCGCTTCTCACCGAAGACCTCTGGCTACGCAACGCGGAGCACGCGAACCGCTGCGCGCAAACGCTCGCCGAAGAGGTGGCGCGAATCCCTCAGATGAAGATTACGCAGGCCGTCGAGTCGAACGCGGTCTTCGCGCTGATGCCGCGCGAGATAGTCCCGCGCGTGCAGGAGCGCTTCTTCTTCTACGTCTGGAACGAGCAGACTTCGGAGGTGCGCCTCATGTGCTCCTTCGATACGGCCGAAGAGGACGTGCGCGAGCTGGTCAGCGTCATACGTGAGATAGTTACAAGTTCCAAGTCGCAAGTTCAAAGTTAGAAGGCAACGAGCGTGTCTTCAACTTTGAACTTGCGACTTTGAACTTGCGACTTGGAACTTTGAACTATTATTTAAAGAGAAGTCTCGGCGAGGTTGGACTTGTACTTCGTGCTGTCGGTTCGGTCGGTCAACTCTATGTAGACCCAGCTAGGCGGCACGACGCCCTCTTCGAGCGCGAACCAGAGTTCGTTCAGGTCTGATGCCTTACCGAGCGCGCAGAAGCCGTAGAGACGTTTGCCGCTCTGATCGTAGATGTCCACCCAAGTCCTCGAAGACTTCGTGTTCTTGCCGCAGGGCGGAAGGTTCGGGGCGGCGGCGAAGAGCGAGTCGGGGTACTCCGACGAGTTGAAGACCAGATACTTGTAGCGAACGAAGCTCTTGCCCCCCGCCTGGTAAGGCTCCGTCCCACTCAGGACGAGCACGGGGTTGGGCAGCACGTAAGCGGTCGTCTTCGGTGCCGCGTCGGCGGCGACACATGCGAGGGTCAGCGCGGCCAACAGCACGGCCGTAAGCCTCCCTTTGTTAAGACTCATCTCATTTCTCCTCTCGAAAAGTGAAGTGACCCGAAGAGACGGCCGCCGGCCTTCTGCTAACCCCCGCGGCCGGTCGCGAATTGAATCACCTTTCCGCCCGCCGCACAAGAACTTTGTGAAGGCAAAAGGCGAAAGTCAGAACCGGGAGCGGTAGCGACCGGGTAGTTGCTCCGAGATGCGTTTGCATGTCGAAGCTTGAGACCCGGTCGCTACCGCTCCCGGTTCTGACTTAAGACAAGAGCGGCCTTCATCAACGCTTGATGAAGGCCGCTCTTCTCTCCGCCTTCACTTTTACCTTTTGCCTTATGCCTTACTCAGTCCGGGTATTCGTCCGATCCCTGCACCCATAAGAAAGACTGTATGTCTATCATGTCGCGCGGGCCGAGCGCGCTTTGGTCTCGGCGGACGGTCTCGGCGAACTCAAGATAGTTCGAGTATGTCTCCCAGGAAGGGCGCGACTTGTAACGGAAGTCGAAGCCGTACTTCTCGGCCGCGACGCGTGTCACGGTGGGTTTGAGGAAGATGTGCGTACGGGGCTGCGCGAGGAAGCCCCAGACCGTGACCATCGGCCACGTCAGCACGCGCGTCTGCCTGCGCGGGAGCGACGCGACCGACTCGACCCAGTTCTTGAATCGCCGCTCGACGGAGCCCGCGCCGTGCAGAAGCTCGTAGAGCCCTTCGGCGAACGTGCGCGCGCCCGCATCGGTCTTCACGGCGTCGCGCAGCGCCATCTTCTCGAACGAGAAGATCATGCTGTGGCGCGTCTTCTGCTCGACTCGAACGGCGCGCGCCGCGACCTCCGAGAACTCGCCCGCGCGCAGGAGCCCGCGAAACTGCGACTTCCCCAACGCCCCCTCCCAACGCTCGTGCGCCTCCCACTTGTAGCTGCGCTCCCAATCTATATAAGTCGCGTCCGAGAACCCGCCGGGGAAGTATCGCAGAAACTTCCGCCCGCACGCTTCGGCCCCCGCACTCTTCTCCGAACCCACGGAGCCGCCCGTTTTCGTTCCCATAGTGTTGACCTCCGTGATTGACGAGGCAGAGTAAGTCTCCTCTACCACAGCCTTTTCACTGCGTACATATCGAATGCCGTGTCAACGCTGACGATTGGCATATTCTCGACAATCGCCTGCGCGACAATCAGCCGGTCGAAGGGGTCACGGTGGTGAAAGGGTAAGGTAGAGATGACAGCCGCATGAGCTACTTCAATACTCAGTAATTCAATGCTGTTCAAACCGAGTTGCCGCGGAATCAGGAGATCGAACGGGGCGGATAGTGTGAGCTTCCCAGTGCTCAATTTGATTGCCATCTCCCAAAGGCTTGCGGCGCTGAGGAATCTTTCACTCGCTTGGTCCTCGATCAGGGCGCGGGCCGTCGCGCTCAGGTTAGGGCTGCCCATGATGAACCACAGGAAGGCGTGAGTATCGAGCAGAAGCCTCATCTCGTGTACTCTTCAAACTCCTCAAGCGGCTCCTCGAAATCCTCCGACATGGTAATCAGCCCTCGTGCGCTGCCGAACTGTGGACGAGGATTCGTGCGAGAAACCGGCACAAGCTTTACGAGGTGCTCCTCATCCTTTGCGATGACGACCTCCTCGCCGCTGACGGCCGCGTCAACGAGGTCGTGTAGATTCGCCTTGGCTTCCTCGACGCTGACTTGATGCATGTGCTTGTAACCTCTCGGCCGGAGGATAGCACACCGAAAGAGGGTTGTTTAGACGATAATAGGAAAGGCACACTTAGAGCCACACTACCAGGCGATTGGGTGTATGTCGCTGTAAGGTCGCCGGCTATACATGACGATTAACCAACCACGGGCTCAATACCCAGTGCCTCGTACCTCTCTAAGTATGATTGTGCCTCTATATATTCCCCTACAGTCTGTATACCAATCTCTTTAGTTTTACCTTGCGGCTTATAATCAAGCGATAAATGATAACTTGAGCTGTTCGGGAATTTCCCCGAAAAAAAGTAGTGTAAACCGTCTGCTACTACCTCCGCAGGAAACACATACACATAGGGTTCGCGGTCGGTGATTGCGAGGTCAACGCAGCAGACAAAGCGGCGCTCGGGAGAGATTGCATCGTTCCGAGGGGAAGCATATTTCTTCTGCAACACCCAACGGCGTGAATTAGAGGCACTGGACTTCACTTCAATGAAGGCAACATGCCCCTGTTTATCAAACACTAGGATGTCATACCCAATAGCGGTACCCCACTGTAACGTGACCATGTAACCACGCTGTGTCAGGCGAGAGGCAACAAGGAACTCACCCGCCAATCTATGCAGGTTCTTCCGCTCGTTTGACACTTTGTCTTTCTTAGCCATGGAAACGCATCAGCCGCCCAACTCCTGAACATGCGGAGCGGCCTCCGCATGATACGCGGATTTGGATTTTAGACGAAAAGATTTACGCGTGACTTCGCTTGGGGCGTACGTCCGTCGCGCTCTCGTAATTTTCGATTTTGGGATTTGTGGTTTCCGGAAACGGACAGGGGCGGGCGTGTGCGTGTGGGGCGTGGGCGGAGGATTCTGAAAATTCGGGGAGTTTTGTGCGGGGGCGCGCGTGGTACGGGGGTTGTTGAAGGGCGTCGTGAGCGGAAGTGTTTCTATGGATGTAAGGCAACTCTCTATGGATGTAAAACGCACCTCGACGGACGTGCCTCGCCCCTCCAATGAAGTAAAGCGACCCTCGACGGACGTGAAGCGCCCCTCTTTCGACGCGCCGCGCTCCTCTATGGACGTGAGGCGGCCGCAGAGGAAGAACCGACGCCGCGTGAAGCTGGCCGTCTACGCGACGCTCGGCCTTCTGGTCGTCGGCCTCATCACCTACGGGCTCTCGCGACTCGAACGCGCGTCGCCGAGCGTGGCGCGCGCGACCGTTCTGACCGACACCGTCAAGCGCGGGCAGATGCTTCGGCAGGTGCGGGGCTTGGGCACGCTCATACCCGAGGAGATTCGGCAGATTGCCGCGCCCGTCGAGGGCCGTGTCGAGCAGAAGTTCGTCAAGCCCGGCGAGAGCGTGACGCCCGGCACGGTGCTCGTCGAACTCTCGAACCCGACGCTACGGCAGGCGGCCGTTGACGTTGAATATCAGATCAAGACCGCCGATGCAGACCTCAACAACCTTCGCTCGCGCTTGCAGAGCGACCTGATGACGCAGCAGTCAACAATCGCGCAGATTCAGTCCGAGTACAATCAGGCCAAGATTCAGCTCGACACGGACGAGCAGTTGGGCAAAGAGGGCTTGGTGCCCGTGCTGACGCTGCGCATCTCGCGCGTCAAGGTCGAGCAGCTCGCCAACCGCGTCGCCGTCGAGCAGAAGCGCGTCGGCACGAACAAATCTTCGGCCGAGGCGCAGATAGCCTCGCAGCAGTCGCGCATCGAGCAGTTGCGCGCGCAGCTTCGACTCAATCAGGAGCAGGTCGCGTCGCTTCAGGTGCGCGCGGGCACGGCGGGCGTGCTGCAAGAGGTGACGGTCGAGGTCGGCCAGCAGATAACGCCGGGCACGAACATCGCGCGCGTCGCAGACCCCACGAGCCTCAAGGCTTCGCTACAGATTCCGGAGACGCAGATTAAAGACATCGCGCTCGGCCAGCCCGCTTCGATTGACACGCGGAGCGGCGGCGCGGTCGTCCCCGGCCGCGTGCAGCGCATAGACCCGGCCGCGCGCAACGGCACTGTCACGGTTGACGTGCGGCTCGAAGGCGCGCTGCCGCAGGGCGCGCGGCCCGACCTGAGCGTTGACGGAACCATCGAGCTCGAACGTTTGGATAACGTACTCTACGTCGGCCGTCCCGCTTCGGGCGGCGGCGCGCAGGCGAGCGTCTCGCTCTTCCGCGTCGAGGCTGACGGCCGCACGGCCGTGCGCGTGCCCGTCAAGTTGGGCCGCGCCTCGGTCAACACGGTCGAGGTCGTCGACGGCCTGCGCGAGGGAGAGACGGTCATCCTCTCCGACACGTCGCAGTGGGACGGCGTGGACAAGTTAAGACTTGATTGAACAACTGCCGTTAACCGTTAATCGTAAACCGTGACGAGATAAAACCCGCTCTCATTCCGTCACGGTTTGCGGCTCACGAGTTCGACGGTTCCCCTACTTGTCACGGTTTACGATTGACGGTTTACGAAAGGAATCAGAGATGAGCGCTACCAGCGAACCGCTCGTGAAGCTCGACGGCGTGCGAAAGGTCTTCTACACGGACGAGGTCGAGACGCACGCGCTCTCCGGCATACACCTCGACATAAAGAAGGGCGAGTACATCTCGATGGCTGGCCCTTCGGGCTGCGGTAAGTCCACGCTGCTCTCGATACTCGGGCTGCTCGACTCGCCGACCGACGGCGAGTACATCCTGAACGGCACTTCGGTCGCCAACCTCTCGCTATCGGATCGCGCGCGCATACGCAACCGCGAGATAGGCTTCATCTTCCAAGCCTTCAACCTCATCGGCGACCTCAACATCTACGAGAACGTCGAGCTGCCGCTCACCTACCGCGACATGAGTTCGGCGGAGCGGCGCGAGCGTGTCGAAGAGGCTCTGATGAAGGTCGGCATGTCGCACCGCATGAAGCACTACCCCTCGCAGCTCTCCGGCGGTCAGCAGCAGAGAGTCGCGGTCGCACGCGCGGTCGCGGGGAACCCCTCGATACTGCTCGCCGACGAGCCGACGGGCAACCTCGACTCGACCAACGGCGAGGCCGTCATGAGCCTCATGCGCGAGCTTCACGCGGGCGGCGCGACCATCTGCATGGTCACGCACGACCCGCGTTACGCGAAGTACGCGGACCGAACCTTCCACCTCTTCGACGGTCAGGTCGTCGAAGAGACCCACGAGCAGAAGGCCGAGGAAGAGCTGGAAGAGAGCGGCTTTAAGCTCTGATAGCACTCAGCACTCAGCACTCAGCGTTCAGCACTCAGCTTTGCGGCCTTCGCGCCTCCTTCGCGCTCTTTGCGATTAAAGAGTCACGGCTTAAACGCAAAGAGCGCCAGGAGGGCGCGAAGGCCGCGAAGGGGTTGGCTGAAAGCTGAAAGCTGAATGCTGACCGCTGATCGCTGACAGCTTCTTCGAGGGGGGACAGCGATGAGAACTCTTTTGAAAGACCTACGCTACGCCGCGCGTGTGCTCCGGAAGAGCCCCGGCTTCACTGTCGTCGCCGTCATCGCCATCGCGCTCGGCGTCGGCGCGAACACGGCCATCTTCTCCGTCGTCAACGCCGTCCTCCTCAAGCCGCTCAACTACAGAGACCCGCAGCAGCTCGTTCTCCTTGAGCACAACTACAAGAAGCTCGACCTTCATGCGACGGTCGCGCCCGCGGGCTACGCATACTACCGCGACAACGCGAAGTCCTTCTCCGACGTTGCCGCCTTCAGCAGCTTCTCCGCGAATCTGACGGGCGAGGGCGAGCCCGAGCGCCTCAACGCGATGTACGTCACGGCCAACATGTTTCCCGCGCTCGGGGCGCAGGCCGCCGAGGGGCGCACGCTCCTCCCCGAAGAGAACGACGCGGGGCGCAACAAGGTCGTCGTCTTAAGCGACGGCTTCTGGCACCGCCGCTTCGCGGGCCTGCCCATCGTCGGCAAGAACGTCACGCTCAACGGCGAGCCCTACACCGTCGTCGGCATCATGCCGCCCAGTTTCAATCTCGGGCGCGAGTTCGGCTTCGGGCAGACGCCCGACCTCTGGGCACCGATCACCTTCAGGCCCGAACAACTCGCCCCCGATACGGGCTGGTCTACCGAGTATCTCAACGTCGTCGCGCGCATGAAGCCCGGCGTCACGGTCGAGCAGGCGCAGGCCGAGATGAACACGATAGCGGCGGACGTGCGCCGACAGTTTCTGACGGGCACGGAGGAGAGCAGTTGGGGACTGCTGCTCACGCCGCTCGACGAGTTCGTGGTCGGGAAGATTCGCACGGCGCTCTGGATTCTTCTCGGCGCTGTGCTCTTCGTGCTCCTGATAGCCTGCGCGAACGTCGCGAACCTGATGCTCGCGCGCTCGGCCGTTCGACAGAAGGAGATAGCCGTGCGCACCGCCCTCGGCGCGAGCCGCTGGCGCGTCGTGCGTCAACTGATGACGGAGAGCGTTCTGCTCTCGCTCGTGGGCGGCGGGCTCGGGCTCCTGCTCGCGATGTGGGGCGTTGACCTTCTCTTGAAGCTCAACGGCGCGAGGATTCCGCGCGCGGCCGAGATAGGTCTCGACTCGCGCGTGATGCTCTTCACGCTCGGCGTCTCCGTCCTGACGGGCATAGTCTTCGGACTCGCGCCCGCCTTCCAGACCTCGGACGTTAACCTCCACGGCACGCTCAAAGAGGGCGGCCGAAGCGGCAAGGCAGGCGTGCGGCGCGGCGTGCGAAACGCGCTCGTCATCGCGGAGATGTCCTTCGCCGTCATCCTCCTCGTCGGCGCGGGCCTCCTCATACGCAGCTTCGTAGAGCTTCAACAGGTGAGCCCCGGCTTCGAGCCGCGCGGCGTGCTCGCGATGCAGCTATCGCTTCCCGCGAACAAGTACGCGGACGCGAATGCGCGCGCCCTGTTCGACCGCCGGATGCTCGAACAGTTGAGGGCGCTTCCGGGCGTGAAGACGGCGGGGACGACCACGTCGCTCCCGATGAGCGGGTCGAACCAGAGCGGCAGCTTCAATATCGAGGGGCAGCCCCAAGTACCCGGACAAGACCCGCCGCACGGCAGCCGCTGGCTCGCCTCCGAAGACTATCTTCAGACGATGGGCATCAGGCTCGTGCGCGGACGCCTCTTCGATTCGCACGACACCAACGACGCGCAGCAGGTCGCAATCGTTGACGAGACGCTCGCGCGCAAGTACTGGGGGACGGAAGACCCCGTCGGCAAGCGCATCACGTTCGAGGGGCCGGACGACAAGCCGCGCTGGCGCGAGGTGGTCGGCCTCGTCGCGCACGTGCGCAACGAGGGGCTCGAAGGCGAATCGCGCGGGCAGTACTACGTGCCGTACGCGCAGGCCACGGGTGGCGGCCAGAACCTCTACGTCGTGGTTCGCACGGACGGCGACCCCGCCTCGCTCGCACCTTCCGTGCGCGGCGCGATAGCGGGCATTGACCGAGACCTTCCGGTCTTCCGCGTGGCAACGATGGAGCAGATGGTCTCGGACTCGCTCGCGCAGCGGCGCTTCTCGATGCTCCTGTTCGGCATCTTCGCGGCGCTCGCGCTCGTGCTCGCCGTCGTCGGCCTCTACGGCGTGATGTCTTACGCCGTCGCGCAGCGCACGCACGAGATAGGTCTGCGCATGGCTCTGGGCGCGCAAGGTAGAGACGTGCTCCGCATGGTCGTGGGGCAGGGGATGGGCCTCGTCGCGGTGGGCTTAGGCATAGGGCTACTGGGCGCGCTCGGGCTCACGCGGCTGATGGCGAGCCTGCTCTACGGCGTCTCGGCCTCAGACCCTCTGACCTACGCCGGAATAGCGATTCTGCTCGGCGCGGTCGCGCTCCTCGCCTCCTACATCCCCGCGCGCCGCGCGACGAAGGTAGACCCGATGGTGGCACTCAGATACGAATGAAGTGATGAGTGATGAGTGATAAGTGATGAGAAAGAGGATAAGAAGCTCGCTGCCTTCCACTTATCACTTATCACTTATTACGTATTACTCATCATTAGCGAACGGAGTGAGCAATGACTCTTCTGAAAGACCTGCGATACGGCGCGCGCATGCTCTGGTCGAGGCCGGGCTTTACGCTCGTGGCGGTCGTGACGCTCGCGCTAGGCATCGGCGCGAACACGGCCATCTTCAGCCTCGTGAACGCGGTGCTCTTAAAGCCCCTGCCGTTCGCGGACGCAGAGCGGCTCGTGATGGTCTGGGAGGACGCTTCGAGCATAGGCTTCCCGAAGAACACGCCCGCGCCCGCCAACTACGTTGACTGGAAGACGCAGACGAACTCCTTCGAGGACATGGCCGCAATCAGCACCGTGAGCTACAACCTCACGGGCGCGGGCGAGCCGCAGAAGCTCAACGGTCAGGCCGTCACCTCGAACATCTTCCGGATGCTCGGCGCGGCCCCGGCGCTCGGCCGCACCTTCACCGCCGACGAAGAGAAGCCCGGCTCCGAACGCGTCGTCATACTCAGCCACACGCTCTGGCGCGACAGCTTCGGCGGCGAGCGTTCGGTCGTCGGCCGCGAGATTCTGCTCAACGGCGAGAAGTACACCGTCGCGGGCGTGATGCCGCAAGGCTTCCAGCTCCTCGAACCCTACATACACATCTGGGTGCCGCTCGCCCAGGGCCCCGAAGACTGGGCCAACCGCGGCGGCCACTACCTCAACGTCATCGGCCGCCTCAAGCCCGGCGTCTCTGTAGAGCAGGCCGACGCGGACATCAAGACGGTCATGGCGCGCATCTCGCGCGACCACCCGGACGAGGCTTCGGGCCTCGGCGCGTTCGTGCTCCCGCTTCGCGACCAACTCGCGGGCGACGTGCGAAGGCCGCTCGTGATGCTGCTCGTCGCCGTCGCCTTCGTGCTCCTCATCTCGTGCGCGAACATCGCGGGGCTTCTGCTCTCGCGCTCGGTCGCGCGGCGGCGCGAGATAGCGATACGCGTCGCGCTCGGCGCGAGCGGCTGGCGCGTCGTGCGACAGTTGTTGACGGAGAGCGCGCTGCTCTCGCTCATGGGCGGAGGGCTCGGGCTCCTGCTCGCGCTGTGGAGCTTCGCGTTCCTGCAACAGCTCATCCCGCCGACGATGGCTCTGTCGGCGGGCCTGAGCGTTGACGGCCGCGTGCTCGTCTTCACGCTTCTGGTCTCGCTCGTGACGGGCACGCTCTTCGGGCTCGCGCCCGCGCTCTCTGCTTCAAAGGCGGGGCCGGGCGAGGCGCTCAAGGCCGGAGGCGGCGGGCGCGGCGGCACCGCCTCGGGCGGGCGTCGCCTGCGAAACGCGTTCGTCGTCTCGGAGGTCGCGCTCGCGCTCGTGCTGCTCGTCGGCGCGGGCCTCCTCATACAGTCTCTACGGAAACTGCAAGGGCAGTACTCGGTGATTAAGCCCGAGAACGTCCTCACCCTTCGGACGATACTCCCGCAGAACAAGTACACGGAGCACGCGCAACGCTCGGCCTTCTACGACGGCGTGCTCGCGCGCGTGCGCTCGCTCCCCGGCGTCGTCTCGGCCGGGTACACGACGACGGTGCCGCTCACTTGGAAGGGCGGGACGAGCGGCTTCACGGTCGAGGGCCGACCGCCCGAGCGCGGCCTGGGTAACGACGCCAATCACCGCCAGGTGACCGCGGGCTACTTGGAGACGTTGGGCCTGCCGCTCAAGTCGGGGCGCTACCTCTCGGACTCAGACGGCCCCAACTCGCAGCCCGTCGCCGTCATCAACGAGGCGATGGCGCGCACATACTGGCCGGGACAGGACGCCGTCGGCAAGCGCTTCAAGCTCGGCGCCCCCGAGTCGCCGCGCCCCTGGCTGACGGTCGCGGGCATCGTCGGCGACATACGCCAGATGGGGCTCGACGAGCCCGCGAAGCCCGAGATGTACCTGCCATACCCGCAGGTGACTTATCAGCAGTGGTTCGCGCCGGGCTATCTCGTCATAAGAACTTCGGTCGCGCCGCAGAGCCTCGTCGCGGCCGTTCGGCGCGAGGTCTACGCGGTTGACCCGACGCAGCCCGTCTCGAACGTGCAGACGATGGAGGAGATTTTGGGCGAAGAGTCGGCGCAGAGGCGCGTCGGCATGACCCTGCTCGCGGTCTTCGCGGGGCTGGCGCTGGCGCTCGCGTCGCTCGGGATATACGGCGTGCTCTCGTTCTTCGTCGCGCAGCACACGCGGGAGATAGGCGTACGCCTCGCGCTCGGCGCGCAGCCGCGCTCGATTCTCGCGCTCGTCTTGCGTCGCGGGATGGGGCTCGTGCTCGCGGGCGTCGGTATCGGTCTCGTCGGCGCACTCGCCTTGACGCGCCTGATGCAGAGCCAGCTCTTCGAGGTCTCCGCGACCGACCCTCTGACATACGTCGCGCTCGCGGCACTGCTAACAACGGTCGCACTCTTCGCCTGCATCATCCCCGCGCGCCGCGCCACGAAGGTAGACCCGTTGGTGGCGCTGCGCTACGAATGATGAATGATGACTCATAAGTTCCAAGTTCAAAGTTGCAAGTTCAAAGTTCAGGTTCCAAGTTCAAAGTTGCAAGTTCCGAGTTGGAAGGCGCAAAGCTCTTAATTTTGAACCTGTAACTTGGAACTTTGAACCGGCGAACGGAGTGAGCGATGAGAACACTGCTACAAGACTTGCGTTTCGGGATGCGGACGCTTGTGAAGCGTACGGGGTTCACGTCGGTGGCCGTGCTGACGCTGGCTTTAGGCATCGGCGCGAACACGGCCATCTTCTCCGTCGTCAACGGAGTGCTTTTGAGGGCTCTGCCATATCCGGCGGGCGAGCGTTTAATGACGGCGCGCTCGAACATGTCTCAGCCGGACTTGGACGACGTGCTCGCGCAGGCTAAGAGCTTCGAGCGGGCGGGCGCGATGACGACGCAGGCGCTCGACTACGCGGGCGGCGGCGAGCCCGTGCAGGTCGAGGCGGGCTTCGTCACGCACGAGCTGTTCGACGTGCTCGGCGCGAAGCCTTTGATTGGCCGCGCGCTCACGTCGGGCGACAACGTGAAGGGCGGCGAGCGCATCGCCGTTCTCAGTCAAGGCTTCTGGCAGAGGCAGTTGGGCGGCGCTGGTATCTCTCGCATGACGGTCACCTTGAGCGGGCAGACGTACGCGGTCGTCGGCGTGCTCCCCGCGTCGTTCACCTCGCCCTACGGCACGCCCGACGTGTGGATTCCGCTTCGCGTCGGCAACCCTCTGGCGGCCGACTTCCGAGGCGTCCACTTCCTTCGAGCCTTCTTCCGTTTGAAGGAGGGCGTCACGCCCGAGCAGGCACAGGCCGAGATTAACGTCGTCGCCGCGAGGCTCGCCGAAGCTTACCCCGACGAGAACAAGGGGCGCACGATACGTCTGCTGTCGCTCCACGAGTACACGGTCGGCGACGTGCGTCCGGCACTGCTCATACTCTTCGGTGCCGTGGGCTTAGTGCTGCTCATCGCGTGCGCGAACTTCGCGAGCCTTCTGCTCGCGCGTGCGGCCTCGCGCAGACAGGAGGTTGCCGTGCGCGTGGCGCTCGGCGCGGCGCGCCTACGCATCGTGAGGCAGTTGTTGACGGAGAGCGTGCTGCTCTCGCTCGCGGGCGGAGTCGTCGGATTAGTGCTCGCGCTGTGGGGCGTTGACATTCTGCGCTCGGCGGGGCCGGAGAGCCTGCCGCGACTTCAGGACGTGGGCGTTGACTGGCGCGTGCTCGCCTTCACGCTCGGCGTGTCGCTCTTGACCGGGCTCGTCTTCGGGCTCGCGCCCGCGTGGAGCGGCTCGCGCGTTGATCTGCAAGACGCTCTGAAGGAGGGCGGGCGGGGCGCGTCCGGCCCTGCGTCGGGCGGTCGTCTGCGCGGCGCGCTCGTCGCCACGGAGCTTGCGCTCGCGCTCGTATTGCTCATCGGCGCGGGCCTCCTCGTCAAAGGCTTCTGGCTCCTCAGAAGCGTCGAGCCGGGCTTCGACCCGCGACACCTTCTGACGATGCGCATCGAGCTTCCGGAGGCGCGCTACAAAGAGATTCCGAAGCAGACCGAGTTTCGCCGACGCGTGCTCGAAGAGATCAACTCTCTGCCCGCCACCGAGGCCGCGATGGTCAGCGAGCTTCCGCTCGCGGGCTCTTCGCTCACGCACAACTTCGCAATCGAGGGGCGCGAGGTCGCGGTCGGCGACGAGCCCGAGCTTAACTCGCGCAGCATCGGCGGCGACTACTTCCGCGTGATGCACATACCGCTTCGCGCCGGTCGCGACTTATCGCCGCGCGACACGGCGGGCGCGCCGCTCGTCGGCGTCGTCAACGAGAGCTTCGCGCGCGAGTATTTTCCGAATGCTTCCCCCCTCGGCGCGCGCGTGCGCTGGGTGAGGATGGAAGGCCCGCCGCAGTGGATAACTATCGTCGGCGTCGCGGGCGACGTGAAGCACTTCGGGCTCGACCAGCCCGAAGGCTCGGCCATCTATACGCCCTACGCGCAGTCGCAGCAGGTCTGGAAGCGTTGGATGTATCTCGCAGTGCGCGGCGACTCTGTAGACGCTTCGGCGCTCGTCGGCGCGGTGAAGGCGCGGGTCTGGTCTGTGGATTCGCAGATACCTCTGACGAAGGTTCTGACGATGGACGAGGTGGCCGCCGTCTCGGTCGCGAGCCGACGCTTCCAGACGGCGCTGCTCGGCGTCTTCGCGCTCGTGGCTTTGGCGCTCGCGGCCGTCGGAATCTACGGCCTCATCTCCTACACGGTCGGGCGGCGCACGCACGAGATAGGAGTCCGCATGGCCTTGGGCGCGCGTCGTCGAGACATATTCGGGCTCGTCGTGCGTCAGGGCCTTGTGCTCGCGGCCGCCGGACTCGTCGCGGGGCTCGCGGGCGCGTTCGCGCTCACGCGACTGCTCGTGGGGATAGTCTACGGCGTCTCGCCCACAGACCCGGCAACCTACGCCGCGCTCTCGCTCTTCCTGCTGCTCGTCGCTCTGCTCGCGTGCCTCGTCCCCGCCCGCCGCGCGACGAAGGTAGACCCGATGGTGGCGCTTCGCCACGAGTGATGAGAGGCCCGTTAGCTGTCGGCTGTTAGCTTAAGGGGAAGGAACACCAATGGAGACTCTCTATCAGGATGTTCGATTCGCACTGAGGACGCTCTGGACGAACCGCGGGTTCACGGTCATCGCAATCGCGGCGCTCGCGCTCGGCGTCGGGGCCAACAGCGCCATCTTCTCGGTCGTCAACGCAGTCGTGCTGAGGCCGCTCCCATACAGAGACCCGCAGCGCCTCGTCGCGCTCTGGGTCGGCCTCAACCAGAAGGGCTTCGACGAACTCGAAGTCTCCGCGCCCGAGTTCACGGACTTCCGCACGCGCTCCTCCTCGTTTGAAAAGGTCGCGGCATACAGCGCGGGCGGCTTCAACATGACGGGCGCGGGCGAGCCCGAGAGGATTCAAGGGTTGTCCGCGACGGCAGACCTCTTCCCCGCGCTCGGCGTCGCGCCGCTCAAAGGCCGCGCCTTCATGGAAGAGGAGGACAAGCCCGGCAGCGACGGCGTCGTCGTCATAAGCCACTCGCTCTGGCAGCGACGCTTCGGCGGCGACGCGGAGGTCGTCGGCAAGACCTTGACGCTCGACGGGCAGACCTGCACGGTCGTCGGCGTCATGCCCGCCTCGTTCCACTTTCCGGACAACGACACGGACATCTGGAAGCCCATCGCCTTCGACGCAGACCTGCTTGGGCCCAACAATCGCGGCTCGCACTTCCTGAGCGTCGTCGGGCGTCTGAAGGACGGCGTGGCCTTCGAGCAAGCGCAGGCGGAAGTCGCCACGCTCGCGCGCAACGTCGGCGGCGAGAATGCGACCACGTACCCGCGCGGGCTTACGGCGCTTCTGCGGCCGCTTCAGGATGAAGTTGTCGGCGACTCCGTGCGCCGCTCGCTCTACGTGATGCTCGGCGCCGTGGGCTTAGTGCTGCTCATCGCGTGCGCGAACGTCGCGAACCTTCTGCTCGCGCGCGCGGCCTCGCGCCGCAAGGAGGTCGCCGTGCGAACCGCGCTCGGCGCGAGCCGCGCGCGCATCGTGAGGCAGTTGTTGACGGAGAGCGTGCTGCTCTCGCTCGCGGGCGGAGTGTTGGGGCTCGTGCTCGCGCTGTGGGGCGTTGACCTGCTCGTGGCGCTCGCGCCCGCGGGCACGCCGCGCATCGAGGAGGTGGGCCTTGACGCGCGCGTCGTCGGCTTCACCTTCGCGGTCTCGCTCCTGACCGGCATCATCTTCGGGCTCGCGCCCGCGCTCCACGCCTCGAAGGTTGACTTGAACGAGTCGCTCAAAGACGGCAGTCGCGGCGCGACGGAAGGGCCGAAGCGCGGGCGTCTGCGTGGCCTGCTCGTCGTCGCCGAGTTCGCAATCGCTCTCGTACTTCTAGCGGGCGCGGGCCTTCTGCTCAAGAGCTTCGCGCGCGTGCAGGAGGAGAGTCCGGGCTTCGACGCGTCTCATGTGCTGACGATGAGAATCGTGCTGCCCGAAGCGAAGTACAAAGCCTACGACGACCACCGCGCGTTCTTCTCGAACCTCTTCGCGCGCCTGCGCGCATTGCCGGGCGTCGAGGCCGTGGGCGCGAACAACCTTCTGCCCTTCAACGGCTCGGGCGGAAGCCGCGGCTTCCTCATCGAAGGCCGCCCCGTTCCTTCGGGGCAGCCGCATCCCGAAGAGCAGGTGCGATTCATCACGCCCGGCTACTTCGACGCGATGCGCATTCCGCTCATGCGCGGGCGCCAGATAAGCGAGCGCGACACGAGCGGCGCGCCGCGCGTGGCCGTCGTCAGCCGCTCGATGGCCGAGCGCTACTGGCCGAATGAGGACGCGATAGGCAAACGCTTCGCATACTCCGGCATACGACAGGGCGACAAGCCCGACTGGATAGAGATTGTCGGCGTCGTCGGCGACATAAAGCACCGTGGGCTCGACATCGAGTCGAAGCCGGAGATCTACGTGCCCGTCTACCAGCCGCTCTTCGCGAATCGCCCCACGCCTCCACTCTCGCTCTACGTCGCCGTGAGAACGTCGGGCGACCCGGCAACGCTCGCGCGCGCGGCACGGCGCGAGGTCTTGGCCGTTGACCCCGAGCAGCCGGTCGCGAACATGAAGACGATGGGGCAGAGGATTGCGGAGTCGGTCTCGCCGCGACGCTTCAACATGGCGCTGCTCGGCCTCTTCGCGTGCGTGGCGCTGCTGCTCGCGGTCGTAGGTATCTACGGCGTGACGAGCTACGCGGTGGCGCGGCGCACGCACGAGATAGGCGTGCGCGTCGCTCTCGGCGCGCAAGGTAGAGACGTGCTCCGGCTCGTCTTAGGTCAAGGCATGTGGCTCGCGCTTGTCGGAGTCGGAGTCGGACTCGCGGGCGCATACGCAGCGACGCGAGTCATGTCGAGCCTCCTCTACGGAGTCTCCGCGACAGACCCTCTGACCTTCGCGCTCGTCGCGCTGCTACTGACCGCCGCCGCGCTCCTCGCCTGCCTCGTCCCCGCGAGAAGGGCCACGAAAGTAGACCCGATGGAGGCGTTACGCTACGAGTGAGGACTGATAAGTCCAAAGTCCAAAGTTCAAAGTTTCAAGTTTCAAGTTGCGGGTTCAAAGTTGGAAGGCGCAAAGCTCTTAACTTTGAACCTGCAACTTGAAACTTTGAACCGGCGAACGGAGTGAGCCATGAATTCTCTACTTAAAGACGTGCGGTTCGGTGTGCGGTCACTGGTGAAGCGTCCGGGCTTCGCGCTCGTCGCAATCGTGACGCTCGCGCTCGGCATCGGCGCGAACACGGCCATCTTCTCCGTGATAGACGCGACGCTGTTGCGCTCTCTGCCTTACAGCGAACCCGGTCGGCTCGTGCATCTCTGGGAGACGAAGCGCAGCCGCGACTTCGAGCTGCGCGAGGCTTCGTACCCCGACTTTAAGGACTGGCGCGCGCAAGGGGCGGGAGTCTTCGACGGTATAGCGGGCTACGCGCGTCGGCAGTTCACTCTCTACGCGGAGGGCGATGCCGTGCGCGTGAACGGCGCGGCCGTGACGGCGAACTTCTTCGACCTGCTCGGCGTCCGCACGCAGGAGGGCCGCGCCTTCGTCAACGGCGAAGACTCGACTGACGCGCAGCGCGCGGCCGTCATCGGCCACTCGCTCTGGCAGCGACGCTTCGGCGGAGACCGCTCGGTCGTCGGCCGAAGCGTCGCTCTCGACGGCGAGAGCTACACAATCGTCGGCGTGCTGCCCGCCGAGTTCGAGTTTGCGAAGCTCGGCGAGGTCGATGTCTGGACGCCGCTTCAGCCTACGCCCGAAGTCGCCGCTCGCCGCTACATGCACTGGCTTCACGCGGTCGCGCGTCTGAAATCGGGCGTTGACCTCACGGCCGCGCAGGCGCAGATGGACGCGGTCGCGTCGAGCATCGAACGCGACGACCCTTCGGCGCACGCGGGCACGGGGTTGCGCGTCGTGCCCTTGCAGGAGGAGATCGTAGGCCCCGTCAGGCCGGTCCTCATACTCCTTCTCGGCGCGGTCGGCTTCGTCCTCTTGATAGCCTGCACGAACGTCGCGAACCTTCTGCTCGCGCGCTCTACCGCGCGACGCCGCGAGATAGCCATTCGCTCCGCGCTCGGCGCGAGCCGCTGGCGCATCGCGCGACAACTCCTGACGGAGAGCGTGCTCCTTTCGCTCGCGGGCGGCGCTGCCGGACTCGTGCTCGCGCTGTGGGGCGTTGACCTCTTGGTCGCGGCTATACCCGCCGCGCAGCTCGCGCAGATGCCTTACCTTCGCAACCTCTCGCTCAACCCGGACGTGCTCCTCTTCGCGTTGGGCCTCTCGCTCGCGACGGGCATCCTGTTCGGACTGACGCCCGCGCTCGCCGCGTCGCGCGCGGACTTGCAGGAGGCGATGAAGGAGGGCGGGCGGGCGTCCGTTTCGCGCGGGCCTCGTCGCCTGCGCGACCTGCTCGTCGTCTCGGAGGTCGCGCTCGCGCTCGTGCTCTTGGTGGGCGCGGGGCTCCTGATGAAGAGCCTCACGGCGATGCTCAAAGTTGACCCAGGCTTCGACGCGCGAAACCTCTTGACGATGCGTGTCGCGCTCCCGCCCGCGCGCTACGCGGACGACGCGAGCAGCGCGCGCTTCCACGCCGAGCTTCTGCGTCGCGTCGCGGCCGTCCCCGGCGTGCGCGGCGCGGCCGAGACGAGCAACCTTCCGCTCGCGGCCGAAGGCGGGACGGGCACGCCGATAGTCGTCGGCCGCTCACAGCCGGAGGGCGAGACGGGCGAGTCGCACCTGCGCACCGTGAGCGCGAGCTACTTCGAGGTGATGGGGCTGCCCGTCGTCGCGGGCCGCGCCTTCAACGAGCGCGACCGCGCGGATGCGCCCGGCGTGCTCCTCGTCAACAAGACCTTCGCCGAGCGCATCTTCCCCGGCGAAGACCCCGTCGGCCGACGCGTCTCGTTCAAGTGGAGCGCAGACCGCCCGCCCTTCGAGATAGTCGGCGTCGTCGGCGACGAGAAGGTCACGAGCCTCGACGCGCGCACCACACCCGTCATCTACTTCGACGAGCAGCAGTCGCCCGATTCGGCGGTCGCGCTCGTCGTGCGCGCCGCGAACGGCGTTGACGCGGACGCGCTTTCGCGCGCCGTGCGCGGAGAGGTGCGCGCGCTCGACCCCGAAGTGCCTGTCTTCGCCGTGCAGACCTTAGAGCAGATGGTCGCGGGCTCGCGCGCGACCTTCATGCGTCGTTACCCGGCATACCTGACGGGCCTCTTCGCGTGCGTCGCACTCCTGCTCGCGCTCGTCGGAATCTACGGCGTCATCAGCTACACGGTCACGCAGCGCACGCACGAGATAGCCGTACGCGTCGCGCTCGGCGCGCGCACGCGCGACGTGCTCCGTCTCGTCGTCGGCCACGGCCTCGGCCTCGCTCTCGCGGGTGTGTGCTTGGGCACGGTCGGGGCACTGGCGCTGACGCGCCTCATCTCAAACCTTCTCTTCGGCGTGAGCGCGGCCGACCCCGCGGTCTACGGCCTCGTCTCCGCGCTGCTATTCGCGGTCGCGCTCCTCGCCTGCCTC
Organism: Pyrinomonadaceae bacterium; assembly: GCA_045807805.1. Lineage (GTDB taxonomy): Bacteria > Acidobacteriota > Blastocatellia > Pyrinomonadales > Pyrinomonadaceae > QHXN01. The sequence goes on along the minus strand of JBJMGR010000069.1, from coordinate 3,118 downwards.
GCGCCCGCGAGAAGGGCCACGAAGGTAGATCCGATGGAGGCATTACGGTATGAGTGATAAGTGATGAGTGATAAGTGATGAGTGATAAGTGATAAGAAGAAGACAACAGGCTTGCCCCGTTCTTTCTCATCACTTATCACTCATCACTTATCACTCTCCGAAGGAGTGAGCTATTGCCTCGTGCGTGCGGCGCATGTCAAACTTCTTACGAACCGGGAAAGGCAGGGACTCGAAAGTCCGGCGCACACACTCTTATGCCGCGCGTACTCATCGCAGACGACCAGCCCGCCGTCATCGAGGCGCTCCGACTCCTGCTCAAAGGCGAGGGCTTCGAGACGCGCGCCGTCGCCTCGCCCTCGGACGTGGCCGAGGCGCTCGCGCGCCAGACGTTCGATGTGGCGCTCATCGACCTCAACTACACGCGCGACACCACGTCCGGCCAGGAGGGCTTAGACCTTCTCACGCGCATGCGCGAGTTAGACCCGACGCTGCCCGTCGTCGTCATGACCGCGTGGGGGAGCGTCGAGCTTGCCGTCGCGGCCTTGCATCGCGGCGCGAGCGACTTCGTGCAGAAGCCCTGGGAGAACGCGCGGCTCCTGACGATAATCCGCACGCAGGCGGAACTCGCGAGCGCCCTTCGCAAGGGCGAGCGGCTCGAAGCCGAGAACCGAATGCTGCGCACCGAAGGCGACGGCACGCGCCCGCTTCTCATCGCAGACTCGCCCGCGATGCGGCCAGTCTTAGAGCTTGTGAGCCACGTCGGCCCCTCGGACGCGAACGTCCTCATCACGGGCGAGAACGGCACGGGCAAAGAGGTCATCGCGCGCACTCTGCACGCTCTCTCTCTGCGCGTGTCGAAGCCGATGGTGACGGTCAACGCGGCCGCGCTCGCCGAAGGCACGTTCGAGTCTGAACTCTTCGGCCACGTCCGAGGAGCGTTCACCGACGCGAAGAGCGACCGCGTCGGCCGCTTTGAACTCGCCGACGGCGGCACGCTCTTCCTCGACGAGATTGCGAACGTGCCCCTGAACCTACAGCCGAAGCTTCTGCGCGTTATCGAGACGGGCGATTTCGAGCGCGTCGGCTCTTCGCAGACACGCCGCGTAGACGTGCGCGTCATCTCGGCGACGAACGCGAGCCTGAAGGAGGAGGCCGCCTCGGGGCGCTTCCGTCAGGACTTATTCTTCCGCCTGAACACCGTCGAGATTCACCTGCCGCCCCTGCGCGAGAGGCCCGAGGATATCGAGTCGCTCGCCACACACTTCCTCGCGCTCTACGCGCACCGCTATCGCAAGCCTCTCTCTCACTTCGAGCCTGCCGCGCGCGAGCTTATGCGCTCCTACGACTGGCCCGGCAACGTGCGCGAGCTAGACCACGTAGTCCAGCGCGCAGTCCTCCTCGCACGCGCCGACGAGGTCAAAGCCGCGGACCTCGGCCTGCGCGCCACGCGCGAGGGCGGCGAGCGCCGCCTCGAAGAGATGAGCCTCGAAGAGGTCGAAAGACTCTTAATACAGAAGGCCCTCAAGCGCTTCGGCGGCAACGTCAGCCAGGCCGCCGAAGTCCTCGGCCTCAGCCGCAGCGCCCTCTACCGACGCATGCAGAAGTATGAGATATGAGCTTCGCCGCCCCGCCTCGGCGCGTCTTAACACACGGCCGCACTTTCAACCTTGAACTCCCGCGCCGAGACCGTTACGCTTGCGGCGTTCTCATGCCGAAAGAGATAAGCAAGACACAGATTGACCGCCTCGGCGACCGCATCAAGCGCGGCGCCATCACCGAGGATGACCTACGCCTCCTCGACCGCTACCGCCGTTCATTCACGCCTGCCTACGAGATTGTCGTCGGCGACATCCGAGACAAACTGGGGCTTGAGCCCACGGGCCGACCCGCGAAGTCAACCACGTCCATCGCTGACAAGTTAAAGCGCGAGAGCATCCGCCTCACGCAGATTCAGGATATCGCTGGCTGCCGAATCATCGTCGCCGACATCGCGGAACAGGAGTCCGTAATACAATCCCTCAGGGGCTTGTTCCCTAAAGCCACCATCTATGACCGCCGCGCGAAGCCCAGCCACGGCTACCGCGCAGTCCACGTGGTCGTGAACTATGATGGCAAGCTGATTGAGATTCAGGTGCGAACAGCATTGCAGCAAGTGTGGGCGGAACTATCGGAAAAGTATTCCGACGTAAAAGACCCCCTGATCAAATATGGTGGTGGCGATAAAGGACTTCAAAAGTTTCTTAAAGATTTATCTGATCTTCTCGCTACTGAGGAATTGGATGAGAAAAACTTGATTTATTTAACAACATCGTTAGAGGAGGAAAGATCAGATGAGTCAATACATTGGTTAGACAGCGTAAAGGAACGGATGAGACAACAAAGGCTCAAGTTCTATAGGACTCTGAGCGGTTATGTAGATCAATTATCTAAGTTGAAAGACAATCAATGATTTTTTTAATCCAATACGACCGTTCTTTAGGGCAGGTTATGGCGCTTAAAGCTTTCTCTGAGTCTGATAGGCCCGCAGCAGAGGAAGCGCGACTAGAAGTAGAAATTCGACTCAACCATGATGGAATTGACCGTGAGGTCGTTATTCTGGAAGCCGAGTCGGAAGAGGCGTTGCGGCGGACGCATCGGCGTTATTTCGAGAATCTGAGCGAGCTTGCCAGCCCGTCGCCGCGTTGAGGGCGGGCGGCGTTGATATGAAATCCGAGGAGCATGCCACGGGCGCGACGCGCGAGGAGTTGGAGGGCGCGGGGCGTGTGGGGTTGAAGTCAGCGCCGCTCGCGTCTGAGGTCACGCCTTCGGCCTCTGCGAGTCCTGAATCTTCAGTGGCCGTCCGTGAGTCCTCGGCGGCCGTCAGTCAAACAGGTCAGACGCCACAGCAAACTCAGTCGAAGACTGAGCCTGCGCGGGCGCGCGCGTCGGAGTCCGCGCGGCGGGGCGTGCCGATGCCCGCGCGTGAGCCTTTGAGCCACGAGGGGCGTGTGCTGTTGATGACGCTCGCGGCGGGCGCTCCGGCGGTCTTGGTGTCGTTGATTCTGTTGTGGGTCGGCGACTACACGCCGAAGGTCTTCTGGACGTTGGGCGTGTTGATTGCGTGCTTCTGGCTCGGATT
>JBJMGR010000068.1:0-18737 GCA_045807805.1 Pyrinomonadaceae bacterium | reverse complement strand
TTCGAGGCTGACCATTCCCGTAGTTGACATACGACGACTGCCCGAGGCCGAGCAGGAGGCCGTCGGCAAGCGGCTCGCCGGGGCGGAGTTCAACCGCCCATTCGACCTGGAGGCGGGGCCGCTCGTGCGCGTCGTCCTCATAAGGCAGCGCGACGACGAGCACACGGTAGTCTGCGTCTTACACCACATCGTCAGCGACGGCTGGTCGAGGGGCCTTCTGGTCAAGGAGATTTCCGCGCTCTATGAAGCCTTCAGCCAGGGGCGGCCCTCGCCGCTTCGGGAACTCGCCGTGCAGTACGCCGACTTCGCCGCGTGGCAGCGTCGGCGGCTGCAAGGCGACGCGCTTGAGCAGGAGTTGGACTACTGGAAGAAGAGCCTCGCGGGCGCGCCGCCGCTGCTCAGTCTCGCCACGGACAGGCCGCGCCCGGCGACGCAGACCTATCGCGGCGCGGCGGTGACGATCACGCTGCCTCCTGACCTCTCGGAGCAACTGAAGACCCTGAGCAACCAGCAGGGCGTGACGCTGTTTATGACGCTGCTCGCGGCCTTCAAGACGCTGCTCTACCGCTACACGTCGCAGGAGGACATCGTCGTCGGCACGACGGTCGCCAACCGCGAGAGGGCGGACATAGAGGGGCTCGTAGGCTTCTTCGTCAACATGCTCGCGTTGCGCATAGACCTCTCGGGCAATCCGCGCTTCCAGGACCTGCTCAAGCAGGTGCGCGAGACGGCGCTCAAAGCCTACTCGTATCAGGGCACGCCCTTCGAGCGCCTCGTGCAGGAGTTGCAGCCGAAGCGCAACCGCTCCTACTCGCCGCTCTTCCAAGTCGCCTTCAGCCTCCAGAACCAGCCGACGATGGCGACGCTTGAGCTTCCCGGCCTCACGCTGAGCGTGCCCGAGGCGGAGGTGACTACGACGCAGTTCGACCTTCTGCTCGACATGTTCGAGGGCGGGAGCGGGCTGGCGGGGCTCCTGCAATACAACACAGACCTCTTCGACCGCTCCACGATAGTTCGCATGGCCGAGCACTTCCGTAACCTGCTCGGAGGCATCGTCTCCGCCCCCGAGCGGCGACTTTCGGAGCTGCCGCTACTGAGCGAAGAGGAGCGGGCCCGCTCGCTCGTCGAGTGGAATCAAACGCGCGCCGAGTACCCGCGCGAGAGCTGCGTCCACGAGCTGTTCGAGGCGCGCGCCGAGTCCGACCCAGACAGGGTCGCCGTCTCCTTCCGCGGCGAGCACCTGAGCTACGCGGAGTTGAACCGGAGGGCCAACAAGGTCGCGTGCTATTTGCGCACGGCGGGCGTCGAGGCCGGTCATCTCGTGGGCGTCTGCATGGGGCACTCGCCGGAAGTGGTCGTCGCGCTGCTCGGCGCGCTCAAGGCCGGGGCCGGGTACGTGCCGCTCGACCCCGAGCACCCGCCGCAGAGGCTCGCCTTCGTGCTCAAGGACGCGGGCGTCTCCGTCGTCCTGTCCGAGCGGCGCTACGCCGAAGCTCTTCTCGCGGGCGGCGCGCGCGCCGTCTGCCTCGACGGCGACTGGCCCGCCATCTCGGAGGAGAGCGACGAGGCGCCCGATACGGGCGCGACCCCTCAGAACGTCGCCTACGTCATCTACACGTCGGGCTCTACGGGCGAGCCGAAGGGCGTGGCCGTCAGGCACTCGGCGCTCGTCAACTACGTCTGGTGGGCGAAGGACGCGTACCTGCGCGGCGAGCGGCTCGACTTCCCGCTCTACTCGTCCCTGTCGTTCGACCTCACGGTCACGTCCCTTTACGTCCCGCTCGTGACGGGCAATCGGCTCGTCGTCTACAGGCAGGAGGGGTACGAGCCGGTGCTCGCGGAGATTCTCGAAGCCGACGAGGTCGGCGTATTGAAGCTGACGCCCGGCCACCTCTCCTTAATCAAGGAGAGGGACAACCGCGGTTCGGGCGTCAGGCGGCTCATCGTCGGCGGCGAGGCCCTGACGACGAAGCTCGCGCGCGAGGTCTACGAGTCCTTCGGCCGAGGCGTCGAGATTTATAACGAGTACGGGCCGACCGAGGCGACCGTCGGCTGCATGATCTACAGGTTCGACGCCGAGAACGAGAAGCGCCCGTTCGTGCCCGCCGGGCGGCCCGCGCCCAACGCCCGGATTTACGTCCTCGACCGCGGCATGAGCCCGCAGGCCGAGAATATGCTCGGCGAGATGTTCGTCGCGGGCGAGGGGCTGGCCGAAGGGTACTGGAACCGCCCAGACCTCACGGCCGAACGCTTCGTGCCCGACACGTTCGCGCCGTGGGGGCAGGCGGGGCAGAGGATGTACCGCACGGGCGACCTGGCGCGGCTTCTGCCCGACGCGACGCTTGAGTTCGTCGGCCGCGCCGACACGCAGGTGAAACTGCGCGGCTACCGCATCGAGCTTGGCGAGATAGAGTCGGCGCTCTGCGGGCACGAGGCGGTGGCCGGGTCGGCCGTTCTCATGCGCGAGGACGTGCCGGGCGACAAGCGACTAGTGGCCTACGTGGTCTTCGCGGAGGGCGAAGCGCCGACGGCGGCGGGGCTTCAGGAGTACCTGCGCGGGAGGCTGCCGGCGTACATGGTGCCTTCGGCCTTCGTCGAGCTGGAAACGCTGCCGCTGACGCGCAACGGCAAGGTCGACCGCAAGGCGCTGCCCGCGCCCTCGGAAGGCTTCGGGCGCACGCTCAATCTGAGCGTGGCCTATCAGGAGCCGCGAACCGAGATGGAGGTGGCGCTCGCGGCGACGTGGCGCGAGGTTTTAGGCGTCGAGGAGGTCGGCATCTATGACGACTTCTTCGCGCTCGGCGGCCACTCGCTCCTCGCGACGCAGATAATCAACCGCGTCAACCAGACCTTCCAGATAGATTTGCCGGTGCGCGCGATATTCGACGACCCGACCGTGGCCGGCCTCTCGCTGCTGATAGAAGAGACCCTCGTCGAAAAGATGAAGGCGTCGCCCGAGCCCGTCTGAATCAACATCGCTCAAGGAGAAGGCCGAGTATGTCGAGACAGCAAACCACGCGCGGTAGTTCACAGCCGACGGCGACGCTCACGCGCAGAGCCAAGAGGGGCCGGGTCAACGTCATAGGCATCTCGACCGGCTACCACGATTCGGCTTGCAGCCTGCTACAGGACGGCGCGCTCGTTGCCGCCGCGCAGGAGGAGCGCTTCTCGCGCGTGAAGAACGACAAGTCATTCCCGAAGCGCGCCTTCACCTACTGCCTGCGCGAGGGCGGCATCACGATAGCCGACGTGGACTGCATCGCCTACTACGAAGACCCGTGCCTGAAGATGGGCCGTCAGATTTGGATGAGCCTCATACCGGGCCTGCCCGGCGAGCGGCGCGAGTCGATGCTCAACCGCATGACGGGGCCGCGGCCCTTAGACTTGATACGGCAGGTCTGCGGCTATCGGGGGCGCGTCGAAATCTTCGACCACCACCTCTCGCACGCGGCCAGCAGCTACTACTTCTCCGGCTTCGAGGAGTCGGCCATTCTCACCGTTGACGGCGTGGGCGACTGGGCCACGACCACCTACGGCTTTGGCAAGGGGCCGCACATCGAGCGCATAGAGCAGGTGGACTTCCCCGACTCGCTCGGCTTCTTCTACAGCGCCATCACGGGCTACCTCGGCTTCGAGGTCAACGAGGGCGAGTACAAGGTCATGGGCCTCGCGCCCTACGGCGAGCCCGAGTACGTGGAGCAGATAGGCCGAATGGTCGAGGTCGGCCCTGGGGGGCAGTACCGCCTCGACATGAAGTACTTCGGCTTTCTCACGAAGGACTGCATGTTCACGGAGGAGCTGGTCGAACTGCTCGGCCAGCCGCCGCGCGACCCCGAGTCGGAGCTGACGCAGTTCCACATGGACGTGGCGCGCAGCGCGCAGGTCGTGCTCGAAGAGATAATGCTTGAGAAGACGCGCTACATCCACTCGAAGTACCCGAGCGAGAACCTCTGCATGGCGGGCGGCGTGGCGCTGAACGTCGTCGCCAACGGCAGGTGCTTGAGGGAGGGGCCGTTCAAGCGTCTCTTCGTGCAGCCGGCGGCCGGCGACGCGGGCGGCTCCGTGGGCGCGGCCGCGATGGGCCACGTGCGCCTGACCGGGGAGGGGCCGCCGGTCAAGGCGCTTGAGCACGTCTACCTCGGCCCGGCAAACTCGACCTCGGCCGCCTACAGGATGCTCCAGACCTCGAAGGCGAAGTTCAAGGACTTCCGCGGCAAAGAGGACGAGCTTATCAAGTACACGGTCGATCAGTTGGTAGACGGGAAGGTGATCGGCTGGTCGCAGGGGCGCATGGAGTTCGGGCCGCGCTCTCTCGGCGCGAGGTCGATACTCGCCGACCCGCGCCGTCCCGAGATGCAGGAGCGCATCAACGCGCTCGTCAAGATGCGCGAGAGCTTCCGCCCCTTCGCCCCGGCCGTGCTGGAGTCGGAGGCCGCGAAACACTTCGACTTAGACCACCCCTCGCCGTTCATGCTCGAAACCTGTCAGGTCATCTCCGACATCGACCTGCCCTCGATCACGCACATAGACAACTCCGCGCGCATACAGACCGTAAACGCCGAGTCCAACCCGCGCTTCGCCGCGCTGCTCGAAGAGTTCCACCGGCGGACGGGCTGCCCCATCATCCTCAACACCTCCTTCAACGTGCGCGGCGAGCCCATCGTCTGCACGCCCTTCGACACCATCGTCTGCTTCATCGCCACGCAGATAGACCTCATCGTGCTCGAAGACTTCGTCCTCGACAGGGCGGGGATCCCGTCCTTCTGGGAGTTGAGGGGCCTGCGCCACGGCGGCAAGCAAGACCCGTCGGGGGCCGTCGAGCACTCCGTCTACACGCTGCTCTAAATTCTCGTAAGGGGGACAAGAGGCATGGAACGCCCGCCCGACTCTTTGAAAGCTTTCGCCAACCGCATCGCCGAGACCGTGCAGTCGAACGACACGGCGCTGACGCTCCGGCTGCTGCGACTCTCGGGCCTGCTGGGCACGCAGCCCGACGGCGACCCGCGCAAGTCGTCGGCCGCGGGCGTCGTCGGCGATGCGGACGTGGACACGCACCCCGCGCCGAACCCGAACCACATCGGGATCTGGGAGCGCAGGGAGGAGAACGGCAAGACCAGCTTCGTCCGCCGCATGGAGATAATAGAGGAGTGGGACTACTGGTCGCCGAACCTCGGGCGCATCGAGGCGAAGGGGTCGAAGCTGCGCGTCGTCCTCATCGGCGAGTCGGTCGCGCGCGGCTACCTCTACGACCCCGCGTTCACGCCCGCGATGGCGCTGGAGATGATTCTCGGGCCGCGGTTCGGCAAGGACGAGATAGAGATAATCGACCTCGCGCGCACGAACCTCTCATGCGCCATGTTGCGCGACGTGGCGACCAACGCCCTCCTGTTAGAGCCCGACGTGACCATCATCTACGCGGGCAACAACTGGGGCGCGACCTTCCCTGGCCCCGCGGGCATCGCCGGGCTCGACGAGGCCGTGTCGAAGAACGGCATCAAGGGGGCGAAGCAGGTATCCGAGAAGCAGATAAGGAGGATGGCGCGCCACGCCGTGAAGGCCGTCTCCGCGGCCTACCAGAGCAAGGGCGTCCCGCTCGTCTGGATGATCCCCGAGTTCGACCTCGGCGACTGGCGCGACCCCGTCACGAACGCGCCGCACCTCGCGTCGGGCCTCAACCGCGAGTGGCTCGACCTCCTCGGCGAGGCGCAGGGCGCGATGCGCGACGGCGACTACGCGAGGGCCGAGGAGATGGGCGGGCGGATGGTCGAGATCGACGAGGGCGTCAGCGTCGCCGGGCTCTACGTGCTCGCCGACTGCCGCCGCCACGCGGGCGATGTCGAAGGAGAGAGGAAGCACCTTGAGGCGGCGCTCGACGTGGTCAGTTGGGACTTCTCAAGGATGGTTTACCCGCGAACCTACTCCGCGTCACGCGAGGTCTTGCTGGACGAGGTTCCGAAGTACCCGCTCCACCAGTTGATCGACGTTCGCGCGCTCTTCAAGGAGTACCTCGGCGGGGGGATACCCGGCCGCCGCATGTTCATAGACTACTGCCACCTGGCGAGCGAGGGCATACGCGTCGCCATGGCCGCGGCCGCCTCGTGCGTGCTACGCGCGCTCAAGAGGGCGGAGGCGCCGTGGCAGGCGCTCGTGGACGAGCGCGTCGCGCCGCCGCCCGAGACCGAGGCCGAGGCGTCGTTCCTCGCGGCGATTCACAACGCGCACACGTGGCAGTCCTACGACCTCGTCCGCTACTACTGCGCGCGGGCGCTGAAGCTCTCGCCGCACGTGGCCGAGTTCATGCTCAGCTTCCTTGAGATTCAGACGCGAAACGCCTTGCCGATGCGGATGAGCGCGGCCGAGGAGCGGATAACGCTCTCGGCGTCGCCGCTGATGCGTCAGTATCTCCTGCGCCTGAACGAGAAGCGCCTTGACAGGATGCTCCTCGGCGCCGTCACCGACGCGCTCGCCGAGGCAGGCATCGACGCGCGCGAGCGGCTCGAACGGATGCGCCGCGAGGAGCACAGCGTAACGCAGGGCGAGGTTAACCTGCTTGAGTACTACTACTGCTCCTCGGCCGAGCAGCTACAGGAGATCACGTGGCTGCTCAGCCTCTCCAGCTACAACGAGCACCGCCCGAACGGGGCGCAGTACTACAAGGCCTACGGCCCCGCCTCCAGGTTCTACTTCGTCGGCGAGGCCGGCCGACCCGTGCGGCTCAGCGTCGCGTGCAGGCTCCCGCAGCCAGCGCCCGCAGAGGCTTCAATCTTCGTCGAGCTGAACGCGAGGCCGCAGGTCGAGATCGTCATCGGCGGCGATTGGAGCGCGTGGGAGGTAGACGTGTCGGGCGAGGTCGTGCGTGACGGCTTGAACGAAGTGACCGTGCGCTGGCCCATGCCCGAACTCGCGAGCGCCGCCGCGCTGGAGAGAGCCGTGCTCGACCTCTACGACCGCATCATCCCCGAGTTCTACCCGGTCTTCGGCGAAATTCACTCCTTCATCGCATCCGACGCGCGCACGGCGCAGTCGCAGGGCCGGACGGTTCGATAACGACCGCGCCCCCGACGGCAGACGTGAAGTAAAGAAGTTCGGAGAAACAGATGGCGACGACAAAAGACAGGCTGACCCAGCGGAGGTTAGATCTCGAAGCGCGCCGCGCCGCGCTCCCGGCCTTCAAGCAGCAGGAGCTGGAAGGGCTCTTGAAGAAGGCGCTCGACGAGGGCGCGCCCGCTCGCGTGATACCGTCGAGGCCGCCCGGCGAGGCCGCGCCGCTCTCCTTCGGGCAGGAGCGCACGTGGTTCTTGCAGCAGCTCGAACCTGGAAGCGCCGCCGAGAACATCTCCATCCCGCTCCGCATCAAGGGCAGGCTCAACGCAGTCGCGCTCGAACAGAGCTTCGATGGGCTAGTCAACCGCCACGAGATACTGCGCACGACTTTCCCGGCCGTCGGCGGCCGCCCCGTCCAACGCGTCGCGGAGCCTTCGGGGCTGGGGCTGAGGCTCGTTAACATCTCCGCGCTTCCCGAGCGCGAGCGCGAGTCCGTGCTGGCGCGCCTCGTGGACGAGGCGGGTCGCCGCCCCTTCGACCTTGAGCGCGGGCCGCTCCTGCGCAACACGCTCATCCGCCTCGGCGACGAAGAGCACGTGCTGATAATGCTCTTCCACCACATCGTCTTCGACGAGTGGTCGCTCGACGTGCTCATCCGCGACCTCGGGCAAATCTACGCGGCGTGCGACAGAGGCGAGCCGGCCGCGCTCGCCGAGATGCCGATACAGTACGCGGACTTCGCCGCGTGGCAGCGCGAGTGGATGCAGGGGCCGGTGCTCGAAGAGGAACTCTCCTACTGGCGCCGTCAGCTTCAAGACAGCCCGCAGATGTTGAACCTGCCGACGGATCGCCCGCGCCCGTCCGTCATGTCCTTCAAGGGCGACGCCGTCTCGGCGCGCGTCCCAGAGCTGTTGACGGAGAAGCTTAGGGATTTTTCGCGGGCTTCCGGCGCGACGCTCTTCATGACGCTCATCGCCTCGTTACAGATGCTGCTGGCGCGCTACTGCGGGCAGGACGACATCGTCGTGGCGACGCCGACGACGGGTCGCCGCTGGGTCGAGACCGAGGGGCTCATAGGCTTCTTCATCAACACGCTCCTCATACGCTCGAAGTTCGACGGAGACCAAAGCCTGCGCGAGGCCGTCCGGCGCGTCGCCGAGGTAGTCCTTGAGGCGCAGACGCATCAGGCTTTGCCGTTCGAGAAGTTGGTGGAGGCGCTACAGCCCGAGCGCAGCCTGAGCCGCACGCCGCTCTTCGAGGTGATGTTCATCTTCCAGAACGCCACGAAGACATCGCTCGGCGTCGACGAGTTCAGCACCGACTGGGTCGAGACGAAGGTGAGCACGGAGAAGTTCAGCCTGAGCTTCTCGGTCTACGAGGGCGAGCGCGAGTTGGACTGCTCGCTCGGCTACAGCACAGACCTCTTCGAGAGGGGCACGGCCGAAAGAATCGTCGCCCACTGGCTGCGGATGCTCGAAGCGCTGGCGGAGGACGCAGACCAGGCGCTCGGCCGCGTCGAGCTTTTCAGCGCGGAGGAGCGCGAGCAGATTCTCGCGCGCTGGAACGACACGCGCCGCGAGTGGGATGGGGCATCCCTGCTCGAAATGTTCGACCGCCAGGTCGGGCGGACGCCCGACGCGCCGGCCGCCGTCTTCGGCGACGGACGGCTCAGCTACGCGGAGCTAGACGGCCGCGCCAACCAACTCGCGCACAGACTCCGACGCATGGGCGTCGGGGCGGACTCGCGCGTGGGCGTCTGCGTCGAGCGCGGGCTTGAGATGGCCGTCGCGGTGCTCGGCGTCTTGAAGGCGGGCGGCGCCTACGTCCCACTAGACCCGGCGTACCCGGAAGAGCGCATCAAATTCATGCTTGACGACTCGCAGTGCGCGGCGCTGCTCGTGAGCGAGGGCGCCGCAGCGAATCTCCCGGAGATGGGCGCGGGCGTGCTCTACCTCGACAGGGATTGGGAGGAGGTCGCACGCGAGAGCGCGGAGAACCCGCACTCTCCGGTTGACGCGGAGAACCTCGCATACGTCATCTACACCTCGGGCTCTACGGGCAGGCCGAAGGGGATCGCGATGACGAGGCGCGCACTGACGAACCTCATCCGCTGGCAGTCGGAGGCGCTGCCCGGCCCCGCGCGCACGCTTCAGTTCGCCTCGCTCAGCTTCGACGTTTCCTTCCAGGAGTTGTTCTCGACGTGGTGCTCGGGCGGGACGCTCGTCCTCGTCTCGGAAGAGACGCGGCGCGACGCGAGCGAACTGCTGCGGCTCATGTCGGAGCGGCAGGTCGAGAGAGTCTTCCTGCCCTTCGTCTTCCTGCAACACCTGGCCGAGGCGTCCGCGGCCGGGGGGGCCGCGCCCGAGAGTCTGCGCGAGGTCGTGACCGCGGGCGAGCAGCTCGAATGCACCGCCGAGATTGTCCGACTGTGTGAGCGCGTCGGTTGCAGGCTCCACAACCACTACGGGCCGGCGGAGACGCACGTCGTGACGGCGCACACGCTCGGCGGCCCGCCCTCCGAGTGGCCCACGCTCCCGCCCATCGGGAGGCCGATTGCGAACGCGCGCCTCTACGTCCTCGACACTCGCCTGCGGCCCGTGCCCGTGGGCGTCGCGGGCGAGCTTTACGTCGGCGGCGACAACAACGCGCGCGGCTACCTGAACCGTCCGGCGCTGACGGCCGAGAAGTTCATCCCGAACCCCTTCGGCGTCGAAGCGGGCGAGCGCATCTACCGCACTGGCGACCTCGCGCGATACCTGCCGGACGGCGAGGTGGAGTTCCTCGGCCGCGCCGACACGCAGGTGAAGATTCGCGGCTACCGCGTGGAGCCCGGCGAGGTGGAGGCGACTCTCAGGAAGCACCCCGAAGTGCGCGACGTGGCCGTGGTCGAGCGCAAGTCCGAGGCGGGCGACAGGCGGCTCGTCGCGTACCTCGTCGCCGAGCGTGAGGACGCGCCGCCCGCGGCGGGCGGGCTGCGCGAATACCTTAAGGGCTTGCTGCCCGACTACATGATTCCTTCCGCCTTCGTCGTGGTGGAGCGGATGCCTCTGACGCCGAGCGGGAAGCTTGACCGGGCGTCGCTGCCCGACCCCCGGCTCGCGCAGGCCGAGGCGGGGCAGGGCTATGCGTCGCCACGGACGATGGTCGAAGAGGTGCTCACGGCCATCTGGGCGCAGGTATTGGGGCTGGAGCGCGTCGGCAGGTACGACAACTTCTTCCACCTCGGCGGCCATAGCTTGCTCGCGACGCAGATAGCCTCGCGCGTGCGAGAGAGCTTCCGGGTCGAACTGCCCGTGCGCGTCGTCTTCGAGTTGCCGACGCTCGCCGAGCTGGCAGAGCGCATCGAGTCGATGATGCGCTCCGGCGTCGTCCCCGAAGCGCCCCCGCTAAGTCGAACCGGCGTGGGGAGACAGCCGCCGCTCTCCTACGCGCAGCAGCGCCTTTGGTTCCTCGACCAGTTGGCGCCGGGCAGCAACGCCTACAACCTCCCGGCCGAGATGTACATCGACGACGGTATCAACGTCGGCGCGTTAGAGCAGGCCCTCGACGAAGTCGTGAGACGCCACGAGACGCTGCGCACGACGTTCGCCGTCGCGGGCGGTCAGCCCGTGCAGGTCATCAGCCCGCCGCGTCCTTCGGGGTTGCGCGTCGTCGACCTGACCGGCCTCAAAGGGCGCGAGTTCGAGGAGGAGGAGGCGCGCCTTCGTGGCGAGGACGCGCTACGGCCGTTCGACCTCGCGGCGGGGCCGCTCTTTCGCGCGACCTTAATCCGGCTTGGGGAGGGCCGCCACCTGTTCCTCCTCAACATGCACCACATCGTCAGCGACGGCTGGTCTATGGGTGTGCTGATGCGCGAGATGGAGGTGCTCTACGAAGCCTTCTCGCGCGGGCTGCCTTCGCCCCTGCCCGAGCTTGAGATTCAGTACGCGGACTACGCGTGCTGGCAGCGCGGGTGGCTGCAAGGCGACGTGTTGCAGAAGGAGGTCGATTACTGGAGGCGCAGGCTCGAAGGCGCGCCGACGCTGCTTGAGCTTGAGACCGACCACCCGCGGCAGCCTGCGGCGCGCTCGCTCCGCGGGGCGCACTTCCCCGTCGCCTTCTCGGAGGAGGTCTCGCGCTCGCTGCGCGAGTTCAGCCGCCGCGAGGGGGCGACGCTCTTCATGACCTTGATGGCGGGCTTCCACGCGCTGCTCTGGCGCTACACGGGGCAGAGCGACATCCTCGTCGGCACGCCCGTCGCCGGCCGCGGCCGCGTCGAGCTGGAGCCTCTGATAGGCTTCTTCGTCAACATGATTCCGATCCGCACGAGCTTCGGCGACGGCCCGACGTTCAGGGATCTCGTCAGGCAGGTGCGCGAGTCGGCGTTCGCCGCCTACACGCACCAGGAGCTTCCCTTCGACAGGCTGGTCGAGGAGCTACAGCCGAGCCGCGCGCCGGGCCGCAACCCGATCTTTCAGGTCATCCTCGCCTTCCGGGATGCCGCGCCCGAGTCGGGGGTGACGAGGCTCACGCTGCCCGCCGGAGCGCCCGTCAGCGCCGACACGAAGTTCGACATCGAAGTCCACCTTCAGGACACGCCCTCCGGCATCAAGGGCTCCTTCGTCTACAGCCCCGAGCTGTTCGAGCCCTCCTTAGTCGCGCGCATGGCCGACCACTTCGCGCGCCTCTTCCAGAAGGCGCTGGCCGAGCCCGACGGGAAACTTGCCGCGCTCTCGCTGCTCGACGAGGCGGAGTACAGGCAGGTGGTCGAGGAGTGGAACGACACGGCCAGCCCCTACCCGGACGCGCTCTGCGTCCACGAGATGTTCCAGCAGCAGGCCGAGCGCTGCCCGGACGCGATAGCCGTCGAGTTCGAGGGCGAGAACGTCAGCTACGCCGAGTTGAACCGCCGCGCCAACCGGCTCGCGCACGCGCTGCGCGCCGAGGGCGTCGGCCCCGAGGTCTTCGTCGGCGTGATGCTTGAGCGCTCGGTCGAGTTGATAGTGGCGCTGCTCGCGGTCGCGAAGGCCGGGGGCGTCTACGTGCCCATCAACCTCGGAGACCCGCCCGCGCGCATCCGGCTCATACTCGAAGACGCGGGCGTCAAAGTCCTCCTCACGAGCGAGCGCATCGCGGAGGGCCTCCCGAAGGGCGAACTGACGATCATTCGCGCCGACGCCGAAGAGTACCGCGGCCCGAAGGTCACTGCGGGGCTTGCCGACGCGCCCGCGAACCTCGTCGGGGCGGGGAACCTCGTCTACATGATGTACACGTCGGGCTCGACGGGCACGCCGAAGGGCGTGTGCATCACGCACCGCAACATAATGAAGCTCGTCAAGGGGGCGGACTACGCCGTCCTCGACGAAGACGAGGTCTTCTTACAATTCTCGCCGTTCTCCTTCGATGTCTCCACGTTCGAGATTTGGGGGAGCCTGCTCAACGGGGGGCGACTGGTCGTCTTCCCGCCCGTCATGCCTTCGCTGACCGAGTTGGCCGAGTTCATCAACCGGACGCAGGTCACGACGTTGTGGCTGACGGCGGGGCTGTTCCAACAGCTCTTCGACGCCAGCGTCAAAAGCATGGACTCACTCAGGCAACTTCTGGCGGGCGGCGACGCCCTATCGCCCGCTCACGTCGGGAAGGCTTTGGAGCAGCTCGAAGGCTGCCGACTCATCAACGGCTACGGCCCGACCGAGGCCACGACCTTCGCCTGCTGCTACCACGTCGAGTCGCAACGACCGGACACCTCCGTGCCCATCGGCCGCCCCATCTCGAACACGAGGGCCTACGTCGTCGTCGCCTCCGGGCGTGCGGCGGGAGTGGGCGAGCGCGGCGAGCTATTCATAGGCGGCGACGGGCTCGCGCGCTGCTACCACGGCCGCCCCGACCTGACGGCCGAGCGTTTCGTCCCCGACCCGTTCGGCCCGGAGCCGGGCGGCAGGCTCTACCGAACGGGCGACGCGGCGCGCTACCTTAATCAGGGCGTCATACAGTTCCACGGGCGCCTCGACAATCAGGTCAAGATCAGCGGCTTCAGGATAGAGCCGGGCGAGGTCGAGACCGTGCTCGCGCAGCACCCATCGCTTTCGGCCGCGCTCGTGACGGTGCGAGAGCACGCGCCGGGCGACAAGCGGCTGGTCGCTTACGTCGTCGGGCGCGGCGGGCCGCCGCCGGGCGGCGAAGAGCTGCGCGCATACATGCGAGAGCGCGTGCCCGAGTACATGACGCCCTCTGCGTTCGTCGCGCTCGAAGAGCTGCCGCTGACTCCGAACGGCAAGATTGACCGCGCCGCGTTACCCGCGCCTCAGTCCGCGCTCGGCGGCTCGGGCCGCGAGCATGTCGCGCCGCGAAACGGCCTACAGCAGCAGCTCGTCGAGATATGGGAGGAGCTGTTCGACGCCCGCCCCATCGGCATCACGGACGACTTCTTCGAGCTTGGCGGCCACTCGCTCCTGATGGTCATGCTCGTGACGCGCGTCGAGGAGCGTCTGGGCAAGCGCGTAGCCATCGCGGAGCTTTTCAGGAAGCCTACGGTCGAACACCTAGCGGAGCTGATCGGCCACGGCAGGGAGGGCTCTTCGCAGTCTCTCGTCGTCGTGATGCAGAAGGGCGGGGAGCGCCCGCCGCTCTTCAGCCCGCACGCGGGAGGCGGGCAGGTTCTCGTCTACACGGAACTCGCGCGCCACATGGGCGACGACCAGCCCTTCTACGGCATCAGGGCGCGCGAGCCCGAGGCGGGCCTCGTCGCGCACACCGACATCATCTCGATGGCCTCGGAGTACGTCGAGGCGGTAAAGGGAGTCCGGTCCGAGGGGCCGTACTTCCTCGCGGGGTGGTCGATGGGCGGCACAATCGCCTTCGAGATGGCGAGGCAGCTCCGCGAGCGCGGCGAGCGGATAGCACTCCTGGCGCTGTTGGACGCGGAGGCGCCGGGCATGTCGATTTACGACAACAACACCAAGTGGTCGACGTTTCTGCCCGCCTTCGCCCTCGACCTCGGGCTCACGCACGACAAGTTCAGCATGCCTATAGAGGAGCTGCTCGCGCTGCCGCCGATGACGCAGCTCCGCCGCGCGTGGGCGGACGCGAGGGCCGCGGGGCTCGTGCCGAAGGAGTTGACGCTCATCGAGTTCCGCAAGCTCTTCGACACCTTCAAGGTCAACGCCACCACGACGCTCAGCTACGGGGGCGGCGAGTACGAGGGGCGCGTCACGCTCTTCACGCCCGAGAAGAAGGTCGGCCGACACCTCTTCATGCCCGACGGCGGCGAGGCGAAGCAGGTGGAAGAGATGCTTCCCGACGCAGACCCTTTGCGCGGCTGGGGCCGCTTCGCGACCGAAGGCGTCGAGGCCCACGTCGTGCCCGGCAATCACTTCACGATGATCCGCGAGCCGCACGTCAAAGTCCTCGCCGAAGAGCTGCGCGGCTGCGTCGAAGCCGCGCTCCGCGGGCTCGGCAGGTGAATCGGCGGCGGCAACACTGAATCGACTCACGCGACTGCGATGAAATACATATTCCGGCTCATACAGGTCGTGGCGAAATGGTCTGAGGTCATTCGCCTCTCAAGGGGCCTGATCGCCCTCGCCATCTTGGCGAGCGTCCTCGCGGGCATCGGCTACACAATGCTGATAGCCCTCATCCGGGACATTCTGTCGCAGGGGCTCTCCTCGCGGCCGGGCGACTTCTGGCGGTTCTTCGCGCTGTGCGTCGTGATACCCGTGTGCGGCTTCGCCTCGCAGGCGCTACTGCTCCACCTCACCTCGAAGTCGACCTACGAGCTGCGCAGGCAGCTCGCGCGTCAGATCCTCCAAGCGCCGCTCCGGCAGACCGAGAGGCTCGGGCACCACCGCCTGCTCGCCGCCGTCACGCAGGATATAGGGAGCGTGACGGAGCTTGTGACGCTCCTGCCGCAGACCTTCACGCAGATGGCTATGGTCGCGGGCTGTATGTTCTATTTCGGCTGGCTATCGTGGAAGCTCCTGCTCATCATGATCGTCTACATGGCCGTGGGGCTTCTCAGCTACCAGCTCCCGCTGCTGAAGGCGTTCCGCTACTTCAGGCTGGCGCGCGAGCAGGTGGACGCGCTCTATAAAGCCTTCCAGGGGTTGATAGTCGGCACGAAGGAACTCAAGCTCAACCGCCGCCGCCGCGAGGCTTTCCTCTCGGGGCAGTTCGAGCCGGCGGCGGCGGGCCTTCGCGACTACGGCACGAAGGGGAACGCCATCGCGATGGCCGTCTCGAACTGGGGGCAGATTCTTTTCTTCGTCTACATAGGTCTCCTGCTCTTCGCCGCGCCGCGCCTCGTGAGCATCGACACGCAGATCCTGACGGGCTACACGCTCGGCGTCATCTTCCTCATCACGCCCCTGACGATGCTGCTCAACCAGATGCCCATACTCGAACGCGCCTACCTCGCGGCGGAGAGGATCGAAGAGCTTGGCCTGACGCTCGACGCGGCGGAGCCGGAGAGCCTCGCGCCCTCTTCGCCCGCGCGCGCGTGGCAGCGGCTCGACCTCGTGGACGCGACGCACGTCTACCGGCAGGACGGCGGCGGCGGCGGCCCGGAGTTCAAGCTCGGCC
Organism: Pyrinomonadaceae bacterium; assembly: GCA_045807805.1. Lineage (GTDB taxonomy): Bacteria > Acidobacteriota > Blastocatellia > Pyrinomonadales > Pyrinomonadaceae > QHXN01. The sequence goes on along the minus strand of JBJMGR010000068.1, from coordinate 3,134 downwards.
CCGTCAACCTCACGCTGCGGCCCGGCGAGCTGCTCTTCCTCATAGGCGGCAACGGCAGCGGCAAGACGACGCTGGTCAAGCTCCTCATGGGACTCTACGAGCCCGACTCCGGCGAGATACGTCTCGACGGGAGGCCGGTCTCTTTCGAGGAGCGTGACGAGTACCGACAGATGTTCTCGGCGGTCTTCTTCGACTTCTACCTCTTCGAGCGGCTGCTCGAACCGGAGGCGAAAGACCTGAACGCCGAGGGGCGCAAGTACCTCGACATGCTCGAACTGAGCCACAAGCTCGAAATCAAGGACGGCGCCTTCTCGACAATCGAGCTCTCGCAGGGCCAGCGCAAGAGGCTCGCGCTCCTGCACGCATACCTCGAAGACCGCCCCGTCTACGTCTTCGACGAGTGGGCCGCCGACCAGGACCCGCAGTACAAGCAGGTCTTCTACCACCGGCTCCTGCCCGAGTTCAAAGCCCGCGGCAAGACCGTCATCGTCATATCCCACGACGACCGCTACTACGGCCTCGCCGACCGCGTCGTGAAGCTCGACTCGGGGCAGGTCGAGTACGACCGGCCGACCGCGAGACGGGACGCGGACGTGAGCGCCGCCGTCGCTCCCTCGATGTAACGGCCAACCGCACAATCTCGAACCTGACGAAGCTCAGACCCCGGAGGGGAGAGGGAAACGTTTATGAATGTGCTCGGACTCAGCTTCAGCGACCACGAGGCCTCGGCCGCCCTTGTCGTTGACGGAAGGCTCGCCGCGGCGATCGCGCGCGAGCGTCTGACGCGTCTCAAGCGCGACGGGATAAGGTGGGGCAGCCGCAGGCTCGATTTGACGCCGGCCATACAGTACTGCCTCGACTCCGGCGGCCTGACGCTCGGCGACGTAGACCTCGTCGTCTGGAGCCACACCGACCACCTCCCGGCCGAAGAGGTCTACGACCTTCTCGCGAAGGAGGGGGGGCTCGACATACGCTCCCGGCCCGCGATGCCCATCCCGCACCACTTTGCGCACGCGTGCGGCGCATACTACTCGTCGCCCTTCGAGGGCGAGGCGGCCGTGATGGTCGTGGACGGCGCGGGCGGGCCTCTGGGCGGGCTGCTCGCAAACTGTAGCGGCCCCGAACCGGCGTCGATTGCGGACGGCTCGGCCGTCGTGCAGAACCTCTCGCCTTTCGAGGGCGACGGGTCGAGGGAGCTGGAAAGCTTCTACCATTTCACGGGCGAGGGCGGGCGGCTTCTGAGGAAGGTCGTCGGCCACTGGTGCGGCATCGGCGCCGTCTACGGCCACGTCTCGAAGCTCGTCTTCGGCGACTACCTCGACGCGGGCAAGACGATGGGGCTCGCGCCATACGGCCGCCCCTACCCGAACAGGATGTTCTTCGAGGACGCGGGCACGCGCGAACTGCGCGCGTTCACGAGCCGCGCCTCGCCGGAGCGCTCGTCGCTTGAGACGCGCATAGAGAACTGGCGGAAGCACATGGTCTCGTCGAACTACAAGAGCCCGCTGCTGACCGACTTCACGGCGAGCCTACAGTCCGAGACCGAGGAGGCTTTGCTGACCCACGCGCGCTGGCTGCGCGAGACGACCGGCATGACGCGGCTGTGCTTCTCGGGGGGCGTCGCGCTCAACTGCGTCGCCAACACGCGCATCGCCGAAGAGGCCGGCTTTGAAGAGGTCTTCGTGCCGCCCTGTCCGGGCGACGACGGGATATCGGTCGGCTGCGCGCTCTACGGCGCGTCGATTAAGGGCGGCGTCGAGCCCGTTGAGAGCCCCGCCTACCTCGGGCGCGGCTACTCGCACGACCGCGAGGCGCTCGAAGCCGTCGGGCTCGAAAGGTGTCTCGACGGCGAGGACGTGTTCGAGACGGCCGCGCGCGAGATAGCGGGCGGCGCGGTCATCGCCTGGTACGAGGAGGGCGCGGAGATGGGGCCGAGGGCGCTCGGCCACCGGAGCTTCCTGGGCGACCCGAGGCGCGTCGAGATACGCGAGCGCCTGAACGCGGAGATTAAGAGGCGCGAGTCGTTCAGGCCCTTCGCCCCCGTCGTCCTCGACGAGGCCGTGTCCGAATACTTCGTCGAGTCAAACCCGAGCTACTTCATGTCGTTCGTCGCGCAGGTGCGCGAGCAGAAGCGCGACATCATCCCCGGCGTGACGCACGTTGACGGGTCGGCGCGCTACCAGGTCTTGAGGGAGCGCGACAACCCCGCCCTCTTCAAACTCATTGAAGCCTTCGCGCGGCTGACGGGCATCCCGATGCTCCTTAACACCTCCTTCAACCGCGCGGGCGAGCCGCTCGTCGAGACGCCGCTCGATGCCGCGCGCTGCGTCGTCGCCTCCACGGCCGACTATCTGGTGGTTGACAAGACGCTTTACCGGAACGTCTCGACGGGCCGGGCCGGGCGCTCGACGGACTTCGCCGGCGCTGCGAAAGAGTGATCGAGGCGAAAGAGTAAGAAGGCGGTTCGCGCGATGCCCAGACGCACAGACATCCGCAAGATTCTAATCATCGGCTCCGGCCCCATCGTCATCGGCCAGGCCTGCGAGTTCGACTACTCCGGCACTCAGGCCTGCAAGGCCCTGCGCGCCGAAGGCTACGAAGTCATCCTCGTCAACTCCAACCCCGCCACGATTATGACCGACCCCGAGACCGCCGACCGCACCTACATCGAACCGCTCACGGTCGAGTCCGTCTCCGAGATCATCCGCCGCGAACGCCCCGACGCCCTGCTCCCCACCGTCGGCGGGCAGACCGCTCTCAACCTCGCCCTCGCCCTCGACGACGCCGGCGTCCTCTCCGCGTTCTCCGTCGAGATGATAGGCGCCAAGCGCGAGGCCATACGCGTCGCCGAAGACCGTGAGTTGTTCAAGCGCGCCATGGAGGAGGAAGGACTCCCGATGCCGCTCGGAGGCTTCGCCCACTCTTGGGCCGAGGCCGAGCAGATCGTCGAGCAGACGGGCTACCCCGCAATCATTCGCCCCTCTTTCACCCTCGGCGGCACGGGCGGCGGCACCGCATATCATCCGGAAGAGTTTCAGGAGATTGTGCGCGCGGGCCTCGCCGCCTCTCCCGTCAGTCAGGTGCTCATCGAAGAGTCCATCCTCGGCTGGAAGGAGTTCGAGCTTGAGGTGATG
>JBJMGR010000067.1:0-27576 GCA_045807805.1 Pyrinomonadaceae bacterium | reverse complement strand
CTCGTCGAGGCTCGCCTTGCCGTGCTCCTGCGTGTGCGTGTCGGGGGCGGGCGCATAGTCGACGATGCCGTCGAGTAGCTGTTGCAGTCCCGCAAGGTTCAGAGAAGAGACGACGAAGACGGGGCAGAGGCGCGAGGCGGCGATGGCCTTGCTGATGTTCGGGACGATGTCCTCTTCAGGAAGAGTGCCCGCCTCGAAATACTTCTCCATGAGCGCGTCGTCGGACTCGGCGATGACTTCGATCAAACGCTCGCGCTCCTTCTCGACAACTTCGCGGCCCGACTCAGGAATTGGAATCTCCTTCGCCTTGCCCGACGCGTCGAACTCGTAAGCCTTCATGTGGACGATGTCCACGACGCCCTTGAAGTCCGTCTCTTTGCCTATCGGGAGCGTGAAGGGGACTATCGCGCGGCTGAAGGTCGAGCGCGCCGAGTCGAGCGCCGCGCCGTAGTCGGCGCGCTCCTTATCCACCTTCGTGATGACCATCATGCGCGGCGTGATGAACTCGTTCGCGTAGGCCCAAGTCTTCTCCGTGCCCACGTCCACACCGTGTGTGGCATCGACGACGACGAGGGCGCAGTCGGCGACGCGAAGCGCGGGGCGCGCGTGCGGGACGAAGGCCGAGAAGCCGGGCGTGTCTATGAGGTTCACCTTGTGCTCGCGCCACTCGCAGTGCGCGAGCTGGTTGTTGAGCGTAATCTTGCGCGCAATCGCGTCCTCGTCGTGATCCGTGACGGTCGTGCCCTCGTCCACCTTGCCCCAGCGGGGCGTCGTGCCCGAGAGGTGGAGGAGGGAGCTGACGAGCTGCGTCTTGCCCGCGTGCCCGTGGCCTATGACCGCAAGGTTGCGAATCTGGTTGGTTGGATAGGATTTCATGGCGTCAGGTTCGAGACATCCTTTCGACGGGTCGGCGCGCGCGTAGGACGGATGGCGGAGATTCGGCCCCGCGACGCCCAGGATTTGACAATTGCTGTGCGGGATAGAACTTCAAAGTCGAGAGGTTAATTTAAGCGACCGGCGGGCGGGTTGGCAAGCGAGCCTGAAAGGAAGGCAAACAGAACCGCGAGAGGTAGCGAGCGGGTCGCAAGCTTCGATGAAAGTAAGCCTGTTGAAACTCGCGACCCGCGAGGCTTCCGCTCGCAGTTCTGATTTTGACTTCCCGGAAGTGCGCGGCACTGCGTTTGCCAAACAAGAAGTGAGAGGCCGTATAGCCTCAAAGCTAAAATTGGCAAAGCTCTCCCGTTTTGAACAAGTTCGGCTTGGAGGAGATTGGGAATGAGATTTGAAATTCGTACACTGTCGAGGGCAATGAGTACGCTCGCCCTTTTATTCGTGCTCGTCGTAGGCGCGAGCCTTGACGCGTCCGCGCAGGGGAACAGCCGCTGGGCGCGCAGCCACAACCGCGGACGCCACTACGGGTGGACGCGCGGTCGCCGCGTCGGTCAGCAGAGCAACGACTGGCGCATGCGCCGCCGCGAGAATCGCCGCGAAATCAGGGCTGACCGGCGCGAGCTAAGGTCGGATCGTCGTGAGTTGAGGCAGGATAGGCGCGAGAACCGGCGCGACCGCAGAGACGACCATCACGACAACCACTAATTCAGTGACGAACTGCCGCTGAGTTAATCCGGTAACACACGAAGGGGCGGGCGCGACTTTCTCTTAAAGTCGCGCCCGCCCCTTCTCTCGTCCGTTGATGTCGCCTACGCTCTTCTCTGCGGCGGCTGCGTGAGTGAGAGCGGCCTCGCCTTCGGCCCCTTCGTGGAAGAGACGTAGAGGCGATAGCCGAGGAGGAGTGCGATGACGATGGCGAAGGCGATGGGTTTGCGCACGTCGGACTTGACTAGAAGGTAGTAGTGGAAGACTCCGGCGGCGGCCGAGAGGTAGGTTAGGCGGTGTAGCTTCTGCCAACGCTTGCCGCCGAGCCGCTTAATCATCTTGTCGGTCGAGGTGACGGCGAGCGGCACCATCGAGGTGAAGGCGAGGAAGCCGACGATTATGAACCAGCGGCGCACAACATCCTGCGCGATGCCCGGAAAGTCGAACCGCTTGTCGAACCAGATGTAACAGAGGAAGTGGAGTGAGCCGTAGAAGAACGCGTAGAGCCCGACCATACGCCGCAGACGCACGAGCCACTGCGCGCCCGTCCACTTGCGCAGGGGCGTGACCGAGAGCGTGAGCACGAGGAAGACGAGCGTGAGCGTCCCCGTCGTGCGCGTCACGAAGTCGAGCGGGTTCGCGCCCAACTGCCCGCGCCGCCAGTCCCAACAGAGCAGCGCCAGCGGCACGAGCGCGTTGACGAAGAGCGCGAGCTTATAGAACTTGATCTCTTTCATAGGGAGCACTCAGCACTCAGCGTTCAGCCAAACTCTCTTCGCGCCCTTCGCGACTACTTCTCGTTCTTTGCGGTTAAGCAAAGAAGGTCTAAACGCAGAGGGCGCGGAGAAGACGCAAAGGATTTAAAGCTGAAAGCTGATAGCTGATAGCTGATAGCTTCAGAAGTAGTAATTCAAATCCATCCCGTCGTAGAGGCTCGCGACCTGTTCGGCGTAGCCGTTGAAGGGGAGCGTTTTTCGACGGCCCCACTCGCCTATGCGCTGCTCGTCCGCCTGGCTCCAACGCGGGTGCGGGCGCGTGGGGTTGACGTTCGAGAAGAAGCCATACTCTTCGGAGTTCGCGAGATTCCACGCGGTCGGCGGCATGCGCTCCGTCAGTGTTATCTTCACGACGGACTTGATGCTCTTGAAGCCGTACTTCCACGGCACGACCAGACGCACGGGCGCGCCGTTCTGCGGCAGAAGCGGCTCGCCGTAGATTCCCGTCGCGAGCGTCGCGAGCGGATGCAGAGCCTCGTCGAGCCGAAGCCCTTCGACGTAGGGCCAATCCAAACCGCTCTCGTACTCGCTGAGCGCCGGAATCTTCTTCTTCTTCGGGTCGTTGGCCGTCTCGAAGGCCACATACTTCGCGTTGCCCTGCGGCTCCGCGAGCTTTATCAACTCGCCGAGCGGGAAGCCGAGCCAGGGGATGACCATCGACCAGCGCTCGACGCAGCGGTGGCGGTAGATTCTGTCCTCGGGCGGGAAGAGGCGCGTCAACTCGTCCAGGTCGAAGACCTTCGGCCTGTTCACGAGCCCTTCGACCGAGACAGTCCACGGCCGCGTCACCAACCCTTGCGCGCGGCGCGCGGGGCTATACTTGTCCGTGCCGAACTCGTAGAAGTTGTTGTAGTGCGTTATGTCCTGATAAGGGGTCGCGTCCTCGCCGGGAAGTCCCCACTGCTTCGGCCCCGCCTGCGCCGTGCCGGGTACGGGCTTGCCCGACGGATTCTCGACCTGCACGTCGGGCGCGAGTAGGCGTCTGTATAGAAGGCCCGTCGCGGCGGTCGAGAGCGCGAGCGCAGCGCCGCGCACGAAGTTGCGTCGGCTCAAGTAGACGCTCTTGTTCGTTATCTCGCTGCTCTTGATGTCGTCCGGCCTCTTTATAAGCATTGCGTTTTAGCTTCCCGCCCGCGCCCCCTGCTTAGTTACGCGCACGCGCCCGCGTCGGATTCAGTTGAACAACTTAATCGACGACGCGCCGACGACGCGCATGCTCGCGCGCTCCTGTAGGATGACGACCGCCCGTAGGTTCTCGCGCCGCCAGCCCTCATCGACAGCTACGTCCGTCTCCGCCGAGAACGCGCCCGCGCCGAGCGCGCCCAACTTCGTGAGCCTTCGCACGACGCCGACGTGTGTGAGCTTGCGCCCCGAGTTCTCGCCGCGCGAAACGTCCGAAGAGAGCCCGCCCTCCGTTATCGCGAGCAGCACGTCCGCGCCGTCGCCGTCCGCGAGCTTAGGCGGCTTCTCGACGCTGAGCTTCAGACGCACGGGCGCGTCCGCGTCAGTCCGCGCGTCGGCGCGCGTGAGGAGCACTTCGGCCTTCGGCTCGCGCGCGGCCTGAGCTATCGCGTCGAAGGCGCGGCTGGAGTTGCTGCCGGGGAACTCCGCGTGCCCGTCAACGACCATCTGCGGCGTATAGACGCCGTCACTTCCGAAGACGTGCGCGTACACGGCCTGCCGCTCGCTCAACTCGTGCGAAGAGAATGGGTCTGACCATCCGAGCTGATTCCAGTAGTCCACGTGCTGCGCGAGCGCGATGACCTCCGCGCCCTCGACGGGCTGCGTCTCGTACATCTCCGCGAGCAGTGCGTCGGCCGGCGGGCAGCTCGAACATCCTTCGGACGTGAACAGCTCTACGACGACGGGCACGCGCGCGCGCGTCGCGCCCGAATCTTGCGCGTCCGACTTCCGGCTTCTCTGCGAACGCATGACCGTGAACGCCCCTGCGGAAGCCGCGGCTAACGCGGCCACGAACGCCACGACAAAAAGCTTTTTAGTCATCTTCAACCTCCGCGCCGCGTCTGCGTGCGGCGCGCCTTTCCATCACTTCCGACCCCAGGTTTTCAGCTTTGAGCCGCCGCCGAACTCTCGCGTTGCCCCAAGCTTCACGCCGTCGCCCGTGCAAGTCAACCGCTGCGGCGCAGGCGCTCGCGCGACGCTTGCGCGGCGTGCGGTGGAGGCCAACCGTTAGACCGGCTCGGGCATCAAAAGAACGCGAAAAAACTGCGTGAGCGAGGCCGCACGGGCGGAGTCGGAAGATGGCTCCGAAACGCGCCGGAGCACGCTTCGCGGAGCAGTTCTTTGCCGCATCCCGCGCGACAGACGGGTTACATCGGAGGAATGATAATGAAGAGATTTTATTCGACACTCGCGGCGCTCGTTCTCGCCGTCGCCGCCTTCGGCTCGTCCGTACCGACGGCCGCGGCGCAGGCGAAGAGGGCTTCGCGCACCGAGGCGACCGCGCGCGTCAGCACGCCCATAGACCTCGCGATACTTATACAGGACGACCTCGTCTCTCGCGTCGGCAACGAGCTTCGCGAAACGGCCGAGTTCATACGCACGCTGCCCGCGGGCTCGCGTGTGATGGTCGGCTACATACGCTCCGGCTCTTTGCAGGTGCGCCAGTCCTTCACGAACGACCTCGACACGGCCGCGCGTGCGCTGCGCATCCCCGCGGGCTCGACCGCCGTCTCGCCCTTCAACCCTTATATACAGGTGCGCGACGCGATAAAGATGTTCCCTTCGGAGGGCGGCAATCAGGACGCCGTGCTGCTCGTCTCCGACGGGCTCGACACCTCGCGCGGCTTCGACTTCTCGTCGTCGGTTGACTCGATTGACCTCAACCGCGCGGTGCGAGAGGCGAAGGCGCACAACGTGGCGGTCTACTCGTTCTACGCGCCGTCGGTCGGCCTGACGAGCCGCAACCGCACGGCCGTCAGCTTCGGCCAGAGCGCGCTCAACCGAATCTCCGACGAGACCGGCGGACGCGCCTTCTTTCAGGGCACGGACTTCGTCACCTTCAATGCGTACTTCGAGCGACTGACGCGCACGCTCAACGAGCAGGGCCGAAGGGCCTACTGACCTTCGGACTTCCGAAGTCTCAACTTCCCAACAGAGCGGCGGCCGGACTAGGCGAGTCCGGCCGCCGCTCTCTTTTCACGGAAGAAAAATTCTGTCGCACCGTCGGCCGCGCCAATGTTAAAGTGCGCGTTGGGCGCGCGTCCTCCCGAAACTACTTTTTAGGGGACGCGCCCTCGAAGCTCACGCCATGAAGCCCAAAAGCCAAGTCGAATACTGCCTGATAGTCGAAGGCGCGTACCTGTCCGTCTCAGAGGCGGAGCACGCACTGCGCGACCCCTTCATAGAGGACTGGGTCGAGCAGACCGGCCGCTTTCGCATACACAACCTGCACGAGATGCTGATAGTGCCCGGCGTCACTCTGGGCCAGCTCGGCGTCGAGATGCTCGACGAGCGCGTGTTCGAGATAGCGAGCACAGACCCGGAGCACCCCTTGACGGAGCACAAGGCGCGCGGCGTCGCGGAGGCGCTCAAGCGTCAGGATATGTTCGACGAGATAAGCGTCGAGCCGCGCGGAGCCTTCGCGGATGAGTTCGAGCCTTCCGAAGATGAGGGCGACGAGTCGGCCGTTGACGAAGGCGAATCGGCGGGCGAGCCCGAGCGGTCGTAGAATTCTCGGCCGGGAGACTCCGTAAAGTGGGGCGCGCACGTTTGCCTACCGCACGCGCGCGCGTGTATCTTCTTGCGGTCGGGCGGTAACTTCGTTGCAGCAACAAACAAACGCCATCTTCCTCGAAGGGCGGGTTCGCGCCACAATCGGAGACATCACGCAGAGGCGTGTTGACGCAATCGTCAACGCGGCCAACTCGTCTCTGTTGGGCGGCGCGGGCGTTGACGGGGCGATACACCGCGCGGGCGGCCCTTCGATACTCGAAGAGTGCCGCGAGATTCGGCGCGCGCGTCTCCCCGAAGGTCTGCCGACGGGCGAAGCGGTCATCACGACCGCCGGGCTTCTTCCCGCGCGACACGTCATTCACACGGTCGGCCCAATCTGGGGGCGCGATGGTGGCGCGCGCGCGGCCGAGCTTCTCGCGGCCTGCTACAGAAACTCTCTCTCGCTCGCGGCGGAGCAGGCGTTGTCGACAATCGCGTTCCCATCAATCTCGACGGGCGCTTACGGCTACCCGCGAGAGGCGGCGGCCGCGGTCGCTTCCGTGGCGGTCGCGGAGTTCCTCGGCGGCGGCGATTCAATCAGAGAAGTCCAACTCGTCTTCTTCTCCGAAGGCGACCTCAGAGTCTTTCTAAGCAATCATAAATTCGACGCGTGACCGAGGCGACGCACGCGCTGGTCAACTCCGCCGGACGAATGCGGCGCGTAGAGCGCGCGGTCTTCGTCGGCGGAAGTATGAACGTGAGGACGGGTAATAGCTGGAATGGTTCAAATGTTAAAAGAGGCCGAGCCGATGTCGGCGCATGAAGAGGGGAGCGGTCTCCCCGAGACGATAGCGGCGCTTGAGCGCATCTCGTGGAACTACTGGTGGAGTTGGAGCCCGGACGGCCACGCCGTCTTCCGCGACCTCGACCAGCAGGTCTGGGACGAGTGCGAGCACAACCCGCGCAGGCTCCTGAAGGAAGTCCCGCAGTACAACCTCATGCGTATGGCGACCGACCCGGTCTACGTCGAGCGCGTGAGCCGCTTGACGGAAGCGTTCGACGCGTACAAGGCCGCGGGCGGCGATGCTTGGGCCGTCGAGCACGCGCACGCAATCACGCACGAGAACCCCGTCGCATACTTCTGCGCGGAGTTCGGCGTCCATCATTCGCTTCCACTCTACTCGGGGGGCTTAGGCATACTCGCGGGCGACCATCTCAAATCCGCGTCCGACCTCGGCCTGCCTCTCGTCGCCGTCGGGCTTCTATATCACCACGGCTACTTCCGCCAGCGCCTACGCCGCGACGGCTGGCAGGAGGAGACCTACAGCCAGATCGTCGTCGGCGACCTCCCGCTTCAACTCGTGTGCGCGCGCGACGGCAGCCCAGTGAAGATCGAGATTGCGTTGCGCGGGCGGACTGTGTTCGTGCAGGCGTGGCGCGTTGACGTGGGGCGCGTGCCGCTCTACCTGCTCGACACGAACGTTGACGGCAACGGCGAGATAGACCGGCTCATCACGGGCCACCTCTACGGCGGCGACCGCGAGACGCGCTGCGTGCAGGAGATGGTGCTCGGGATAGGCGGCGTGCGACTCCTGCGCCGACTCGGAATCGAGCCGCACGTCTTCCACCTCAACGAAGGCCACTCGGCGTTTCTCACTCTGGAGCTTTCGCGCGAGCAGACGGAGCGCGGCGTCTCGTTCAAAGAGGCGGCCGCGAACGTGCGCTCGCGCTGCGCGTTCACGACGCACACGCCTGTCGCCGCCGGTCACGACGAGTTCGGAGCAGTGCTCATCGAGTCGTGCTTCGGCTCGGGCTACTGGCAGCAGCTCGGCCTCTCGCGCGAAGAGTTTCTGAACCTCGGCCGCGTGAACGCCGGAGACGAGTCGGAGCTGTTCGGGCTGACGCCGCTCGCGCTGCGCATGTGCCGCTCTTCAAACGGCGTGAGCCGAAAGCACGGCGAGGTCTCGCGCGAGCTTTGGAACAAGATGTGGCCCGAGCGCCGCATCGAAGACGTGCCGATAACCTCCGTGACGAACGGAGTCCACGCGCCCACTTGGGTCTCGCCGCTGCTTCGCTCTCTCTTCGAGCGTTACGTCGGGCAGGACTGGACGCAGGTTCTGCACGACTCGGACGCGTGGGCGCGCGGGGTGGACTCGATACCGGACGAGGAGCTTTGGAAAGTGCGCGGACTTCAGCGCAGGCGCTTGATATCGTTCGTGCGCGAGAGCGTCTTCAACCTGCGGCTTCAGCAGCACGAGCCGCGCGCATACGCGGACGCCGCGCTTGAGATGTTCGACCCCGGCGCGCTCACCGTCGGCTTCGCGCGCCGCGTCGCCGCGTACAAGCGCTGGGGGCTCATACTCGCAGACCCCGAACGCCTCCAACGAATACTTCTCGACGAGTCGCGCCCCGTGCAGCTCGTCTTCGCGGGCAAGGCGCACCCGCAGGATCAGGGCGCGAAGCTCATCCTTCAACAGGTGTCGCACTGGAAGCACAACACCGCGATAATGCAGCGCGCGGTCTTCCTACAGGATTACGATCAGGAGATCGCGCGGCAGCTCGTGCAGTCGGTTGACGTTTGGATGAACGTCCCGCGCCGTCCGCTCGAAGCTTCGGGCACGAGCGGCGAGAAGGTGGCGTTGAACGGCGGGCTCAATCTATCAGTGCTCGACGGCTGGTGGCTCGAAGGCTACGACGGGCGCAACGGCTGGGCCGTCGGCGACGAGACGGCGAGCGAGACGACCGACGAGGCGGACGAGCACGACGCGGACTCGCTCTACCGTGTCTTGGAGACCGAAGTCGTGCCCGCCTTCTACGAGCGCGACGAGACGGGGCTGCCGCGCCGCTGGGTGGAGATGACGCGCCACGCCATACGCACGCTCGCGCCCGCCTTCAACAGCGACCGCATGGTGCGCGACTACACGCAGCGTGTCTACCTCGGCTGACGCAAGCTCAAAGCTCAAAGTTCAAAGTTCCAGGTTGCAAGTTCAAAGTTAGAAGGCGCGTGCCCTTAACTTTGAACCTGCAACCTGGAACTTTGAACTTATTAGCTTTGATGATAATAAACGAACTCCCGCCGGGGTAAGGGCGTGACGGCAATCGCCGCGCGACTCTCAGACGAAAGGACTTACAAACGATGACAACGCTTGCAAGACTCTTCGCGGCCGCGATCTGTGTGGCGACGCTCTTCTGCTTCGACTCGCACGCGCAGACCAACGAACGACGGCAGACGACCCCCGCGCCGCGCGCTCAGGAGCAGCCGACGGACGCGCAAGCCGCCGACGCCGACACGCTCGTCAGCGAGGTGGCGCTCCTTCGGAAGTCTCTTCAAAGTCTGAACACGAGGCTCCGCGAGATAAGCGACAAACTACTCGCGCCCGACCCGAAGCAGCCGGACGCGTCGAACCCGAAACAGAGTCGCCTCACCAACAGCCTCAACCTGCTCACACTCGCCGAGCAGCGCGCCGAACTTTTGCGCAGGCAGTTGCTCGAAATGACGGAGAAGGAGACCTTCTACAAGAACCGCATCGTGCAGATAGACGAATCCTCACGCCCCGAGAGCATAGACCGCACGCTGGCCCTCGTCGGCACGACGATCAGCACCACAGACCTTCGCGACACGCGCCGCAGAGTCCTCGACAACGAGCGCTCGGGCGTCCTCAGTCTCCTGAGCCTGACCTCACAGAGCCGCATACGCCTCGAAGACGACGTGAAGCAGGCCGACGCCCTCGTCGCACGCCTGCGCCTGCGCCTGCTCCCGCTGATTGAGAAGGAGATTGATAAGATAAACCCCGACGACAAGCAGTGAGCCACTCTTAACTAACGCCGCGGCGAATTCGGCCGCGAAAGGCAAGGGCTGCGATTCGCCTTCGGGCCGCAGCCCTTGTCGTGTCAGGCAGCGTCGGCGGGGCGTGTGGTCGTCGTGGCGGTCGTGTGGTGGAGGGAGTTTTTGCCGCCGCGCTTGGCGGAGTACATCGCGTCGTCGGCGGCGCGCAGCACGTCGTCAACGGAGTCGGGCGGGAGTGCGAAGGTGACGACGCCGACGCTGATGGTGACGGGCCAGCCCGCGCCGCCCGTCTCTTCGAGTAGGCGTCGGCGCGTGCGGCGCATGGCAACCTGCGCGGCGCGCGCGTCGGTCTCGGGCATGAGCACGGCGAACTCGTCGCCGCCTATGCGTGCCACGGTGTCAATGTCTCGCACGTTGCGTCGGAGCGAGTCGGCGACCGTCTTTAAGAGTCGGTCTCCCGCGCTGTGGCCCTGTCGGTCGTTGACCTGCTTGAAGTCGTCAACGTCTATGTATGCGACGCTGAAGGGGTGCACGTGTCGGCGCGCGCGCGCAATCTCGGCGGCGGTGGTCTCGCCGAAGGAGCGCCCGTTGAACGCGCCCGTGAGGTAGTCGGTGCGCGCCAACTCTCGCTCTTGCGCGAGCGAGATACGGAAGGCCGTGACGATGTGCGCGAGTATGAACATGAAGCCGAGGCGCACGGCGGCGTTCCAGTATGCGACGAAGGGGCTTGAGAAGTGGCCCGAAGTCGCGTAGGCGACGACGAGCCAAGTCAGCCCGCTCGCGGCGCACACGTAGAGCCCCGCGCGCCTGCCCGCGTACCACGCGGTGACGAAGACGGGCACGACGTAGAAGATGAGCAGGGAGAAGTCCGGCCCGTTGAGATAGTCGAGGAGTCCGAGCAGCGCGACGAGAAGGAGGCTCGCGATGAAGTTGAAGGCAGGGGAGCGCCGCCCGAGGAATGTGCTCAGTCTCATGTCCGACAGCCCTTAACGCGCCGTCGGCGGGGGAACTCGCTTTCGCTAACCCAACGGTAGACCCGCAAAGAGACGAAAGCGCCGCCGGCCAAAAGGCTCTGCGCGTGCGTTTGTTTAGATTAAACATCGTGGCAAAGAGTTGCATGGGAGACGATGAACGCTGAATGCTGAGTGGATGAGTTACAAGTTCAAAGCTCAAAGTTGCAAGTTCAAAGTTAAGGTCAAGCGCCTTGAAACTTTGAGCTTGAAACTTGTAACTTTGAACTTGCGAAGGCAAGCCTTCAAGTTCATCGCTCATCGTTCATCGCTCCCATGCCTACTGCTCACTGCTCACTGAAATGTGCTAGACTCGACGCCTCCGAGACGGCAAAAGTGCTTGCCGCACTCTTACAGATACCTTTCAAAGGGCCGACGGCCGCGCCGAACAAAGACCCCCGATGAAGCTCTGCTCCACATGTAACAAAACTTTCGCCGACACCGAGACCTTCTGCCCGCACGATGGAGAGGTCTTGCAGGAATCGCCGCAAGACATCGTCGGGCGCGTCATTGACGGCAAGTATCAGGTCGAGGGCTTCATCGCGCAGGGCGGCATGGGCGCCGTCTACCGCGCGCGCCACATACTGCTCGGCGATCAGGTCGTCATCAAGACTCTGAGGCCCGAGATGCGCGGGAACTCCGAGTGGCTCAAGCGCTTTCAGCGCGAGGGCAAGGCCGCGCGCGCCTTCCGACACCCGAACTCCGTGACCGTCTACGACCTCTCTTCGGGGAGCGACGGCCTCATATACATGGTCATGGAGTACGTCGAGGGGCACACGCTCGACCGCGAGCTGAAGCAGCGCGTGCGCTTCACGCCGCGGGACGCGCTCGCCGTCTTAGAGCCCGTCGCGGACGTGCTCGACTCGGCGCACGAGCGCGGCGTCGTACACCGCGACCTCAAGCCGGAGAACATCATGCTCGGCCGCGACGACCGGGGCAACACGGTCGTCAAGGTCTTAGACCTCGGCATCGCGAAGATGGTCGGCGCGGACGTGCACGCGGGCAGCGCGACCTCTCTGACGGTCGCGGGACAACTGCTCGGCACGCCTTACTATATGTCGCCCGAGCAGTGGGGCGAGATGCCGCGCGACGGAAACCCCGAAGTTGACGGCCGCACGGACATCTACTCGCTCGGCATGATCTTCTTCGAGCTGGTCGCGGGGCAGAAGCCCTTGGGCGGCCGCACGCTCGCGGAGCTTCGGCAGAAGCACGTCTCCGTGCCGATGCCTTCGCTCGGCAGTATCGCGCCGGACGTGCCCGAAGAGTTCGGCGGTTGGGTCGCGCGCGCGATGGCTAAGGATCGCGCCGACCGGCCGCAGACGGCTGGCGAGTTGATTGACGGCCTACGCTCTTCGCTCGGGCTAACGGAGCGCAGCCGCGGCCACGGCGTACGCTTCGACGGCGCTGGCGTAGACGCGGACGGGCGCGGCTCCGGCTCGGGCCACTCCGCCACGGGCCACGTCTCGCGCGAGACGAACGCGGGCACGTCCGCACAGCCCAACGCCGACACGATACTCACCTCCGACTTCGACTCGAACATCCCTTCGACAGACCGCGGGCGAGAGACTTCGGCGCATCAGCGCGGAGTGACGAGCGGCAACCCGGCCGCGCGCCAGGACGCCTCGCGCGAGACTATCGTAGACCGCGTCGCGGGCACGCAGGCCGACGCGTCGGCCGTCGCGTCGCACACGTCCGCGCACAATGCTTCGGCTGGCGCGGCCCGCGCGTCTTCGCACGGCGCCGGAGCCACGGCTCAAACTGTCCCCGCGACCGTGAAGGAGCCGCGCCGCTCGTTGATGCCGCTCGTCATTGGAGGCTCGCTCGCGCTTCTGCTGCTCGCGTTCGTCGGCTGGTTCGCGTTGAGGGGCTCGAAGTCGAGCGTCAACGCAGTCGGCCCCGAAGTGCCGAAGCCGTCTGCGACGAGCGCGTCGAACGTCAACGCCCCGAACGCGCCGCCCGACGCGCCGAAGGTCGAGGCCGCGAGCTACTGGTTCGAGACGTTCGAGAAGGCGGGAGCCGTGAAGGACGCGGGCCAGCGCGTCGCGGAGCCCGCGCCGATGCTCACGTCGGGCCAGTCCTTTCGCCTCCACTTCATGCCGAAGGAGCGAGGCTTCCTCTACATCATAGGCTCCGCCTCGGGCGGCAACGCGCAGGCGATTGTCATGACGGGGCAGGGCGTGAGGTCTCTAAAGACGAACCTCGTCGTTGCCGACTCGGACTTCGCTCTGCCCCCCGACGGGGAGCCCTGGAAACTCGACCCGCGGCCCGGCACCGACGTGCTAACCATCATCTTCTCGCCGAAGCCGCTTGAGTCGCCCGCCTTCTTCGCGGGCAAGTCGAAGACACTAAGCTCTCAGGAGATTTCCGCGCTGGAAGAGTTCCGCGCTCAGTTCAAGTCGGACGCGCCCACAGTCGGCGTCGAAGGCTCCGGCGCGGAGAGGCGCGTCGTCGTCAACGTTCCGGCAACCGCCAAGGGTCATACGCTCATCTTTGACGTTAGGATTGACCACAAGTAATCCGTTTCGCGCCCGCCCTCGTATAGCACGGAACGATTCCGAGGAGGCACACCCATGCGTTTCAAGTCAGCCATTCTACTCGCGGCGCTCGCGCTCCTGACGCTCGCCGCCGCGCACGCGCAGACTCAGCAGCAGGGACAGAAGGACGAGCCGCAGCAGAAGGACGAGAAGGTAATCGACGACTTCGTCACGACGCGTGGCATCATCTTCGACGCGCCCGCGCCCGCGAAGCCGAAGCAGAGCACGCGGCGCAGGCCGGGTTCGGGCGTCGCCTCGACGAAGAAGAGCACGCCGGGCGGCGCGAAGCAGGGCGGCGCAACAGCGGGCGCGGTTGACGCTGCCCGGCAGCCCGCGCCGTCCACGACGCCCACAGACGCAACGGAGCCGTCATCCGGCGCGGCCGACGGCGCGCAGTTCGTAAAGGCGAGCAGCAACGCTTCGCGCTCGCTCGCGCTCGGCTACACGATATACATGAA
Source organism: Pyrinomonadaceae bacterium (assembly GCA_045807805.1). Classification (GTDB taxonomy): domain Bacteria; phylum Acidobacteriota; class Blastocatellia; order Pyrinomonadales; family Pyrinomonadaceae; genus QHXN01. The sequence continues at coordinate 13,740 of JBJMGR010000067.1, read as the reverse complement.
GGACGCGTCGGGCGCGCTCCTGCCCGCGCAGGCGTCGCGCAGTTACAGGACGGGCGACCGCATCGCGATAGTCCTTGAGACGAACATGGACGGCTACCTCTACGTCTTCGACGCGGAGAACGGCAAGAACCCCGTCATGCTCTACCCGAGCGTGCAGCTCAACGGCGGGTCGAACGAAGTGCGCGCGCACGTGCGCGAGACCTACCCGTCCGACCTAGACCTCGCCTTCGAGTTCGTAGACCCGCCCGCGACCGAGCACCTCTACGTCGTCGTCTCGCGCGAGCCTCTGGCCGGCGTGCCCTCGGGCGACGCGCTCGAAAAGTTCTGCGCGAAGAGCCGCGACGACTGCCAGTGGCGTCCGACTGCCGCGCAATGGGCGCGCATCTCCGCGGCGGCGTTAGACCGGCGTATCGTCGAGGCGCGAAGCACGCAGATAGCGCAGGCCGACACGCAGCCCGTCATGCCCTCGATGCTTCAGCGCGGCATCAAGCTCAAGAAGGAGGAGCCCGCGCCTTCGATAGTGCGCGTCAGCGACTCGCCCGCCGCGCGTATGCTTGTTACGAAAATAGAGTTGGCGCACAAGTAGAGTAGAAGCCTCGCCGCACGTCTGAAGTTTTCACGAAAGAGGCGTCGAATATGCGTTGCGCCAAACATTGCCTCGCGGGGCTAATAACGGCCGTCTGCGCCGCCGGGCCGCCATCCGCGGTCGCTTCTGTTCCTCACGAAGCTGCGCCAAACGCACCGCGCGCGTACTCCGTTCAGGCGTCGGGCTCGGCCGCGTCTGAGCGAGAAGAAGGGCGCGCGCTTCTACACACAGGCAGGGCGGCGGAGCCTCTGATTCACTTGGAGCGCGCGCTCCAAGCCTTCCAGACGGCGGGCGACAGATCGGGCGAGGCTTCGACGCGCGACCTCTTAGGCGAGCTATACGAGCGGCAGGGTCGCTACGACTCCGCGCTCGAAAACTACCGCGCCGCGTTCGACCTATACGCGGCTCACTCCGCGTCAGGGTCGAAGATACCTTCGACGCCGACGGGCAAAATTCCGAAGGGCGCGGAGGCGGTCGCGGCGGCGAAGGTGGGCGCGGAACTCACCGTCGAGGACAGAGACCTTAGACACTACCGCGTGCTCCACTTCGCGACGCACGGGCTACTGAACGCGGAACGGCCGCAGTTCACGGGCGTCGTCCTCTCGCTCGTCGGCAACCGCGCGGGCGCGGACGGATTCCTACGCACGGACGAGGTCTTCAACCTGCACCTCTCTTCGCCGCTCGTGATGCTCTCGGCGTGCGAGACCGGACTCGGGCGAGAGAAGCGCGGCGAGGGCGTGATGGGGCTCACGCGCGCCTTCATGTACGCGGGCGCGCCGACCGTAGGCGTCACGCTCTGGTCTGTTGCGGACAAGTAAACGTCCGAGCTGATGACGGACTTCTATAAGAACCTCCTCGGCCGGGACGCGTCCGTCACGCCCTCCTCCGCGATGCACGAAGCGCGCCTGCGCATGATCGCCGCCAAACGCTACAGCACTCCCTTCTACTGGGCACCCTTCGTGCTCGTCGGCCACTGGCGGTAAGTCAAAAGTAAAAAGGGAAAAGTTAGGAGATAAGAGAGCGCGGCCTTCGTCGTCAACAGTTGATGAGAGCCGCGCTTCCTCCTGCTCTCCCTTCTGCCTTTTGCCTTTTTACTTTTGGCTTATCTACGCTAATATCGGGTCAAAAGTAATCCCCTGAAGAAACTGTAACGCGCAGAGGGTGGAGTCTGATGGAGAATAAGTTCAGCCCCGTTTCGGACGCGGCGTCGCTCGAACAGCTCTTCGAGCGGTCGAACGCGGAGCCGGTGCTTCTCTTCAAGCACAGCAACTCGTGCCCGATAAGCGCGCGCGCCTATCGGCAGATGCTTGAAGTCAAAGTTCCTGTCTCGATACTCGTCGTGCAGGACGGCCGAGACCTCTCGCGCGATGTCGAGACGCGCACGGGCGTGCGCCACGAGACGCCGCAGGCGCTCGTCCTGCGCAACGGCCGCGCAGTCTGGGCCGCGTCACACTTCGATATCTCTGCGGACACCGTCGAACAGGCCATGCGCGAGAACGCATGAGAAGTCAGGAGTCGGAATAGAAGCGGCCTCCGCCCTTAACGTTCCGGCTTCTGACTCCTGACTCCCTTTAACCTTATGAGCGATGCCGTGAGGCGCGGCCCTTCAGTGGAGCCGCGCGAGATAATGCAGGAGTCCGACTCGGCGCTGCGTGTGACGTGGGCAGACGGGCGCGTCTGCCTCTACGAGGCCCCGCGCCTTCGACGTGTCTGCCCATGCGCGCAGTGCGTCAACGAGTTCACGGGCGAGCGCGTGCTGAAGCCCGAGTCCGTCCCCGACGCGCTCACCATAAAGGACGTTGACATCGTCGGCCGCTACGCGCTCAACTTCCGTTGGAGCGACGGCCACGACTCGGGCATCTACAGCTTCCGATACCTGCGCGCGCTCTGCGAAGAGGGGGAAGGAAGTGACGGGACATAAGTTTCAAGTTCCAGGTTCCAAGTCCAAAGTTAAGAGCCTGCCTTTGAACTTGAAACTTTGAACTTTGAACTTGTGTCCCGTCACTGCTTTACCATGAAGAAGATTCTTGTTGTCGAGGACGACGATGTCGAGCGCGAGCTTGTGCGTATGACGCTTGAGCGCGAGGGGCACCGCGTCATGGTCGCGGACAACGGCGCGCGCGGCTTCGAGCTGGCGATGGAGGAGCGGCCCGACCTCATCGTCACGGACGTTTGGATGCCGACGGCCGACGGAGTCTACCTCATACGCCGCGTGCGCTCGACGCCCGAGCTGGCCTCGACGCCGATACTCGTCACGACGGGCTTCGGGACTGGCAGCGCGAGCGTCTCTTTGGGGCAGGGCGCGGACGCCTTCGAGCCCAAGCCGCTCGACCCGGACTCGCTGCGTGAGAGCGTCCGGAGGCTTCTCGATTAGCGCGCGCGTGCGTCAGTCTTTCAACAAACTTCAAGGGGGCGCGGGATGGGTTCGGAGGTGGTCGGATGGGTCAGCTCGGGGATTCTCGTGCTGACCATCGCGAAGCAGGTCTACAAGCAGTGGCAGGAGGGTTCGAGCGAGGGCGTGTCGAAGTGGCTCTTCGTCGGCCAGATAGCGGCGTCGCTCGGCTTCACGGTCTATAGCTGGCTCGTCTCGAACTGGGTCTTCGTCGTCACGAACGCACTGATGCTCTGCAACGGTCTGCTCGGGCTGCTCATAGTCCTACACCACCGCCGCCGCGAGCGCCGGGAGGGAGGTGCGGCGCGCACTTGAACAAACTCGGGCGCGCATCTGTTATTATGGCGGCATGAACGAGAGAGACTTTTTCGACGAGAGGCCGGAGACCAAGCGCGCGAACTACTCCTGCCCGCACTGCCGCGAGCGCGCCGACTATGACGTGCGCTGGCTGCGCCGCACGAAGAAGAGCCAGCCGCCGCGCGGCATGAACGAGCAGCAGAAGGCGCAGTTCTCCAAAGCGCGCGACTACATGGTGCGCGTGGACGACCTGCTCACATGCGCGCGCTGCCGCCGCCGCTTCGACATCCCAAACTTCCAGACCGTCGTCTTCATCTGAAGCGCGGCCGCAAAACCGTTTCGCCGGAACCTAAACGGGAGAATCCTACATGGACGAGCTAATCAAACAGGTCGTAGAGCGCACAGGCATCAGCGAGCAGCAGGCGCGCGGTGCCGTGGAGACTGTCTTGGGCTTCCTCAAGAACCGACTGCCCGAGCCCATCGCGGGCCAGTTGGACGGCCTCGTGGGTGGCGCGGGCGGTGCCGTCGGCGGCCTCGCCGACAAGGCAGGCGATGTGCTCGGCGGCCTCGGCGGCATGTTCGGCGGCAACAAGGACTAGGGCCGCGGCCGTAATAAAAGAGAGGCGGAGAGATTCACGAGACCGGGTCAGCTCGGAATACACGAGGAATACGCGGCGCGACTTATCCACGGTCGCGCCGCGTTCTTTTTGAAGTCCGTGGATTGGGCGCGGAAAAAAAACGTTGACAATCGGGTGCGCGAGTAATAGTTTACAGCCTTACTAAAGATTTTGCCCTGCCAACAACTTAGTAAGTTTTAGACCGAGCCCGTGCGCCGGCGCGTCTGCCCGCGCCAACGCTCTTACGCGCGGGGTCTACGCTTTTCAACAAACCGAGTTAGGAGAGACCCGAATGAGATTCGTGAGGAGTGTACTCGCCGCCGCGCTCTTGACGCTGGCACTTACAGCCGCCGTGCAGGCGCAGACGCTCAGGCCGGGCAACGACCCGCGCAACCAGTCGCCTTCGGTCGGCACGGGAGGCCCGGAGGGCGGCCCCACCGGACTCTTCACCATCTACGACGGCGACACGCTGCGTAAGGGGGAGTTCACCTTCAGCGTCGCCTACTCGAACTACGACCGAGACCCCGGCAACGTTGACATCACGGACATCCCGATCAGCTTCAACATCGGCGTCAGCGACCACATCGAGCTATTTTTCAAGACGAACGGCTATCGCGGCATCAAGGTCAATAACCCGAAGAACCTCTCGGGCTTCTACCTGCCGAACTCGCAGCTCTTCTTCGGCGCGACGCAACTCGGCAGTCCGGCCGCAATCGTCCTCGCGCCCTCCGGGCCGAACGTCGGCAGCATCGCCGGGCAGTCGCTATTCCGCCCGGCCTTCAACCAGCCGTTCGTGCAGTACCCGTTCGTCGGCGGCTCCGCTGGCACCTTCGGCATCACGGCGGGCAGCCCTGGCGGCCTCTTCGGCTTCCCCGGCTTCAGCGCTCAGATAGGGGCGGCGACCGGCACGGGCGGCCGTTTCAGCGGCGCGAGTTTCTTCCCCGGCATGGGCTCGCCCATCGGCGGCATACTGCCCGGCGTCGTGCTCGCCACGACTACCTTGCCGGCGACCGCGCTGACGCTGCCCGTCACGGTGCCTGTCTCTTTCACGACCGCGCCCTCGTATCTGCCCGACGCGCCGTTCGTCAACCGCCTCTACGGCGAGTCTTCGTTCACGAACTATGTCGCGGGAGCGAAGATTCGCTTCACGGGGCCGAACAACCCGCTCGGCGTCGGCATCATACCTTTCTATCGTTGGTACCCGGACAAGGCCAACGACTCCTCGGGCTTCAACCAGATGCAGCGCGGTGCGGGGCCGGGAGCGAGCATAGGCGACTTCGGTCTCGTAGGCTTCGTCTCGGGACGCCTGAGCCGCTCGGTCAACCTTTCGGCCAATGGCGGCTACATCCTGAACTCCAACCCGAAGTCTGACGCCTTCGGCGGGCAGGACGCGACGCTGCTCGACCGCCCGAACGAGTTCCTCGCCGGTGTGGGCTTCGACTTCCCCATCAACAAGCACTTCCAGCCCATCGCCGAGTTGAACTCAGTCCACTACGTCAGCAGCCACACGCCGAACGCGTTCCCGCAGAACCCCGTTGACGTGCTCGCCGGTATAAAGATCTACCCGAAGCGCTGGTTCGGCTTCGGCGCTTGGTACCGGATGAACATCAACCAGCAGAGCGAGGATCACTTCAACCCCGGCGCGGACTCCACCGTCCAGATAAACCAGTTGAGCGGCGTCTTCGTGCCACAGCGCGGCGTCATCATCGTGCCCGGCACGACGCGACCCGCGACCGCGAACGGCCTCCCGCTCGGCTTCAACTTCTCCGACGATCCGCACGGGTTCGGGTTCCAGTTCTTCATCGGCCACCGCAACGAGCGGCTGCCTACCGTTTTCCCGAACCAGCCGCCGACCGTCTCTCTCTCGGCCTCTTCGAGCCGCATTGTCCTCGCGGCCGAGTGCACGGGCACGGACATCCCCGACCCGAGTTGCACGCCGACTGCGGGCACCGTCCAACTGTCGGCTAACGCGACAGACCCGGACGGCGACACGCTGCTCTACACCTACTCGACGACGGGCGGGCGCATCACGGGCGACGGCCCGAACTCGACGCTCGACCTCTCGGGGGTTGCTCCGGGCACCTACACGGTGACTGTAGAGGTGGACGACGGCTGCGGCTGTATCGCATTCACTTCGACGACCGTGACGGTCGAGCGCTGCAACTGCATCCCGCACGCGCCTCCGCCGTGCCCGACTGTCAGCGTTAGCTGCCCGGATACGGGCACCATCGGTCAGCCCGTGACCTTCACGGCGAACGTCTCCGGCGGCGACACGAACGTCACGCCGACGTTCAACTGGACGGTCTCGGCCGGCACCATCAGCAGCGGTCAGGGCACTTCGTCCATCACGGTTGACACGACCGGCGTCGCTGGCGGGACGACCGTCACCGCCACGGTGGATGTCGGCGGCTACGGCCGCGAGTGCTCGACCTCTTCGAGCTGCACGGTCAGCTTCAAGACCATCCCGCAGGCGAGGAAGATAGACGAGTACGGGAACATTCGGTTCAACGACGAGAAGGCGCGTTTGGACAACTACGCCATCGAGTTGCAGAACGACCCGACTGCTCAGGGCTATCTGATCTGCTACGGCGGACGTAGGGGTAGGACGGGCGAGGCTCAGCGCCGCTGCGACCGTGCGAAGGACTATCTGGTCAACACGCGCGGGATCAGCGGAGACCGCATCGTCACCGTCGATGGCGGATACAAGGAGGAGTTGACGGTCGAGTTGTGGGTCGTGCCGTCTGGGGCGAACCCGCCGACTGGGAGTCCGACCGTAGACCCATCGGAGGTCAAGGCGACGCCTGCGCCGCGTGGAGGCCGCCGCGGCCGCCGCGACGACGACGACGAGTAGGAGGACGGATAGTATGTTACCTGTTTAGCGCGATACGAAAACGCATTCCTCCTGTCGCATTGCGCTATGGGCGGGGCGAGTCTTTGCGGAACTCGCCCCGCCTTTTTGTGTCCGGGCGGCGCTTCACACTGAAGTCGCAGCCTATTCGCCGCCGCGCGGCGTGTTTTCGCGCGCGATGGCCGCGATGATCTTTCTACGCGCAGTCGCACGTCTGACTAACTCTAAATCCTCGTCAGACTGCTCTAACCATTCAAAGAGACGCTGAGCCCCCTCGTACGTGTTAGTTTCGTCGCGGCAGTTGGCGATGAACGCGAGTTGAATCTTCTGTATATTGTCGGCGACGTAGATGCCGAACGGAGGGGAGACGACTGTCGCGTCCGGGAAGCCGAGCTGCTTTAGGGCCTGAGACTCGGTCACGCTTCGATGGCAGGCGATGATATGCACCGGCCCGACCCGATCACCCTTGAGCAATTCCGCACACTTGTAGTCCTGTAGGAAAGGTTGGCCGAGCATCTCGCGCGCCGCGGATATACCCATTGCCGCCGGTACGGCGTGGCATAAGAGTAGTACCGGGCGCCCGTCGATATGTGCGAAGACGCCGTTGCCGCTCCTCTCGCTTCTCGGCTCGGTTCTCGGGTGACGGCGCGACTCGCCATCGAGTAGCGCGTTGCAGAGAACCTTCACCATCTGCTTCTGCCTGTGCTCGAAGTCCAGGCGGCTCCATTGCAGCGAGTCTCCCGTGTAGAATTTGCTGCGGTTCGACCCGTGCGCGCCGTACCTTGTCAGCCTGAGCACCGCGTTGTGCACGGCCATTTTACAGACCTCGATTACCTCATCCCCGCTCCCCGCTTGCAGCTTTATTAGCTCCTGACGCTCGACGTACTCTCTGAAGCGCCGGTGTCTCTTCCCTTCATCGTCAGTCCCGACCTTTTGCATCGGGAGTTCGATCAGCCGCACCTTGCCGGGGTTCGCTGAAAGCGCCGTCTTCAACTCGGCGTGACAGATGCCGACGCCTCCGCTCTCGCACCAACCGCTGTGCCCGTTGTAGAGAACGAGTACGATGTCCGCTTCGCGCACCTTCTTCATGCAGGTGTCCCAGACGACCCCGCCGCCCGCGCGCTCGTGTTCGTTCATCCAAACCTGAAACGTGTTCTGACCGAACAGTGTCCCGGATTCTAGTTCTTTCTTCAGTCTTTCCCTTAACTCAGAGAGCTTCTGCTCCTTGCCGTCAAGGACGATCGTGTCGGAGCACCTGCTCGAAATCATGATGAGAATCTTCTTTTCGATTGTCTGATTATTGTTCGGGGTGGGATTCATGGCGGCACCTTTCCGGCTCGGGAGCCTTCTGCGGAATCCTGCGCGGCGCTTCAGACGGCGTCGTAGCGTTTGAGTTTCCTGTACAGCGTGGAGAGGTCTATGCCGAGAATGTTGGCGGCGCGGGTCTTGTCGTGGTTGACGGAGGCGAGGGTGTCGAGGATGTGGCGGCGCTCGACCTCTTCGAGGGTGGGACGTAGGCCGTCGGGGTCGCGTACGGCCGCCGAGTGGCCCGCCGCGTCGCGGACGCGTGGCGGGAGGCTGTCGAGGTCTAAGCTTGCGCCGCTCAAAGTGAAGGCGCGCTCGATTGCGTTCTGGAGTTCGCGCACGTTGCCGGGCCAGGCGTAGTTGATGAAGGCGGTCATGGCCGCAGGCTCGATGGGCTTCTCGTCCTGTCCCTGCTCGCGTGCGGTGCGCTTGACGAAGTGGCGCGCGAGGAGCGGGATGTCTTCGCGGCGCTCGCGCAGAGGGGGAAGGTGAACCTCTATGACGTTGAGCCGGTAGAAGAGGTCTTCGCGGAAGCGGCCTTCCGAGACTTCTCGTTCGAGGTCGCGGTTCGTGGCGCAGATGATGCGCGCGTCGAAGCGCGCGGGCGCGCTTGAGCCGAGCGGCGTCACCTCGTGCTCCTGCACGGCGCGCAGCAGACGCACCTGTAGAGCCTGACTTATCTCGCCTATCTCATCCAGAAAGACCGTGCCGCCTTCGGCCGAGCGGAAGAGGCCGGGGCGCGCGGCCGTCGCGCCCGTGAACGCGCCCTTCGTGTGGCCGAAGAGTTCGGATTCGAGGAGCGTCTCGGGGAGCGCGCCGCAGTTGATGGCGACGAATGGGCGGTCGGCGCGCGGGCTGTTGTGGTGAATCGCGCGTGCGACGAGTTCCTTGCCCGTGCCCGACTCGCCGTAGACGAGTATGTTCGTGTTCGTCGCGGCGACCTTCTCGACGAGGCGGAAGACCTGCTGCAAGGATTCCGAAGTGCCGATGATCTCTGAGAAGGAGTAGCGGCGGTCAAGCTCGCGCCGGAGGAGTCGGTTCTCGCGGAACAGCTCGCGCTGGCGGAGTGCGTTCTTGACCGACTGTAAGAGGTCTTCGTTGACGAAGGGCTTGGTGATGTAGTCGTACGCGCCCTTGCGGAGCGCGGCGACGGCCGAGTCCACGGAAGAGTAGGCGGTCATCACGACGACGAGCGCCTCGGGGTCTATGTCCTTCAGGCGGTCTAAGAGCGCGAGGCCGTCCATGCCCGCCATCCGTATGTCGGTGAGCGTGACGGCCACGTCCTCGGCCGCGAAGAGTTCGAGCGCCTCCTCCGCGCCCGCGACGGCCGCGACGCGGTAGCCCGACTCTTCCAGAAGGCGCGAGACAATCGCTCGCATGAGGTCTTCGTCTTCGGCGACGAGTATGAGTGGCTGTGTGCTCATCTTGATTCGGCGGAGCGTTGCAGGAAGTCGTTACGGCCCTCGGCCGCGTCCCTTATGAATAGGTTCTGCGCGACGAGCAGTCGCCGCATGAAACTTCCGAGGACTAGCGCGTCGGCGATGCGGCCGAGCGGCCCGAGCGGGCTCGCGAACTCCGCCGCGTCGTGCATCAACGTGCCTTCGCCCGTCGGCTCGAAGCGGTGCGTGTGACGCCAGAGCGCGAAGGGGCCGCGCTGCATCTCGTCCGTGAACTCGCGCGGGCGCTCACACGCGACTATCTTCGAGGTCATGTGAAGCTTCACGCCGAAGAATGAGGCTTCCCACGTCACCTTTTCGCCGAGGCCGATGAGGCCGCGCGTGACGCCGCCGACGGCGCGATGCCGGAGCGGCCCCGGCGCGGAGGCGTGCATGTCGATGTTGCGCGCGAGGTCGAAGCAGACCTCGGCGGGCGCGCGTATGAAAGTCTTGAGTCGTATCAAAGGCATCGCGTGTGTCGCGCCGAAAGTCGCGCGCCGGGCAGACTGAGACTGCTTCTCAAATGTGCCCGCGCAGTCTCCACTCGCGCGCGAGCAGCGAGTAGGAGACGAGGTCTTTGAAGTGGTCGTGAACCCACTCGGCTTGTCGGTGCGTGCCCTCTTCCGTGAAGCCGAGCCGCTCGGGTATGCGTCGGCTCCGACGGTTCTCGACCGCGCAGTTTATCTCAACGCGGTTCAGGCGAAGCTCCCTGAACGCGTGCTCGATGAGGGCGCGGCAAGACTTCGTCATCAACCCGCGTCCCAAAAACTCCGCCCCGAGCCAGTAACCTATGTCCGTCTTTCGGTTCGACCAGTCTATCTGGTTATAGCCGATGCTCCCCGCGACTCGGCCCCGGAAGAAGACGAGCGAGGCGAAGCCCTGGTCTTCGGCGTACTGGCGAATCTGGCGGCGTATGAACTCGCGCGCGTCCTCGACCGAATAGCGCTCGGTCGCCCAAGGCATCCAGGGCTTCAAGTGTAGGAGGTCGCGCCGCACGAGCGCGGTCAACTCTTCGGCGTGGCGCTCGTCCACGGGCCTCAGTTCCAGTTCTTCTTCGATGCGTCGGCTAAACATTGAGCTTAAAAAGTACTGAAGACTGAGTGAGGGCGGTTGTTAACTCGGCCCTCAATATTCGGTACCAACAGAATAACCGAACGAGCCCTCAACGCTCCAACGTCGCGGCGGTCTGTGTCAACGGCGGGCGCTCGTTCGATGCCGATGCCGCGGGCAGGGAGACGCGAACGGTCGTGCCGCGCCCCTCCTCCGACTCTACTTCGATGCGGCCGCCGTGCGCCGTGACGATGCCGTAGCAGACCGCGAGCCCGAGCCCCGCGCCCGCGCGCTTCGTCGTGAAGAAGGGGTCGAAGACGTGCGGCAGCGCGTCGGCCGTTATCCCCGCGCCCTCGTCCGAGACTTCCGCGACGACCTCTCGCGCGGCCGCGTCGTAAAAAGTTCGCACGCGAAGCTCGCCTCCGTCGGGCATCGCGTCGCGCGCGTTGAGCAGGAGATTCAGGAAGACCTGTTGAAGCTGGTCTGCGTCGGCCGAGACGTGCGGGGCCGCGGTCTCGAAGTCCGTCCTGACGCGCAGGCGCTTGAAAGCCTTGTCGAAGCTCGCGAGCCGTAGGCCCGACTCGACGGCGCGCGCCAGGTCGAGCGGCGCGCGCGCGGGCCGGCGCTGTCGCGCGAAGTCCATCATGTCGCGCAAGACCTGCGAGATGCGCGCTATCTGCGTCGAGGCGAGGCGAAGCATCTCGCGCGTCTCGGCCTCGTTCTCCGCGTTCAAGGGGCGCGACTGCACCATCTGTATGAGCGAGGAGATGGAGGCGAGCGGGTTGTTGACTTCGTGCGCGACTCCGGCCGCGAGCGCCCCGGCGGCGGCGAGCTTCTCCGAGCGCATGAGCTGCTCGTTGAGCGCGCGCAGGCGCTCGATGTCATCCGCCATCTTGCGAGACATCTCGTTGAACGATGCGGCGAGCAGTCCCACTTCGTCGTTACTTGTGAGTTCGGCCTGCGTGCCGTACGCGCCGCCCGCAACGTCAACGGCCGCCTCCGTCAGTCTTCGCAAGGGGCGGGAGATGACGCGTATGACGAGCGCGACGAGCACAAGGTTCGGCACGAGCGCGGTGATGACGCTGAAGACGAGATAACGCTTCCAAGCCTCGGGCGTGTGGTCGGCGAAGCTCCACCAGACGATGGGAATCTGGAAGAGCGCGAAGCTCAAGACCGCGACGGCCGCAATCGAGAAGGCGACTTTGTATGCGATGGGGAAGAGTCGGAACTGGTCGAGCGCGGACTGGATTGAGAAGAGGCGGAAGTTGGTTATCGCGTAGGCGTAGATGATTACGCCGACGAGCACGAAGACGGAGCCGACCGGCAGGAGCGTGTAGACGCCTGCGAGCGGAAGCACGATGTTGGCCGCGCTCTTCAGTATCGCGGTGATGACGAGCGCGCAGAGTATCGCGCCGAGCTGCTTGCCCCAGAGGCTCCCCCGGTAGCGCCGCCACTTCGACACGAGCAGCGCGAAGCCGTAGGCGAACAGCCCGTAGATGTATAGGCCGAAGGCGTAGGCGAGCGGCGTCAGTCTTATGCGGAACTCCGCGCCATCGAAGTCGAGCCCGCCCCACATCATCCCGGCGAGCGCCGCGGGGATGAGCACAGCGCCCGGCGCGAAGAGAACGGCGGCGCGACGCAGGGGCACTTCGCCGTTTTCGGGGAAGACCCACGCGAAGACTACGAAGGAGAACTGAAGGACGAGCGCGAGCCCGAAGCTCAAAGCGGCCCACCACTCGGCGAGCCTGCGGCCCCCGCCGAAGCCCCACATCACAATGTCGTTGATAGTCCAGAGCGCGAGGCAGGCGATGAAGGCCGCGAAGGTCTGGTGCGTGCGGCTGCGCGGCGCGGCCACGAAGACGTAGAAGCCGAGCAGCACGAGCGTGAACAGAGAGAGCAGGAGCAGCGCGAGAAGCATAAGAAGGTGAGCAGTGAGCGGTGAGCAGTAAGCAGTTAATATAAGTAGGAGCGGCGTGCGCCTTCACTCAAACACTGCTCACTGCTCATTGCTCACCGCTTACTTCCATACGCTCAGTATCAGTGCGGCCGCCGTCAACGGTATGCCGAGGGCGAGCGGCCAGAGGTCGCCCTTCTCAATCATACCACCGTGCGATTGTGCGCGGTGAAGAACCGAGAAGATGGGGAATGCCGCGAGTGCCACTGTCACCGCGCAGACGATGCCGAAGATAGCGCCGATGCCGAAGGCTACCGCCCCGCCCGCCCCGCCCGTCACGACCCCCCAAGCCCCCGCGACGAGCAGCGAGACGAGAAGGAACATGGGCCAACTAAGCGCGCGCGGGTCGCCGAGCAAGCGCCCGAGCAGCCGCCCGAACTTGCGGCCGACGACGCAGCATACGGCGTTCATCACGAACAGGAGTGCCAGCCAGAAGAGCGCGGCCCCGCCGAGGTTTCTACCACCGCTGCTGCTGCCGCCGACCACGCACACGAAGATGGCGAAGGGCGGGAAGAGGCCGAGGAAGGTGCCGAACCACGCGTACGCGTCTTCGGTAGACCTCGGGTTGAGCATGGACATCGCACGCTCAAACTCGACCGCCGCGCGCGCGACGGCGGCCTGATTCTCGGCGCGCTCTACCTCGCCCTTGAGCCAGGCGATTCTCACGGCAACGTCATTGTCCGGGGGCGCTGCGTAGCAAACGCTGTGTGTGCCGCTCGTGTCGTACATGGTTCCGCTCCTTCCTTCGCTTCCGCCTGCGCGGCGTCGTCCTCTTCTCGCGCGAGCCGTCCCGTGCGCGCGCACTCAGCGTCGAGCAGGCGCGCGGCGGAGACTACCGACCCGCGATCGTCGAAGAGCGACATAAGCTCTATCGAGCGCGCGAGCGCGCGCAGCATCGCTTCGGAGACTCTGACGCGCCCGCCGACTCCGTCACCCCGCGTTCGTGGATAGACGCCGCCCGCGCTCCTGTGAAAGTTGTGTGTGACTTCGCACGCGCCCGCGAGCGCGTGGATAAGCTCCGAGCGAGCGCGCGCGCGATGCGCGAGCAGCCGCGTGACGCTCCGTCGGTGGACGCAGCGGCCCGCGACGATAAGGTCGTCGCCCGCGCGCCCCGCAATTCGGCAAAGCTCAAGCTCGCGTTCGGACGGCGCGTCCGCCTCGCTCGCCTCGGTGCACGCGAGCGAGAGCCCCGCGTAACGCTCGGCCGACTCGCGCGCGGCAAACAGCGCGTGGCGCTCCTCCTCGCGCAGCCCCT
>JBJMGR010000066.1:0-15986 GCA_045807805.1 Pyrinomonadaceae bacterium | reverse complement strand
CTCGGATGATTCGATTTAAAGGAGAGCGGGGGAGATAAGAAAAGGCTGCTTTTTCAAGCAGCCTTTTCTTATTGAATGGGTCGGGTGGGGCTCGAACCCACAACTCTCGCCTTAAAAGGGCGATACTCTACCATTGAGTTACCGACCCGCGTTCGCTCGACGCGTCATACTGATCAGCACACGCGTTTAAGTCAACGAACGGGTTGAGAGCCGTTGCTCTAACAACTGAGCCGTCAGCCCGCGTGTCGGATTATAGAGAGCGCGTTGTGATTATTCAAACTCAGTTCGTCGGCGCGTCGGGCGGGTGTTCGCGGTAGTGTTGCATGAGGCGGCGGAGGGTGGAGGCGTCCTCTTCGGTGAGATCGGAGAATTCGACGCCGAAGCCCACGTCGCGCAGGTAGTAGAGCACGCGGCCTTGCGTCTCCCACCAGTCGGGGTCTGGGAGCGGGACGCGTATGTGTATCGTCTTATCGTAGAGCGGCTGGACTGCTTCGGTCTTTAGGAGGCAGCCGCCGTGGCTCAAAGAGGTTATCTTACCGTGATATTCGTAGTTCGTCGTCAATCCCCACTCGACGGGGAGCGAGGTCGGAACGCGAACGATTTTTCTGCGTCCTTTTTTCACTTCACACTTCGAGCCAGCGCGCGAGCGCCGAGTTGCGCACGATTATCGTCTGGCTGCGCTCGGGGCCTGTGGAGACGAGGCCGACGGGCACGCCTATCTGCTCCGAAATAAACTCGACGTAGTCGCGCGCGCGCGCGGGCAGACTCTCAAGTTCCGTGACGCCCTCGGTCGAAGAGTTCCAGCCGGGCAGGGTTTCGTAGACGGGCTCGACCCCGCGAAGCTCGTGCGAGGTAGCGGGGAAAGAGTCACAAGGCTGACCCTTCACTCTGTAGCCCGTGCAGACCTTTATCTCGTCCAGGGCGTCTAGTATGTCGAGCTTCGTGAGCGCGACCGTGTCGAAGCCGTTTATCTCGGCGGCGTAGCGCGTGGCGAAGGCGTCGAACCAGCCGCAGCGGCGCGGTCTCCCCGTGGAGACGCCGTACTCGTGGCCGCGCTCGCGTATGAGTTGGCCCATCTCCTCTTCGCCTTCGACCATCTCCGTGGGGAAGGGGCCTTCGCCGACGCGCGTCGAGTATGTGCGGACGATGCCGAGCACGCCGCTGATGCGCTTCGGCGCGAGGCCGAGACCGGCGCAGACGCCGCCCGAGGTCGTGCTCGAAGAGGTGACGAATGGATACGTGCCGTGGTCAACGTCGAGAAGCGTGGCCTGTGCGCCTTCGACCAGGACGCTTTGGCCCTCGCGCACCGCGCGGTTGACGAAGGCGGTCGTGTCCGTCACGAAGGCAGACATACGCTCGACTAAGGGCGCGATCTCGTTGAAGACCTGATCCGCGTCGAGCGTGGTTCCGCGGTAACGGCGGATGATGAGGTTCGCGTCTTCGATGTTGCGCTCGATGCGCGTGCGTAGGAGCGAGGCATCGAGCGCGTCTGCTACGCGTATGCCGCGTCGCCCGGCCTTGTCTTCGTAGGCGGGGCCGATGCCTCGAAGCGTCGTGCCCACCTTCTCGTTGCCGAGGCGCTCCTCGGACGTGTGGTCGAGTGCGCGGTGGTATGGAAGTATCAGGTGCGCGCGAGAGCTGACCTTGACGCGCTCGGGCGTGACCTCAAGGCCCTGCGCCGTGAGGCGGTCGGCCTCCGCGAAGAAGGCTATCGGGTCGATCACCATCCCGTTGCCGAGCACGCACGTCTTGCCCGGATGGATGATGCCTGAAGGGATGAGGTGCAGGGCGTACGACTTGTCGCCCACCTTGACGGAGTGGCCCGCGTTGTGGCCGCCCTGATAGCGCGCGACCAGGTCGAAGCGCTCCGCGAGCAGGTCAACAATCTTGCCCTTGCCCTCGTCGCCCCACTGCGCGCCGATGACTACGATGACTTTACTCATAAAGAAGCTCTCAGCGGTCAGCACTCAGCTTTCAGCTTTTGTCGCCACGCGGACGGCCAGCCTTAAATTAACCCGACTGCTCGGGAAGGTCTTAAGCTGAAAGCTGAGTGCTGACCGCTGACTGCTAACTTGCCTTTTCCAGCTTGATCGGCTTCTCGATGAAGTAGAAGCTGCAAGTGCCGCGAACCTCCTGCACGTCGCGGCGGTCGATGGGGAATAGGCGGCACTGCGTGGGCCTGTCTTCGTATATGCCGCAGGTGGTCGTGCCGTCGCCGTGCTTCTTCAGGAAGGGGCACTTGAAGAGTATCTCGCAGCACGCGCCGCAGCGGTTGCAGTCGCCGCGCCTGAGAGAGAGCGCCTCGATGACCTCGTCCTTCTTGAATTGTATGCGGACGAAGCGTCGGAGCTTGCCGTGTGCCTGCCGCGCGCGGAACTTCGCATCCTCGACCGCGCGCGCGCGCTTCGCCGCGAGACGCCCCTCGAAGGAGTGTCTCGCGCGTGCGCGGCTGGCCGGAGTCGGTTTCATCGAGCGCGGCTTTGACTTCGCTTCGTGCGGGCGCGGGCGAACTTCCGTTTGCGCGCGCCGTCGGGAGAGTGCGGGCGGGAGTCGTTAGAGCTTCCATGTCCCCACCGCCGTACAGTTGAAGGGCGCGGGCGTCAGACCGGACGCCCGCGCCAGACGGCTTCAGTCGCCTAAGCGCTTACCGCGCCGCCGCTGCTCTGCACGTGCTTGTCAATCATCCGCGAGATGGCGTCCTTCGAGGTCGCGCCCACCACTCGCTCCTCTTCCTTGCCGTTCTTGAAGAGGATGAGAGTCGGGATGCCCTTGATGCCGTAGCGCTGCGAGACGGCAGGGTTGTCGTCCACGTTGAGCTTGACGACCGTAGCCTTGCCCTCGTAGCTCTGCGCGACGGCCTCAACCGTTGGCGCGAGCATGCGGCAGGGCGCGCACCACTGCGCCCAGAAGTCCACCAGCACCGGCCTGTCGGACTTCAGAACGTCCGACTCGAAGTTGCCGTCGCTCACTTCCTTT
Organism: Pyrinomonadaceae bacterium; assembly: GCA_045807805.1. GTDB lineage: Bacteria > Acidobacteriota > Blastocatellia > Pyrinomonadales > Pyrinomonadaceae > QHXN01. The sequence continues at coordinate 13,010 of JBJMGR010000066.1, read as the reverse complement.
ACGAATCCATGTTTGCTCGAATTTGCTTCTTCACTCATGCGTCGAAATCTCCTTCTATTGCTCGATGACTGCGTTCAAAATTCAGGGGCTGCGGACTCGTCGGGCCGCTTCATTTAGATGAACGGCGGTTGCCCGCAGCGGCGGCCCTCACCTCAAACCTTGCAAAGCCTCGTAGACCCTCAAGTACTTTCGCGCGGCCGCCTGCCAGGAGTTGTCCACGGCCATCCCGTTCTGCTGAATCCTCGACCACGCATCGGGCCGCGTGTACCAGTAGAGCGCCTCGCGTATCTTGTCGAGGAGCGCCTGCGCGTTGTAGGGCTCGAACTTGAAGCCCGTGCCTTGTCCGGTCTCCGGGTTGAACTGCTCGACCGTGTCGTCCAATCCGCCCGTCGCGCGCACTACGGGGACTGTGCCGTAGCGCATCGAGTACATCTGGTTCAGGCCGCACGGCTCGAAGAGCGACGGCATCAGGAAGATATCAGCGCCCGCCTCAATCAAGTGCGCGAGCGGCTCGTTGAAGCCGCGGTAGATTGCGACGCGCTGCGGCGCGCTGTCCTTCAGACGCTGGAAGAAACTTTCGTACTCGGACTCGCCCGAACCGAGGGAGACGAAGAACGCGCCCGCTTCGAGCATCTCCAATGCGACCTGCCTGACGAGGTCGAAACCCTTCTGCGAGACGAGCCGGGAGATGGACGCGATGATGGGCCTGTCCAACTCTTGCGGCAGCCCGAAGCGTCGCAGCAGTTCGAGCTTACACGCGCGCTTGCCGCTCATCTCTTCGGCCGAGTAGTGGGCGGGGATGTACGGGTCGGTCGAAGGGTTCCAGACCTCGTAGTCAACGCCGTTCGTGATGCCTATCAGGCGGTCGCGCCGCTGCCGCATGAGCCAGTCGAGCCCGTGCCCCTGCTCCGGCCCCTGTATCTCGAAGGAGTAGCGTCGGCTCACGGTCGAGACGGCGTCGCAGACCATCAGCCCCGCTTTCAGGGACGAGGCGACGCCGTTCGACATGAAGATGTTCGACTCCTCGCCGCCCTTGAAGCCGAGCCGATACAGGTCGCCCGGATCGAAGAGACCCTGATAGGCGAGATTGTGTATGGACATCAGCGTCCGCGTGCCCGATAGGAACCCGCCCCACATGCGCCCGGCCCAGAGCCACGCGGCCGCGAAGCCGCACGGCCAGTCGTTGCCGTGCAGAACGTCGGGCGCGGGGCCGAGCCTTCCCAAGAGTGCGAGCGCCGCGCGGCTGAAGAAGGCGAAGCGGTAGTGGTCGTCGGAGAAGCCGTAGACCTTGCCGCGCGAGAAGTAGTCGGGCGCTTCAATCAGAAATGCGGGCGCGCCGGCCGCGTGGCTCAGCCACACGCGCGCGTGCCGCCTCTGGCCCATCCAGTCCACTTCGAGGTTGTCAAAGACCAGCTCTTCGAGAAGCCTCCGGTCGGTCGTGTCGTAGAGCGGGTGGATGAGCGAAACGTCAACGCCCTCGCCCGCGAGCGCCTTCGGGAGCGCGCCCGCTACGTCGCCGAGTCCGCCCGTTTTGGCGAATGGAACGGCCTCAGACGACAGTATCGCGACGCGCACAGACCCCTTCACCGACACAGCGCCCCGAGGGGAGCGCGTGGACTAACGGACTTGACTGCTAGAACTGTCGAATACTATGCGAAGCCGCGCCGTGTTTGTCAAGAAAGCGGTCAGCGGTCAGCGGTTAGCTTTCAGCTAAACCCTTTGGCAATGCTCTGCTTTCGTCCGAAAAGCTGACGAGCATCGCGAGAGGGTTTAGCTGACCGTTGACCGCTGACCGCTGAGAGCTAACTCTGCATTGACGCGAGGAATTCGGCGTTGTTCTTGGTCTTGCCGAGGCGTTCGAGGACGACCTCCATCTGCTCGACGGGCGAGAGGGGGTTCAGCACCCTGCGCATGACCCATATGCGGTTGAGGTCTTCCTTCGAGATGAGAAGCTCCTCTTTACGCGTGCCCGAGCGTTGCAGGTCTATCGCGGGGAAGAGGCGCTTGTCGGAGAGGCGTCGGTCGAGGTGAATCTCGCTGTTGCCCGTGCCCTTGAACTCTTCAAAGATAACGTCGTCCATACGCGAGCCGGTGTCGATGAGCGCGGTCGCGATGATTGTAAGACTGCCGCCCTCTTCGATGTTGCGCGCCGCGCCGAAGAAGCGCTTGGGGCGCTGAAGGGCGTTGGCGTCAATACCGCCAGAGAGAATCTTGCCCGAGGGCGGGACGACGGCGTTGTGCGCGCGCGCGAGGCGCGTCAAGGAGTCGAGTAGGATGACCACGTCGCGCTTGTGCTCGACGAGGCGCTTCGCCTTCTCGATGACCATGTCCGCGACCTGCACGTGGCGCGTGGGCGGCTCGTCGAAGGTCGAGGAGATGACCTCGCCCTGCACGGAGCGCTGCATGTCCGTGACCTCCTCGGGGCGCTCGTCAATCAGTAGGACGATGAGCGTCACCTCGGGGTGGTTGTTCGAGATCGAGTTGGCGATGGCCTGAAGCATCATCGTCTTACCCGTGCGGGGCGGCGCGACGATGAGGCCGCGCTGGCCTTTGCCGAGCGGCGTCACGAGGTCGATGACGCGGCCGACGATGTGGTCGGAGTTGGTCTCCATGCGCAACTGCTCGTCGGGGTAGAGCGGCGTCAGGTTGTCGAAGAAGACCTTGTCGCGCGTCTCGCCCGGAGCCTCGAAGTTGATCGCCTCGACCTTGATGAGCGCGAAGTAGCGCTCGCCCTCCTTCGGCGGGCGAATCTGGCCGGAGACCGTGTCGCCGGTGCGCAGATCGAACTTGCGTATCTGCGAAGGGGAGACGTAGATGTCGTCGGGGCCGGGCAGGTAGTTGTACTCGGGCGCGCGCAGGAAGCCGAAGCCGTCGGGCAGCGTCTCCAACACGCCCTCGGAGAAGATGAGGCCGCTCTTCTCGGTCTGCGCCGCGAGGACTTTGAATATAAGCTCCTGCTTGCGCATGCCTGTCGCGCCGGGCACGTCCAAGTCCTTGGCGATCTGCGTGAGCTTGGAGATGGACATCTCCTTGAGCGTGGCGAGATTGAAGGTGTCGCCTTCGCCGACGCGGAAGGAGATGGACTCGTCCGACTCCGAGCCGTCGTCTATGTCGGGCATGTCTATCTCGGGCGGCATCTCGACGGCCGCCGCCGCCCTGCTCGACTCTCGTTCGGCCGCGCCGTTGGCGCTCGACCTGCTGCTGCGTGTGCGTGTTGTGCGTTCTCGTGACATTTCAGTTTTTTCTCTTGGCCGCAACGCCTCGGCGTGCGCTCTCTAAATTCGTCTCGCGGCGCGTGTTCGCCACCTGCACGGTGCCGTTCTTCGTGCCTTTCGTTTGCCTAACTGTGGTTGAAATTATTGCCGATTATATGTCGGGGATGGTCTCTCTCGTTAGCCCCACACGGGGCGAGCGCGAGAAGAGGCCGTGGTCAGTCAAAATCCTTTGGCGGGTGTGGCCGTTCTTCCAATTCGATGCCCGGCGGCCCCGCGCGGTTGCGTCAAAAAACCTTGCCGCTTCCTGCTTGCAACTAGGGGGAATGTGAGGAGGCCAGGGCCTCTTCGATAGCACGCCAGACGCTTTCGCGTCCCCGCCCCGTCGTGGCGGAATAGGCGACCAACTCTCCACCTGCGCCAACGCCACCCACCGCCGCCGCGTCCAGAACTTTACGTGCTCGCGCGAGGTTTTTGTGCGACTCGTTCTGGGAGAGCTTATCGGATTTGGTTGCGACCGTAAGGAAGGGCTTCCCGTTTGCGGCGAGCCATTCGCGGAGCTGCAAATCCAATGTCGTGGGTTCGTGGCGCGAGTCTACGATGTGAATTGATAGCACAAGCGTGTCGCGGTTTGCAAGGTAATCGGTGACGAGCGCGCCCCAGGTCTCGCGCACCTCTCGCGGCGCGCGTGCGAAGCCGTACCCAGGAAGGTCTACGAAGTGGAAGCGCTCGTTTATCAAAAAGAAGTTCAGAGACTGCGTGCGCCCCGGCGTGTTGCTCGAACGCGCGAGCCCCCGTACACGCAGGAGTGAATTAATCATGGACGACTTGCCCACGTTCGAGCGGCCCAGGAACGCCACCTCCGGCCTCCCGTCGCGCGGCCAATGCGAGCGCTCGAAAACGCTCTTGACGAACTTCGCACTCGTTACCTTCATGCTAAAGCTGTCAGCCTTCAGCACTCAGCTTTCAGCCAGACCTTCTTCGCGTGCTTCGTGCCTTCTTCGCGTTCTTCGCGGTTAAGCTTTGACCCCACTAACCGCAAAGGGCGCGGAGTAGTCGCAGAGGGCGCAAAGGAATTTTAAGCTGATAGCCGAATGCTGACAGCTTTCTCGTCACTGCTTTTCAAGCGTTCGCGGCGTCGGCCCCGGCCGTCTCGCCAGCGGCGGCGGCGCGCGCCTCACGCATGCGGCGCATCATCTCGCGCATGCGCGTGATGCGCTCCTCGATGTTGGGCATCGCCGTGACGACCTTCTCTATGTGCTGCATGTAGAGGGGGCTGACCGTGGCCCGGAGCTGTTCGAGGAACGGCTGAAGCTTGGCGTAGACCACGACGTGCTCGCCGTTCGCGTCGTTGAACATCTCGGGGTCTATCGCGCCGTGGTTGACGAACGAGCATGCCATGTCCCAGTAGCTCGTCACCATGCGGTAGTAGGCGCTGTGCTCGCCCATCCCTGCGCGCTGTATGTCTTCGATGGATTCGGGGCTGAACGTAAAGAACCAGTTGCGCGCCTCGCGCATTACGCTCTCGCGCCGTAGGTCGTAGAGCTTCAAAATGAGTTCGGCGCTCTTGGCTTTGTCTGTCATCAATTGTCTCCTCGGAAAGTTTCGGCGGAAGTATTAGAGCCTTTGGCGAGTCTTAAGCGCGCGTCGTGGCGGGACGGGGCGCGGAAAGTTACGGCGGGACTTAAAAACTGTCAACGTCTGCCGAGTTGAATCGCCGGGAAGGGGAACTTTACAGGCGGGGCGTTTGGCTGTCAACGTCCGAGGGACGAAAAAAGAGGTTTCAAAAAAGAGGCCGCGCGGCACACGTCAATTAGCGTGTGCCGCGCGGCTCTAGTCCGTTCTCTACTCGGCGCGCGGCTGCGTGCCGCCCGAAGTGGGCTGGTCGGTCGTCCAGACGGGCGGGGCCGTCGCGTCGTCGGTCGCGCCCGCGTTGGTCGGGCACGCGTCTTCGAGCGCGAGCGCGAGCACCTCGTCGATCGTCTCGATGAGTTGGACGGTCATGTCGGCGCGCACCTCCTCGGGCACGTCCTCCAAATCGTTCTCGTTGTCCTTCGGGATGAGCACCGTCGAGACGCCGACGCGGTGCGCCGCGAGCAGCTTCTCCTTGACGCCGCCGACGGGCAGCACGCGCCCGCGAAGTGTTATCTCGCCCGTCATCGCAACGTCTCTGCGCACGGGCACGCGCGCGAGGGCCGAGGCCATCGCGGTCGCGAGCGTCACGCCCGCCGAAGGGCCGTCCTTCGGAATCGCGCCCTCGGGGATGTGTATGTGCAGGTCGCGCTCACGTATGAATTCGAGGTTCATCCCCAGACGCTCCGCGCGCGCCTTGATGCAGGTGAGCGCGGCCTGCGCCGACTCCTGCATGACCTCGCCGAGCTTGCCCGTCAGTTTCACCCCGCCGCTGCCGTTCGTGAGCGTGGCCTCTATCTGCAAGACCTCGCCGCCGACCTCAGTCCACGCGAGCCCGAGCGCGAGCCCGACCTCCGAAGACGCGGCCATGTCCGACTGTCGGAAGCGTATGGGGCCGAGCATCTCGCGCACGACCTCGGCCGTGACGGTCATCTTGAAATCTTCGCTCTTGCCGTCGGCGACGAGACGGCGCGCTACTTTGCGGCAGCAAGAGCCTATCTCGCGCTCAAGGTTTCGGACGCCCGCCTCGCGCGTGTAGTGGCGGATGATTTCGAGTATGCCCTCGTCCGTGAACTCGACCTGCTCGGCGCGCAGGCCCGAGCCTTCGGCCTGCTTCCTGACGAGGTGGCGCTTGGCGATCTCCAACTTCTCGCGCTCCGTGTAGCCGGAGAGCCGCAAGATTTCAAGTCGGTCTTGCAGCGGCGGCGGAATCGTGTGGAGCACGTTGGCCGTCGCGATGAAGAAGACCTTCGAGAGGTCGTACTCCACGTCGAGGTAGTGATCCTGGAACGTGTTGTTCTGCTCCGGGTCTAAGACTTCTAAGAGCGCGGCCGAAGGGTCGCCGCGGAAGTCCGCGCCGAGCTTGTCCACCTCGTCGAGGAGTATGCAAGGGTTGACCGTCCCGGCCTTCTTCATCATCTGGATTATCTGGCCGGGGAGCGCGCCGATGTAGGTGCGTCGGTGGCCGCGTACTTCGGCCTCGTCGCGCACGCCGCCCAAAGAGAGGCGCACGAACTTGCGGCCGGTCGCGCGTGCGATGGACTTACCCAGAGAAGTCTTGCCGACGCCCGGCGGGCCGACGAAGCAGAGGATGGAGCCCTTCGGGTTCTTCACCAACTGGCGCACGGCGAGGTGTTCGAGTATGCGGTCTTTAATCTTATCGAGCCCGTGGTGGTCTTCGTTCAAGACCTCCTCAGCCTTCGAGATGTCGCGTATCTCTTTCGACTTCTGCTTCCACGGCACGCTTAGAAGCCAGTCGATGTACGTGCGCGAGACCGTGCCCTCGGCGGACATCGGCGGCATCGCTTCGAGGCGGTGAAGCTCCTGCATGGCCTTCTCCTTCGCCTCTTCGGTCATGCCCGCCTCTTCGATGCGCTTGCGGAGGTCTTCCATCTCGGCCTTCTCGTCCTTGCGGCCGAGTTCCTTGTGGATGGCCTTGATCTGCTCGTTGAGGTAGTACTCCTTCTGCGCCTTCTCCATCTGACGCTTGACTCGCGCCTGAATCGTTCGGTCGAGCTGCCGCTTATCGACCTCGACTTCGAGCAGTTCTATCAAACGCTGAAGGCGACCGTGCGCCGAGAAGATTTCGAGCAAGCCCTGCTTGTCCTCGACCGAGATTTTCAACTGCGACGCGAGCGCGTCCGCCAGGTGCGAGGCGTCCGGGTTGCGTAGCGCGGTCTGCAACGCGTCGGTCTGCATCTCGGGCGCGAGCCTTATGTGCTGCTCGACGAGTTGGCCGACGCGCTGCATGAGCGCGTCAACCTTCGGCCCCGTCTCGGGCGCTGTGGGCGCGCGTCGGACGGTCGCGGTGAACGCGCCGTTGTTGTTCTCGACGCGAACCGTCGTCGCGCGCTCGCGGCCTTCGACGACGACCTTCGTCTGCCCGTTCTCCTGCCGCTGCGCCTGTAGAATGCGCGCGACCGTGCCGACGGCGTAAATCTGCTCGGGCGCGGGCTCGTCAATCGAGGCGTCGTGCTGCGTCGCGAGGAAGATGGTGCGGTCGGCCGCGAGCGCCTCTTCGAGCGCGCGCACGGAGCCGGGCCGACCTATCTTGAAGGCGACCTTCGTGAAAGGGAATATGACTACGTCGCGTATCGGCACCATGGGGAGCCGAAGGATGTCAGCGGGTGTGCGGTCAGAATATTCTTCCATAATTCAAGAGGGCTGCTGCTTGCAAAGAGACAGTAAAGGGCACGAAGGGCGAGCCGCCTTACTTACTGCGTCCGCTCGCCCTTTTCAAATCGGACTAATTCTAAAACATTTCGCGTGAGCGCGCCACCGGGTCTGAAAAAAAGGCAAAAGTAAGGATAAGAAGAAGCGCGGCGTTCACCGTTAATCATGGGTGAGAGCCGCGCTGTTTTCTTCTTAACTTTTGCCTTCTACCTTTTTACTTCCGCCTTTCGTCAGGCCGCCTCGTCAACGCCCGTGAGAATCTCGCCGGGGATGGCGCGGCGGCGCTCGACCATCTCGCGCGTGATGGCGAACTCCTTGACGCGCTTCTGCGAGGGCAGCGTGTACATGGCGTCGAGCAGGAGTTCTTCCATGATCATCATCAGGCCGCGCGCACCGACCTTGCGCTCGACGGCCTGAAACGCGATGGCCTTCAGGGCGTCGTCCGTGAAGCGGAGCTTGACGTTGTCGTACTCGAACTTCTTCTGGTACTGCTTGATGAGCGCGTTCTTCGGCTCGGTCAGGATGCGCATGAGCGCCGCCTCGTCCAACTCGTGCAGCACGCCCGTCACAGGCAAGCGTCCGACGAACTCGGGGATGAGACCGTATCGCACGAGGTCTTCGGGCTGCACGGCCGCGAGCGAGTCGGAGTAGCGTGTCGCGCCCGACTTTATCTGCGCGTGGAAGCCTAGAGACTTGTTGCGCATGCGGCGCTCGACCACCTTCTCCAGCCCGACGAACGCGCCGCCGCAGATGAAGAGGATGTTCGTCGTGTCGACGGGGAAGAACTCCTGATGCGGGTGCTTGCGCCCGCCCTGCGGCGGGACGTTCGCGACGGTGCCTTCGAGAATCTTCAGAAGCGCCTGCTGCACGCCCTCGCCCGAAACGTCGCGCGTGATGGACGGGTTCTCGTCCTTGCGGCAAATCTTGTCTACTTCGTCGATGTAGATGATGCCCTGCTGCGCGCGCTCCACGTCGCCGTTCGCGGCCTGCAAGAGCTTGAGGATGATGTTCTCAACGTCCTCGCCGACGTAGCCCGCCTCCGTGAGAGTCGTCGCGTCAACGATGGTGAAGGGGACTGAGAGCATGCGCGCGAGCGTCTGCGCGAGGAGGGTCTTGCCCGTCCCCGTCGGGCCGATGAGAAGTATGTTCGACTTCTGTATCTCGACCTCGGAGCGGCGGCGCGAAAGCTCTATGCGCTTGTAGTGCTGGTAGACGGCGACGGCGAGACGTTTCTTCGTCTCCTCCTGCCCGATGACGTACTCGTCGAGGAACGACTTTATCTCCGCCGGTTTCGGCAGAGGCGGGCGCGAGGCGACGGCTTCGGCCTGCTGGTCGTCCGTGATGATCTCGTTGCAGATGTCAATGCATTCGTTGCAGATGTAGACGGTGGGGCCGGCTATGAGTTTCTTTACTTCGTTCTGCGACTTTCCGCAGAACGAGCAGCGCAACGTGTCATCGGTTCGGCGTACCATAGGGATATAAGGGGCGAACGTTCTTCCTGTCTGAAACCTGAGGGGTTCGGGGCACCGCGCGGCGCGTGCCGCAAGTCTTCTACGACGATTGACCGGCGGATGTCAACGTCCGGCGTGAGTTTATTCGCCGCCGGGCGACGCTCGTTAATGTATCACAACTGCGCGCGCCGCGTCGCGCAAGCACGCGCACGTCTCTTCGGGCGAGGGCCGACGGCGTTCACTCATGCCGCCCTACAACCTTCACTTCGAGTAGCGTCGCGTGGCGAGCGCGATGGGAAGCCCGATGCCGAGCATGTGTATGAGAAGCCCCGTGACGAGCACGAGCGTGGGGCGCGGCCCCTGCCTCGGCGGGACGGCCGAGAGCGGAAGCACGACGTAGTTCATAACCACATAGATCAGTAGGCCGTAGACGACGCCGCATACATAGGGCACACGCACGAGCAGGTCGAGCTTGCGGCTCGCGGCGTAGTAGACGGCGGCCCACATATACGCGATGAGGAAGTGTAGGAAGAGGCCGAGCGCGGCCGTCGCGAACCCGCCGTTGTAAGAGTTCGCGCCGAGCAGCCCGCTCGCGACCGATTGAAGTATGACGATTGGACTTACATTACTTCGCAGGTAGGAGAAGACGATTGCGTAAGTGATGTCGAGCGCGCCCGCGATGAGCCCGCCCCATAGAATCGCGCGGAGGCCGCCCGGCCTGTCGGTCGAAAGTGTAGAGGGAGCTGCAACCATCGGAAGAGCCCTTCCTTTCGTCGTACGGAAATTTTCTGACAGAGACCGCCCCGCGCTCGTGGTGTGTTTGTGGACTGCCGTCGATGCGTCCTCAGATGAGAGAGCGCGCCCCGGCCGTTGTCGCGCGGACGTAAAAATTCGCGGGCGTGAGAGGGCACCGTCTGCCCTCACACGCCCGCGAATTATCTTGGCCGCGTCTCGAACCGTGTAGGCACGAGGCTTTAAGTATTTACTGGCGGTGAGTGATGACCTCGTCGATGAGGCCGTACTCTTTGGCCTGCATCGCGGACATGATTCGGTCGCGCTCAACGTCGCGCTCGACCTGCTCGAAGGGCTGGCCCGTGTGCTTCGCGATGATGCTCGAAGTCAACTCGCGCATGCGAATTATCTCTTCGGCCTGAATCTTTATGTCGCTGGCCTGCCCGCCGATGCCGCCCGCGATGGAGGGCTGGTGGATGAGTATGCGCGAGTTAGGCAGCGCAAATCGCTTGCCCTTCGCGCCCGCGGTCAGCAGCAGCGCCCCCATCGAGGCGCACTGGCCGAGGCATATCGTCACCACGTCGGGCCGTATGAACTGCATCGTGTCATAGATAGCCATGCCGGCCGTGATGGAGCCGCCCGGAGAGTTTATGTAGAGGTTTATGTCCTTCTCGGGGTCTTCCGCTTCGAGGAAGAGCAGTTGCGCGATGATGAGGTTGGCGACCGTGTCGTCAATGGGCGTGCCGAGGAAGACAATGTTGTCGCGCAGCAGTCGCGAGTATACGTCCGAGTAGCGCTCGCCGCGCGGCGTCTGCTCGTAGACGGTCGGGTTCGGGATGTATAGACCGGGAATGCGAGTCATCTTCTTTAAAACCTCTCAGGAACTTACGGGGCCGCGCGCCTCTGGCGGCGGCGACCGCCTCAAAGTAAAACTGGAGACCTGAAACTCCAAACTCGCGTTTGAGATCTCAAATCTCCAAGCTGTTAATCTCTCTTTCGCGCGCACGCGCACGGCCTTCTCATTCCGAGCCCGCCGCGACGCCTTCACCGCCTTCGGCTGCTTCGTTCTCAACGTCCGACGCGGCCTCCGGCTCCTCTTCTTCTTCGCGCCACTCTTCGTCGCGAACCTTCGCGTTCCGCACGAGTAAGTCGAGTGCTTTGCGGTTGCGCAACCTGTCGGCGATGCTACGTTCGCCCCCCTGCTTTGTCAAGGCGGCCCGCACCTGCTCTACGGACTGACGCGACCCTTCGGCCATCGCCTGAATCTCCGCCTCGACCTCTTCGTCCGAGACCTCTATCTTCTCGGCCTCGGCGACGCGTTCCAGGAGCATCGAGCCGCGCACGTCGTCGCCCGCGCGGTCGCGAACCATCTCGCGCATGGCCTCCCAGTTTACATCCTGCGTGCGCGGGTCTATGCCGCGCGACATCATGTCGCGAATCATGGATTGGAGAATCTGGTTAGACTGGTAGGAGACAATAGTCTCGGGCACCTCGAAGCGGTGGCGCTCGATGAGCGCGCCGAGGACTTCGTCGCGCAGACGATGCTCTGACTCTTGCTCGGCGCTCTTCATCAAATTCTCGCGGACGCGCGCGCGCAACTGCTCGACGTTAGTCACCTCCTCCTCGCCGAGGCTGACGACCCACTCGTCGTCAAGCTCGGGCGTCTCCTTGCGCCGCACGGCCGTGACGGTCGAGGTGTATTCGATGGTCTTACCCGCGAGCCCCTTCGCGTTGAAGTCTTCGGGATAGGCGACCGTGAAGGTCTTCGCCTCGTCCGCGCGCACGCCCGTCAGGTGCTCCGTGAAGGCGGGCAGCACGCCCTCGCCGCCGATTACGATGTCAACGTCCTCGACGTTGATGTCTTCGTCTTCGGGCGGCTCGACGTAGTGACCTTGAATGTCGACCGTCACCGTGTCGCCCTCTTCCGAGGCGCGGTCTTCGACGGGCTGAAGAGAGGCTGAAGCCTCGCGCAGGTTCTCGATGACGCGCTCGACCTCTTCGTCGTTGACGGGGCGCGTGCGTCGCGCGGCCTCAATTCCCTTGTACTCGCCGAGCGAAACGTCGGGCATGACCTCGACGTGCGCGTGCAGAGAGATGGCCTCCTGCCCGAACTTTTCGAGCCCCTCGTTGTCGAGGTGAACGTCGGGCTGGCCTATGACGTTGAGCCCGCTCTCCGTGATGGCATGCTCTACGGCCTCGGGGACGAGACGCTTGAGCACGTCGCCCTGTATGTCCTTCTTGAAGCGCGTGCGCACGACCGAGACGGGCGCGTTGCCTTTGCGGAAGCCGGGCACCGAGACGGCGCGCGCATACTCCTGCGTCACACGCTCGAACTCCGCGCGCACCTCCTCGGCCTCGATCTCGATCTTTATCTCCTTGCGCGTCTCCGACGCGTCAACGACCTCTGTCTTCATAAACACGAATCCGCTTCCTCTCGTCGTCCTCAAAATAGGTGGAGAGTGCGGGCGTCCTTCCTTAGTTAAATGTTCCGCTTAACAAATACCGGGGGGGGGACTCGAACCCCCACGCCTTACGGCAAAGGCTCCTAAGACCTTCGCGTCTACCGTTCCGCCACCCCGGCACGACTAACTCGGTGAACCCCTCTACCCGCATGATTATCCGTCAACGCATGACAATTGGGGCAGAGCACTTGTAGATTCTCAATCCGATTATCAAAAGGATTACCGTTAACATGATGAAGCTCAAGCGGCATGGGCTCACCCAACCACTCACCGCCCTGACAGCGCTCGCAGAGCGGAGCTTTTAGCCCTTCACGCAGCAACATCTGCTTAAGCCTGAGGCTTTTTATGATGCTGCCGTTATATAAAAACTGGCTAGCGCTCTTACGATACGGTGAAGTCTTACCTTTACCGCCCTTATTGCCTTGATAGTTCAACCCGAACTTTTTCAAATAACCGTCGAGCGTCAAAGGCTTACAGTGAAGTTCGCGGCACATGAAAGCTTTGGGGCGGTGTTGAGCGACCCACTCTCTTATCTGCGCTTCGCGTTCTAAAATATCTCTTCTCACGGCGGTGAAGGCACCTATGTAAGAAAACCTCCGAAATCAGCACGCTTCTGGAACAACCGAGATTAAAAGATTGATGCTTGAAAGTCTAGCAGTGAGGCCGGGCGTAGTTTGCCGCGAGTTCAGCCCAACTGTTCCGAGGCGTTGGCGGCCTCGAAGAGCGGGTCGCGCGTGCCCTGACGGACGCGCTTGAGCGGCCAGATGTCAACCTTTATCTCTTCGGCGTAGTGGAGGAGCGGCTCGCCCGTCAAAGTGGGCAGGCCGAGCGCCTCGACGACGTTCGAG
>JBJMGR010000065.1:0-14798 GCA_045807805.1 Pyrinomonadaceae bacterium | reverse complement strand
CGAAGCGGGGTTGAAGAACGTCTACGTCCGCACGGTCGCGCTGAAGAAGGGCGACCGCCTTTCGTTCCTCTACCGCTACGCGACGAGGGACGAGGTCAAGAACCTCACAATCGAGGATGGCACGCGCGCTCTGCGCTCGATGCTCGGGGCGTCGTTCCTGAGCGGAGACCTCTTCACTTCGGGCGAAGATTTGCGGATAGAGTTCAACCGAAAGGGCGAGACGCGTCTCGCGCGCCACGCGCCGACCTTCTCCGAGGCGACGCCGCCGACGACGGGACACGAGCGCAAAAAGCGGCGCGCGATTGAGGCGGCGGGCAATGTATATCTGCGCGAGTTGGGCCTGACGAACGAGCGCGGCGAAGTTCGGCCCGCGATGGGCGACAAGTTCCGGCAGATCAATCGCTTCGTAGAGATAATCGCGGGACTGCACGCGTCGTCCCGCCTTGCGCGCGAGCGCGAGCTTTCGGTCGTCGATGTGGGCTCGGGCAAAGGCTACCTGACTTTCGCCGTCTACGACTATCTGAACAACGCCGCGGGCGTGCGCGCGGAAGTGACGGGCGTCGAGGCGCGGCCCGGACTCGTTGAACTCTGCAACGAAACGGCGCGGCGCGCGGGCTTCGACAGGCTACGCTTCAAGACGGGCCTCGTTAACGACGTTGAGGTCGAACGCTCGGACGTACTCATCGCGCTCCACGCGTGCGACACCGCGACCGACGACGCGATATACAAGGGCGTCGCGGCGGACGCTTCGCTCATCATCACCGCCCCCTGCTGCCACAAGGAGCTTCGGCCGCAGGTGCAATCGCCCGTGGCGCTGCGCGGTCTCCTGCGCCACGGGATACTTCTTGAGCGCGAGGCGGAAGCATTGACCGACTCTCTGCGCGCGCTTCTGCTCGAATCGGCGGGCTACGCCGTCAAGGTCTTCGAGTTCGTCTCGATTGAGCACACGCGCAAGAACACGATGATTGCGGCGACGCGGCGCGCTTCCGACGCGGGCGGCGAAAGGGAGCGCGCGCTTCGAGAGTATCGCGAGCTGAAAGAGTTCTACGGCATACGCGAGCAGCGTCTCGAACGCCTGCTCTGCGAGGACAGTTCGCTCGCGACTCTGCTCACGGAGTAGGCTGCGCGCCGCCGGACGGCGTGGGCGTCGCGACGGGCGAGACCTTTAAGGAAGGCAAGGAAGGCGCGGGCGGCGACTTCAGGTAGTAACCGATGAGGAGCGCAGTGACTTCGCCGTAGTTCTTCGTTCCACTCTTGACGCGATTCGCCTTCAGGTAGAGGTCGTTCAGACGCATGCCCAGCGCGCCCGCGCGCCCGCGCGCCGCGGCCCAGAATCGCGCGGAGCGTCGAGAGTCTTCACGGAAGCCCGCACCCAACTCGTTGAGAATCGCGCGAGCCTTCGCGGGGTCGAGCTTGTAGAGTTCGGACGCGACGCCGAAGCCCTGCCTGTAGCCCGAGTAGCGCACGAAAGGGTCGTCGGCGTGCGTGCAGACGAGGAAGGCTACGAAGTTCGCCTCTGACTCGCGCGCGAAGCCGCGCTGGTGCGCCATCTCGTGCGCGATTGAGAAGGGCCGCTCGAAGTCGGGCGCGTCGGCGTTGAAGTTCGGCTCGCCCGTGAAAGGGAAGTAGATGCCGCTGATGCCGAGTCGTGTGAGCGCGCCCGAGAAGTAGACTGCCTTTGGCGGGCCGAAGCCTTCGACGGCGAACGACGAAAGCTCAGCTTCGCGCGCGTAGGACTCTCTAAGTATCTCGAAGACGCGCGGCGTGTCCGGCACCGCATAGTCGGCCGCGTGCGCCTCTACGTAGTTGCGGTTGACGCCCTCGACGACCGCGCGCGTCATCGCGTCGAGTTCGTCCGCATTGGCGTGCCTCTGGTCGTACTGAAGCATCTCGACGAGCGGCGGGCGCTGGTAGTTGAGCCCGAAGAGGAGCATGAAGACGAACGCGAACGCGGCCGCGCACCACAGCGCGCGCCTGCACCACGCGAGCAAGAGCGCGCGCCGCTCTCCGCGCCGCCGCGCCAGCACGTAGATGAAGCGCGCGAGCGCCGAGAGCAGTAGAAGGAGGGAGAGGATGACCAGCGCCTCGCCAGCCGAGAAGGAGAGTCCGCCCGTCAGTTGTGAGAGCGTGCGCGCGACGAGCGGGTAGACAAAGCGCGCGTAGAGGTTCTCGACGAGGCCGGGAGCAAACGCCGACGATTGCTGTACGACGACGACGGCGAGTAAGGCTATAAGGGGTTTGGCAAACTCCCTCCGCGCGCCGCGCGCCGCGCGCCGTAGCTCGCCGGTTAGCTTATTCCAAGTGCCTTTGATGCGCTCGCCCATGCGGCGACAGTTTATAGCGAGTCAGGGGTTGACGCGACTCGCGCGCAGGCAGGTCAGAACCGGGAGCGGTAGCGACCGGGTCTCAAGCTCCGACGATGGCTCGTTCCTCGGAGCTTGAGACCCGGTTGCTACCGCTCCCGGTTCTGTTTGCGCCTTAAGGTCAGAAGATGAACTTGACCTGATAGCGTATGACGCGGCCGCCGCCGTCGGTCGTGGAGGAGTTGCCGCGCGAGAACTCGCCCGAGGGCGCGAGGAAGACCTCCTGCTGTATGAACCCGCCGCCGGGCGAGAAGGGGCTGATGCTGCCCTGCACGTAGTTCGGGTGGTTGAAGATGTTGTAGAACTCCGTGCGGAACTCGAACTTCTTCGTCTCCGAAATATTCACGCGCTTGAGCAGGTTGATGTTCCACTGGTTCGTGGCCGGAGTGCGCGCGGTGTTGCGCCCGAGGTTGCCGCTGCGCTGCACGCTGCACGTGCGGCCGGCGACGAACGCGGGGAGACCTATGTACTGTGCCGTGGCCGGGTCAATCGCCGCGCCGCCCGCGTCGGGGTTGACGTAGCCCGTGATGCAGTTGTTCGCGTCGGTGACGGGAACGGCGCGCACGCCCGGCTGACCGCGCGGGTTGAAGTCCGGGCGGTCAGGGAACGAGCCGCTCAGGCCGTTCGCGTCAACGCCGTTCGTCACCGTATAGGGCGCGCCCGACTCGAAGGTCGTCACGCCTGACAACTCCCAACCCCCGAGCACGCGGCCCTCGAAGCCGTGCTGGTCGCGGAACCAGGGCGTCTCGAAGACGTAGGTCAGGACGGCGCGGTGCGGGCGGTCGAAGAGACTGACGGCGCGCTCCGCGGGCACGCCGCCGAGTATGAAAGGCACCTGCGGGTTTGAAGAGCCGCCCGAGATGAGCGCGGTCGCGAAGACCTCGCTGCCGTTGTCAATCAGCTTCGACCAGGTGTAAGAGCCCGAGAGCGTGAAGTCGTCGGCGAAGCGACGCTGAACGAGGAACTGTCCCGAGTGGTATATCGAGGAGCCGCTGTTGCCGCGCACGGTTCGCGCGCCCTGTAGGTTGTCGAGTCGTCCCGAGAGTCCGGTCGTCGCACCCGCTGGCGTAATCCTCATCGAGGGCGGCACGGTCGGGTTCCAGTCCTCGTTGATGAAGAGCTTCGTGCCCTTCGAGCCGACGTACGACGCGTCGAGCACGAGCTTTAAAGGAAGCTGGCGCTGCACGCCGACGCTCCAACGCTGGTAGTAGGGATTGACGAGAGTCGGGCTGATTAGAGTCTGCGCGTCGAGCGCGCTGACGGGCCGCGCCGTCGTCGGGAACGCCTGCGAGAGGTTCGCCAGCCCGCGCGGGTTTACGGCGCTCAACTGCGATACGGTCGCCGTCGAGATGATGTTGGGCGACGAACTCTGCGCGTTCGACGCGATGTTGTTGAAGAACGAGTCGTAGCCTATCTGGTAGCCCATGCGGAGCACGGACAGTCGGTCGCCGAAGAGCTTGCCCATGAAGCCTTCCGTGTACGAAGGCGAGTAGGCGAGGCCGAACGACGGGCCGAAGTTGTTCTTGTCCGCGCGGACGCTGTTAGGCGCGCTGAACGGGCCCGTGCGCGTGACGGGGTCAACGTTGAAGAGGCCGGTGAAGGCCGGCGTGCGAAGGCCGTTGAAGGGCGTGCCGAAATATTCGTAGCGCAGGCCGAGCGTGAGCGTCAGCGCGGCGTTCACCTGCCAACGGTCTTGCGCGAAGAGCGCCGTGCGGTAAAGCTGCGGGAAATAGACGGGGCTGCCGAAGTCAATCGTCGCCGTCCCGCCCGCGCCGCCGAAGTCGTCCGCGAAGTTCGCGAAGCCGCTCGCGCCGCCGCCCGCCTGATATACGAGCGTGCCGCGCGAGTTGAACGGCGCGGACTGACGGGATATCTGTCGCAGGAACTCGCCGCCCGCGCGCAGCGTGTGCGAGCCGTGCGTGTGCGTCACTGTGTCCTGAATGATGTAGTTGTTCGCGACGCGCCCCTGCGGGAGATTCGACGCGACGCCGAGGATGCTGCCCGACGCGGCCTGACCCTGCCGCGCGCGCACGCCGGCGATTGAAATCTGCGGCAGCGTGCTCCCGAAGTCGTCGGCGCGAAGGGGGAAATCTAAGAGCAGTCGGTCGTATGCGAGTCGAAGCTCGTTCGTCGTGCGCGCCGAGACGACGTGCGTGTCGGAGACGAGGAAGTTCTGATACCGATTGACGTTGTCCGCGTCGAAGCCGTCGAAGCTAACGTCGCTCGCCTTCGGCGCGAGCTGTCCGTCGTATAGGTAGCGCGCCGAGATCTGGTTGCGCTCGCTCAGTCGGTGGTCAACGCGCACCTGCGCCTGATTGTCGCGGAAGAAGAGCGGATAGGAGCGGAAGAACGAACCGAACTCGACGTTGCAGGGCGCGGCGCAGCCCGCGCGCCCGCCGAGCGGGACGTTGAAGAAGCTCGCGTTCGCGACAGCGCTTTCGGTTGTAGCGAGCAGCGTATCGACGTTGCGGCTCGCGCCCGTCGCGAAGACCGAGCGGAGCGTGGCGCGGCCCGTTGTTGAAAGCGTCGTCAGGCGGGTCTGCGCGCTCGATAACTGGCGCTGCTGCTGGTACGCGCCGAAGAAGAAGGTTCTGTCCTTGACGATGGGGCCGCCGAACGTGCCCGCGAACCACTGCTCGGTGCCGGGCAGCGGGTGGCCGCGCCGCTGCACTTCGGGGTCTAAGGACTGCTGGCTTGTGATGGCGTCGTCGCGCGTCGAGTCGAGCAGATAGGAGAGCGTGCCGTGGTGGCCGTTCGTGCCGCTCTTCGTGATGACGTTGACGACCGCGCCGCCCGCGCGCCCGAACTCCGCGTCGAAGTTCGAGGTCTGGACGGAGACCTCCTGCACGGCGTCGGGGTTCGTTATCTGAAGGCCCTGACCCGCGACGGAGATGTCGTTGTTCTCCGTGCCGTCGATCAGGAAGTTGTTCGAGCGGCCGCGCGCGCCGTTGACGGAGAAGGTGCTCGCGCCGAAGCCGCCGCGGTTCGACGTGACGCCCGGAAGCGTCAGGGCGAGCGAGACCGGGTTGCGCGACGCGACGGGGAGGTCGACTATCTTTCGCTCGTCAATGTTTCCGCCGCGCACGGGCGACTCGGTCTGTAGGAGCGCGCCCGCCTCCGCGGTCACGTCAATCGTAATCTCCTGTCCGCCGATTGCGACCTGCGCGCTCACGTCCGCAATCTGGTTCGCGAGGACGGGGACGTTCGTCTTCGTCACCTCGCTGAAGCCCGAGGCGTTAATCTTGACGGAGTAGGTGCCGGGGTCTACGGCGTCGAAGCGGTAGAAGCCCTCGGAGTTTGTAGTCGTCGAGCGTGCGACGTTCGTCTCAAGGTTCGTGAGCGTGACGGCCGCGCCCGCGACGACAGCGCCGTTCGGGTCTGTGACGGAGCCGCTCACAGTGCCGCGGCTCGTCTGCGCCGTGGCGGTTGCGGCCGCGAGTATGATTGAGAGCAAGAGTGTGGTCAGTCTGAACTTCATCCGGAGCCTCCTAATTCGGGAACCTGCGTGCGCGCGTCTGGGGCGTGTCGCGCGTCGGCCTTACGCGAAAATGGATAAGGCCGACATCACGCGTGATGTCGAGATGCAACGTACGTTCCCGCGCGGCGCTCTTGTGACGAGAGGGACGCGCGGCGTGACGAGTCGGCGCGCGCGTCCCGTGCTTCGGACTAAAGTTCAGCGCTGTGTAAGGCGATGTTGGAGTTTATGGATTGATGAAGGCGGGCCTACGGAAAATCGTAGATTCGGAGTGAGGCTTGCGCGCGAGTCGTCCGAAGCGTTGGACGCACGGTCAGAACCGCGAGCGGAAGCCTCTCGGGTAGTGCTACCAACGCCGACACAGAGGCACGGCTAGTTGAACATAGCTACATAACGAAAAAACTCATGCCGTTTCAGTCGCCGGTCATGGTCTCTGGCAGGCGGGATGTAAGCTCGCGCCATGTGAGCGAGTTGGTGCCGTCGTCGAGGCGTACCATCGAGATGCAGCCCGGAACGGGGCAGACGAGGTAGCAGAGGTTGCAGCCGACGCACTCCGCTTCGTCCACTACGGGGTAGCGCTTGCCGTTGACCTGTACGAGCGGGACGCACTGGTGCGCGCCGTCCTCGCACGCGACGTGGCAGAGGTTGCACTGTATGCACTTCGCGTGGTCGATGCGCGCGACCGTCTTGTAGTTGAGGTCCAGGTTGCCCCAGTCGGTGACGCGCGGCGCGCTCGCGCCGACCATGTCGCTGACCGTTGCGAAGCCCTTCTCGTCCATGTAGTTCGAGAGCCCGTCGATCATGTCCTCGACGATGCGGTAGCCGTGATGCATGACGGCCGTGCAGACCTGCACGTTCGAGGCACCGAGCAGTAGGAACTCGGCCGCGTCGCGCCAGGTGGAGATGCCGCCGATGCCGGAGATGGGCACACCCACTTCCGCGTCGCGCGCAAGCTCCGAGACCATGTTGAGCGCGATAGGCTTGACCGCGGGGCCGCAGTAGCCGCCGTGCGCGGCCATGCCGTTGACGTTCGGGTGCGGGACGAGAGTGTCGAGGTTCACGCCCATCATCGAGTTGATGGTGTTGATGAGCGAGAGCGCGTCGGCCCCGCCGCGCACGGCCGCGCGCGCGGGCGGGTTGATGCTCGTCACGTTCGGCGTGAGCTTGACGATGACGGGAAGCGTCGCGGCCTCCTTCACCCACTCCGTGACCATGCACGTGTAGTCGGGCACCTGCCCCATCGCTGCGCCCATGCCGCGCTCGCTCATGCCGTGTGGGCAGCCGAAGTTAAGCTCGAAGCCGTCGGCTCCGGTGTCCTCCGCGCGCTTCACTATCTCGTGCCATGCCTCTCTGCGAGACTCGACCATCAGGGAGACGATGACCGTGTGCTTCGGATACTTGCGTTTGCACTCGCGTATCTCGCGCAGGTTTACTTCGAGCGGGCGGTCTGTAATCAGCTCGATGTTGTTGAGCCCTATCATGCGCTGCGACGCGCCGTCTATCGAGGCGAGCCGCGAAGAGACGTTGCGAATCGGCTCGCCCAGAGTCTTCCAGACCGCGCCGCCCCATCCCGCGTCGAACGCGCGCTCGACCATCGAGCCCATATTCGTCGGCGGGGCCGACGCGAGCCAGAAAGGGTTCGGTGATTTGATGCCCGCGAAGTCAACACTAAGGTCTGCCATTGCCAACGTCCTCCACGTTCGTCGTAAGCTTCCGTCGTCGTCCTCGAAACTACTTGCCGCCCACCCAACCGATCAGGCCCTGAAAGAACCTGATGCCGCCGAAGATGATTAAGCCCCACGTGACGACGTAGCGGCCGCCGCCCGACGAGGACGCGGCCGCCGCGTAAGTCCCGACCGTGATGGCGATGCCGACGACCAACATAACCAGCCCGATAAGCATCTTCTTGAAAGACTGCTTCTTGTGCTCCGAGCGGTTCTCGATCTCCTGCGTCGCGGCCGCCGCCTGACGCGTCTGCTGGTCGAGAGGCCGTTGACAGAAGCGGCAGTTGACGGCGTCGCTCGAAATGTACTCTCTGCAGCCGGGGCATTGAATAATCTGTGCTGTGTTCATCATCTGTTTACGCCTTTCGTCTGAGGGGTTGAGGCCCGGCCGCGCGCGGAGGGTAGGCGCGACCATCTTCAGTGCGTCTTAAAGTTCCACGTCTCTTCCAAAGAGGATGATAGTCAGTTCAGCCTGTCCTCGATCAGCCGCCCGTAAAGGTAGCAGTTCGTAGTGGCGACGCCGCCCGCGACGAGGTAGCCGCTCAACTTATCCGGCGAGCAGACCACGTCAATCTCGCCGCCTATCGTCGCAATTCTCGCCCAGCAGAAGTCGAGCCCGGTCACGGGATTCGTGATGATGCCCGTGTCGCTGACGAAGCCCGAAACCGTCGCGCTCGCCGCTTGAAGCTCGCCGCCTTCGCCGCGCGGCGTGAGCATGCTGACGGGGACGAAATGTTTGTAGTCCCAGCAGTAGCCTTCCTCGTCAGCCGGGTAGTCTTTGTCGAACTCTTCCTCGTTCTCGTAGCCCTTCATGCAGAAGGCGAAGCCCGCGAGCTGCACATCGCACAGGCGCGGAAAGCTCAGTCCGTCGTAGCGGTGAAAGTCGGGCGTGTCGAAGACGAAGGCGAGCTTGCCGGCCAGCCACCCCTCCCCCGCGTACGCGTTGCTGCGGCAGAGGAACGCGCCGTCGGAGAGAAGCGGCTCAGCGCGCGGCGTCTTCTCCATCAGCAAGACCTTCATCCGCGCCTCGCCCGCGTAGTACGAGTAGAACGCGGCCTTGGCAATGCCGTCCTCGACCCTCGTCCAGAGTTCCAGCCTCTCGCCCGGCGACCAGCGAATGTACTTCACCCCGTTCAACTCAAACAGCTCACCCTCCTCGCACATCTGCTTGTAGGTTTCGTAATTATCGACGACGCCGCCGTCAGGGAATCCCAAGTCTTCTTTGAAAGTCATAAGAACACTCCTTGTGAAGAGGAGGAGTGACGCCGTCAGCGCTGCCGCTTCAGTGCGTCTTAACGTTCTGCGTCTCCTCCACGAGCGGCACGCGCGCGCCCGCGAACTCGACCCTCTCGCCCGTGAGCGCCGCGTGTATGCCCTGCGCCGCGAGCTTGCCCATCTGTGAGGCGTCCACGGCCTCGCGCCCGCCGTTAACGCAGTCGCCGCCCGCGAAGAACTTCGGGTTGCCGGTCTGCATGGTCTCGGCGTTGACGCGCACGCGGCCCCCGGCGTCCAACTCGACGCCGTCGATTGAAGTCAGGAGTTCCTTCAACTTCTGCTGGCCCGTCGCCTTTATGATGATGTCAACGGGCACGTCGAACTCTGACCCTTCGACGGGGCTGACAGACCTTCGCCCAGAAGAGTCGGGCTCGCCCAGTTCCATGCGCACGCAGCGGAGCGCGCCGACGCGCGACCCTTCGCCGCCCGAGAGAACCTCGACGGGCGAGGTCTGCCACAGGAACTCCACTTCGTCGCGCTTCGCAAGCTCGTACTCGTAATCGAAGGCGGGCATCTCTTCGCGCGTGCGGCGGTAGACCATCAGCACGCGCTCGGCCCCGAGCCTGCGAGCCTGCGTCACGGCATCTATGGCGGTGTTGCCCGCGCCTATGACGGCGACCGTTCGCCCGACGGGCACGCTCTCCCACTCGCGCGACTTGATTCGCTCGATGAAGTAGAGCGCGTCGTAGACGCCGTCGAACTCTTCGCCGGGGATGCCGAGCCGACCCGTCTCGCCTAAGCCCACGGCGAGGAAGATTGCGTCATGCGTCTTCTCAAGCTCGTCGAAAGTTATGTCGCGGCCGATCTCTGTTTCGAGCCGGAACTTGACGCCGAGACGCTCGACGGCGCTCGCCTCTTCGGTCGAGACGCGTTGCGACATCTTGTACTCGGCCATCGCGTATGTGTCCAAGCCGCCGGGCAGAGGCTTCCTGTCGTAGACGGTCACGTCGTAGCCGAGCCGCGCCAGATACGTCGCGCACGAGAGCCCTGCCGGGCCTGAGCCGACGACGCCGATTGTCTTTCCGTTCGGCTCGCCCGCCTTCAGAACGTCGCGCCCGCTCTTCATCACGAAGTCGGTCGCGAAGCGTTGAAGCCGTCCTATCTCGATGGGCTTGTCCATCAAAGTCTTCTCGACGCACGCGCCCTCGCACAGGACATCCACGGGGCAGACGCGCGCGCACGTCGCGCCTATCGGGTTCGCGTCGAAGATGACGCGCGCCGAGCCCAAGAGGTTCCCAGAGGCTATCTTCTTGATAAACGAGGGCACGTCTATGTGCGTCGGGCACGCGTGCGTGCACGGCGCGTCGAAGCAGTAGAGGCAACGGTTCGCCTCGAACATCGCCTCCGCGTCGGAGAGCGGCGGCGCAATCTCGCGGAAGTTACGCTCTATCTGCTCGTGCGAGAGTTTAAGGTTCGGAGTGGTTGACATAGTTTTCAAAGTTGCGAGTTCAAGGTTGCGAGTTCAAAGTTGAGGGCAACGGGCCTGTACTTAACTTTAAATTTGCACCTTGAACTTTGAACTTAATCTGCGACGAGTTGGCCGTAGGTGTCGGGCCTTCGGTCGCGGTAGAACTGCCATGTGTTTCGGACTTCGCGAATCTTGTCCAAGTCCAGGTCTGCGACTACGAGCGCGTCGCGGTCGCGCGGCGCTTCGGCGACTATCTGGCCGCGCGGGTCGCAGAAGTAACTCTGGCCGTAGAACTCGCCTATGTCCCACGGCTGCTCGTGGCCGACGCGGTTGATTGCGCCGACGAAGTAGCCGTTGGCGACCGCGTGCGCGGGCTGCTCCAACTTCCAAAGGTACTCGGAGAGACCCGCGACCGTGGCCGAAGGGTTGAAGACTATCTCGGCTCCGTTGAGGCCCAATGCGCGAGCGCCTTCGGGGAAGTGTCGGTCGTAGCAGATGTAGACGCCGACGCGCGCGTAGGCCGTGTCGAAGCAAGGATAGCCGAGGTTGCCGGGGCGGAAGTAGAACTTCTCCCAGAAGCCTGGGTTGACGTGCGGGATGTGGTTCTTGCGGTACTTGCCGAGGTACTTGCCGTCGGCGTCGATGACCGCGGCCGTGTTGTAGTAGATGCCCGCGATCTCCTCTTCGTAGATGGGCACGACGATGACCATGCCGTGCTGGCGCGCAACGTCCTGCATGAGCTTGACGGTCGGGCCGTCGGGTATGCGCTCGACCGCTTCGTACCAACGCGTCTGCTGTTCGGCGCAGAAGTATGGCGTGGTGAAGACCTCCTGCATGCATAGAATCTGCACGCCCTGCGAGGCGGCGTCTTCGATGAGCTTGAGATGCTTCTCAAGGTTCAGACGCTTAATCTCCTCGATGGGAGCGTCGGTCGGCGCCGCGTTGGTCGCCTGTATGAGTCCGCATTTAACTGTGCGCGGCATAAGTACCTCCGTTAGGAATAAGAGTCTTGAAAGCCTAAGTCACTCGCCCGCGACGACTGCGGCGTGCGACGCGGCCTCGGCGGGGACGGTCGCTTCAGTCACGGGCGGCGGCGCGAGTTTCATCAGGCCGTAGTGTACCGCGAAGGCCACGCCGAAGCCGATGAACCATGCGTAGTCGTAGAGCGGCCGGAGCGCGGGGACTATCAGCCCGACCCACGCGAAGAAGCAGCCCGCGAGTGTCGCCGCGACCGCGCGCCAGTTCCAACCGGCGGCGTATGTGTAGACGCCGCGCCTTCGGTAGAGGTCTGCGAGCGCGAGATTCTTGCGCCGCACGAGCCAATAGTCCGCGATGAGGACGCCCGCGATTGAGCCCAAGCCCCCCGAGTAGCCCAGGAGCCAGGAGAAGATGTAGCCCGAAGGGTCTGCGAGCAGACGCCAAGGCTGCATCAGTATTCCGACGATACCCGTGATGAGCCCGCCGAGGCGGAACGAAATCCAGCGCGGAAACGCGTTGGCGAAGTCGTTCGCGGGCGAGACGACGTTCGCCGCGATGTTGACGGACAGAGTGGCGACGACGACCGTGAACATCGAGACGGCGACGACGACCGGGTGGTCGAAGCGGCCAACCAGCTTAACCGGGTCCCAAACGTCGCCCGCGGCCATGTCCGGGTAGATGACCATCGCGGCGGAGGTGATCAGCACGCCCATCGCCGCGAAGACGGTCATCGTCGAAGGCAGCGCGACCGTCTGACCGACGACCTGCTCGCGCTGGCTGCGCCCGAAGCGCGTGAAGTCCGGCATGTTCAGCGACAGAGTAGCCCAGAATCCTATCATCGCCGTCAAAGAGGGGATGAAGACGGGCCAGAACTCTGCCAACGACTTGAAGTGCGCGGGCTGCGTCAGAAGATACCCGAGCCCGCCCGCGCGCCACAGAGCCCACGTGACCAGCAGCGCCGTCATCACGAGCACGAAGGGCGCGGCCCAGTTCTCGACGCGTCGAAGCAAGTCCATGCCGCGATAGATGATGAAGATGTTCATCCCCCAGAAGATGAGGAACGAGAGCCACTCCGTCGTCGCGTGTCCGCCTATCCCCGCGCCGAGCAGCGTGTGCCAGCCGGGGACGATTGCCTTCAACAGCACGTCTATGGCCTGCCCGCCTATCCACGCCTGTATGCCGAACCACCCGCACGCGACTATCGCGCGCATGAGCGCCGGCAGGTTCGACCCGGCGGTGCCGTACGCCGCGCGCGCGAAGACGGGGAAGGGAATGCCGTACTTCGTGCCGGGGTGTGAGTTGAGCAGGATGGGCACGAGGACGATGACGTTGCCGAGCAGTATGGTCACGAGCGCCTGCCACCAGTTCATCCCGGCGCTGATGAGCCCCGACGCCATCATGTAGGTCGGGATGCAGTGCGCCATGCTCACCCACAGCGCCGCGTAGTTGTACGTAGTCCAGTTGCGCCGCTCGACTGGGACGGGCGCGAGATCTTCGTTATAGAACGGGCTGCGGCGAATCTCCTCGGCCGCCTCCTCGGTCAACTCGACACGGCCGTCCGCGTGTCGTATGACTTCTGAATTCGGAATCGCTGTCACGCCCTTTTTCACCTCGCGAGCCTGTTGGTCTCTACGGACAACGCCGTCCTATTCGAGCTTGAACTTGACCGTGACGCGCGCGCTTATCTTTATGAGCCCGAGGGTGAGCGTCTCCTCGGACACGCCGCGTCACATAGAGACGCACGTGCCGCGCTTCAGGAACTGTCCGTCGCCCGCCTTGCCTTTGAACTCGCCCGACTCGACGACGACGCGGCCGCGCGAGAGGACGGTCTCGACCGTGCCCTGAACCTTCCGGCCTTCGTAGGCCGAGTAGTCAACGTTCATGTGGTGCGTCGAGGCGGAGATGGTCTCGACGCGCTCTGGGTCGAAGATGACGATGTCGGCGTCGGAGCCGACGGCAATTGTGCCTTTGCGCGGGAAGAGGCCAAACATCTTCGCGGCGGCCGTCGAGGTCAGCTCGACGAAACGGTTCAAGGAGACGCGATTGCGCACGACGCCGCCGTCGTATATGAGCGACATGCGGTGCTCGACGCCGGGCGCGCCGTTCGGGATTTTGGAGAAGTCATCGCGGCCCAACTCCTTCTGCTCCTTCATGCAGAAGGGGCAGTGGTCTGTCGAGATGACTTGAAGGTCGTCCGTCCTCAAACCCTTCCACAACTCGTCCTGATTCCACTTCTCGCGGAGCGGCGGCGTCATGACGTACTTCGCGCCCTCGAAGCCCTCTCCGTAGTCTTCAATCGAGAGGAAGAGGTACTGCGGGCACGTCTCCGCGAAGGCGGGCAGCCCGCGGTCGCGCGCCTCGCGTACTTGATTCAGGGAGTCGGCGCAACTGAGGTGGACGATGTAGACGGGCGACTCGGCCATCTCCGAAATCGCTATCGCGCGATGGACGCCCTCCGCCTCTGCTATGGTCGGACGCGTGAGCGCGTGATACTTCGGCGCGGTTCTGCCTTCGGCGAGCGCGCGCTTGATAATCTCGTTGATGACGATGCCGTTCTCCGCGTGCATGCAGATGAGGCCGCCGCGAGAGCCGGCGGCAGACATCGCGCGGAAGATGGTCGCGTCGTCGGCGAGGAAGACGCCGGGGTACGCCATGAAGAGCTTGAAGCTCGTCACGCCCTCGTCCATCGCCCTGTAAAGCTCGGGCACGCGCTCGTCTTCGAGGTCGGTCACGATGAGGTGAAAGCCGTAATCAATCGCGGCCTTGCCCTCTGCCTTCGCGTGCCACGTGTCAAGCCCCTCGCTCAAAGCCTGACCCTTGTACTGCACGGCGAAATCTATGATAGTCGTCGTCCCGCCGTGCGCCGCCGCCACGGTGCCCGTGCGAAAGTCGTCCGAGGCTTGAGTCCCACCGAAGGGAAGCTCCATGTGCGTGTGCGGGTCAATCCCGCCCGGTATGACGAGCTTCCCCGCGGCGTCAATCACACGGTCGGCCTCCATGTCGAGCCGCGCGCCGATAATCGAGACGGTCTCGCCCTCAATCAAAATATCTGCCCTGTAGTCGTCAACGGCGGTAACGACGCGCCCGTTACGAATCAGTGTTCTCATTGTAAGACTCCAAAGTGCTATTAATTATCGCCAAGAGCATTCAGGAGCGTGTCAGCCGTCGCCGAGCTTTTCGCCGCCGAGCGGGTCAATGTAGTCGCGCCCCGTGAAGTTCTTCGTGCCGTCGAGGCCGAAGACGGCGACGTTGAACATGAAAACGGGGCCGCTCGTGGCCTCACTCTCTATCTCGGGCGCGAACCCTTTCACGCGGCGGCCGCGAACGCGCCGTCGAGGGCGTCAATCAGTTCGTCAATCGTATCGTTGGTCGAGTCGAGCATGACGCCCGTGCGTATGACGTTGCCGTAGAGGCCGCCCTTGCCTATGAGGACGCCGCGTCGTTTCGTCTCCTCGAAGACCTTGAGGACTGTCTGCGGGTCGGGCTCTTTCGTCTCCCGGTCTTTGACCAGCTCGACGGCCTGCATCAGTCCGAGGCCGCGCACGTCGCCGATGACCGTGTACTTCTCTTTCAAT
>JBJMGR010000064.1:0-34599 GCA_045807805.1 Pyrinomonadaceae bacterium | reverse complement strand
TGGCGAGTGTCGTCCGACAGCTCCGACTCCACGGGAAAGCAGCGAATCTCCGAGCGCATCGCCTTCGCGGCGGTGGAGGCGCCCGCGAAGAGGCCGCCGCCGCCGCAGGGCGTCAGGAGCGCGTCGAGGTCGGGCACGTCTTCCAGGAGTTCGAGCGCGCATGTGCCCTGTCCCGCGATGATGTCGTAGTCGTCGAAGGGCGGGACGACCGTCAAGCCTTCGCGCTCTGAAAGACGGCGCGCGACATCCTCGCGGTCTTCGCGCTGGCGGTCGTAGAGCGCTACTTCAGCGCCGTACCCGCGCGTCGCCGCGAGCTTCGTGCGAGGCGCGTCCGTGGGCATGACTATCACCGCGCGCACGCACGCATCGCGCGCGGCCAGCGCGACGGCCTGCGCGTGGTTGCCCGAAGAGAAGGCGACGACTCCGCGCGCGCGCTCGTCGTCTGTGAGTGAGAGAATCTTGTTCGTCGCGCCGCGCATCTTGAACGCGCCCGCGCGCTGGAAGTTCTCGCACTTGAAGAAGACGCGACGGCCCGCGGCCCTGTCGAACGTGCGCGAGGTGGCGACGGGCGTTCGATGCACGAGCGTGCGTATGCGCGCCTCCGCCACGCGTATAAGGTCGAGTGTCAGCATGGGAGAAGTTGCAGGTTCCAAGTTACAAGCTCCAAGTTAAGAGCGTTCAGCGTTCAGCACTCAGCTTTCAGCCCCAACCAATTTGCCTACGACAACAGGCGTTCGACGACGGCCCGGACGTGAATCTGCGTCGTGTCGAGGAAGGGCACGCCCGCGTCCGCGGCGTCCCGTTCGTGCAGGATAAGCGGAAGCTCCGTTCCGCCTAAGATAAGCCCTTCGATTGCCTCTTCCGTTTTGAGACGACGCGCTATCTTAATCAGCCCCGCGCGAGTCTCCGGGAGGAGGATGCCGTTGACGAGTTCGTTCATGTACCTGTCGTGTATGTAGTCCTGCTCGTCGTCGTCGGGCAGCGCGAGCGTCACGCCTTCGGCCGCGAGCGCTTCGGTGTAGAAGCCCGCGCGCGCGGTGAAGCGCGTACTGAAGAGTCCGAGCCTCTTCAAGCCCAATGCCTTCGCTGTGTCGCACGTCGCGCGCACGATGCTTATGAGCGGGATCGTGGAGCGGCTCTGCACTTCGTCGAAGACTATGTGCGGCGTGTTCGCGGAGAGCAGCCCGAAGTCAGCGCCCGCGCGCGCGAGCTTCGCGACCTCAGTCGCGAGATAGTCGGCCGCGCCCGCGCGGTCGTCCGCGGAGAACGCGTCGATGAGCCTCTTCATGTTGACGCTGTTGATTATGAGGGAGGGGTAGCTGCCGTCGCGCGTCTGTTCCCGGTAGACCGTGACAATCGAGCGGTAGTACTCGACGGTGGACTCCGGCCCGAGGCCGCCGATGATTCCCGCCGTCTTCAAGCGACGGCCTCCGCGCGCGCGGCCGTCCGCGCCGAAGTCTCGTCTTCCAGCTCCATCAGGAAGACCTCCGCGAAGTGCTCGACGATTCGGTCTTCGACTTCCGCGAGCGGAATCTCGCGGCCGAGCAGCTCCTTCATGGAGGTGACGGGCTCGCCCTCGCACGCGACGATGAGTTTGAAGTATGAGAGGTCTGTGTTGACATTCAAGGCGAAGCCGTGCGTCGTGACCCAGCGCGCGATGTGTACGCCGATGGCCGCAATCTTTCCGCGCGCGGTGTGCACGCCCGTCAAGCCCTCGACGCGGAAAGCCTCTATTCCGAAATCCTTCATCGCGCGCATGAGCGCCTCTTCCAGGTCGCGCACGTACTTGTGCACGTCCTCGCGGTCGGGGCTTAAGTTTACGACGGGGTAGCCGACGACCTGGCCCAAGCCGTGATAGGTCATCTTGCCGCCGCGGTTCGTCTCCTGGACTGTGACGCCGCGCGCCGAAAGCTCTTCGGGGCTTGCGAGTATCGCCTCGGGCTTCGCGCGGCGGCCGATTGTGAGGACGTGCGGGTGCTCTACGAGCAGGAGCGTGTCGGGCGTGCTACGGTCGCGCACGGACGTTTCCGTCTCCTTCTGTACGCGGTACGCCTCGCCGTACTCGACGCGCCCGAGGCGGCGAACTGTAAGCGGTCTCACTCGCATCGCAGTGTGTGAAAGCGAACTCTCTCCGAAGGACATTGTAGCAGACGCGCGGGCGGCTTGCGGGGCCGCGACGCACTCAGGCACAATGCAGTCCCGCGTAGTCTCGCTGAAAAATTTTAAGCCGAACAGACGGGGCCGAAAGTCTACGAAGGCGCGCGGCCTGCGCGCCGCGAACGGTCTTCAACTTTGCTGCCCATGAGGAGGGAATCGTGAAACCTTTCATCGCCGCCGTGGCCGCGTGCGCGCTCCTGGTCTTCTCCGCCCCTTCGTCGCACGCGCAGACGCGCACGCGCCGCTCGGTCTCGACCGCGCAGAAGCGGCGCGCGCCCGCGAGCCCCGCCGACACCGCGCGCACGAACACGGTGCGCCTACAACTCGCGACCCTCTCGAAAGACATGACGCGCTTCCTGTATCTCTACGGGAGGCTCTCGAAAGACTTGGAGTTGACGGGCGCGCAGACGAACTCGGCCGACGCGACGAACCGCGCGAAGGCGGGGCTCATCGATAACGTTCACGCGATGCGCGACCGGCTCGACCAGCTCGAAAGCCAGTTCCGATTTACGCCGGGGTTAGAGCGGCAGTACCAGACGCTGCAAGGAGTCTCGGCGCGCGCGGACGAGGCCGCGCAGTCCGTCTCCGCGGGCCGCTACGATCAGGCGGGCCGCACCCTCCTCGAAATCACGACGCAGCTCACCGACGTGCTTTTAGAGATGCCTTAGAGTAGATGTCGGATGTTAGAGGCTGGATGTTAGAAAGCGACGCCTTCATCAGTCACCACTGATGAAGGCGTCGCTGCGTTACTCTCAACCACTAATATCTAACATCCGGCATCCGGCATCTACCGTCAGCCTTTCTTGTAGTAACCCTGACGGGCGCGTATGCGCAGGTCGGTGCGCGCGGGCGTGGTGACCTTGATGCGTAGGAACTTGCCCGCGGTCGCCTGATTGTTCGAGAGGTATTGAAGGAGGTACTGCGCGCGTAGCTCGGCGGCTATCTGGCGGAAGATTGTTTCGAGTTCTTCGGTGCGCGCGGGGACGTATGCCGTGCCGCCCGTCGCGTCGGCGACCGACTGCATGCCGTTCTGCGCGCGCATGCTTATCTCGTTCAGACGCACCGAAGTGCCGCCGGGGTTTATCGAGTAGAAGACCGCGTCCGCTCCCTGCACAGAGCGCTGCACGCCCGCGACCGCACGCTGGTGTCTCGCCTGCAAGTCGCGTCGCGCGGCCGCGCGCTCGCCCAAGGGGCGCCCGCCGTTCTCGGCCTCCTGCGACTTCCTCTCGGCCTCGTATTCGGCGACGGTCTGCTCGCGGACGCTGCTGCTGAAGTTGTCGTCGCCGTCGGAGATGGCGAGTATGACGCGCCGGTGGTTGCCGGGCGCGTTCTCGTCGAGGTACTTCGCGGCGAAGGATATCGAGTCGTAGAAGGCCGTGGGCGTCGAGGTCGAGGCCGCGGGTATCGTCAGAATCTTCGCGGTCGCGGTGTCGGCCGTCGCGAGCGGCTGCACGAGCGTGGGCTTGTCTGCGATAGTTATGATGGCGGCGCGGTCTGTCGGCTTCAAGACCTGGCGTAGGAAGCGCGCGGCCGCCTCCTGCTGTAGCGCGAAGAAGTTCTTCGCCGTCACGCTCGAAGAGATGTCGAAGAGCACTGCGATGTCGAGCGGCACTTCGTCGGCCGTGCCGACGGCCGCGAGTTCCTGCCCGCGCCCCTCCTCTTCGAGTCGGAAGTCCTCCTTCTTCAGACCCTGCACGGCGTTGCCCGAGGCGTCCGTGACGGCGACGGGCACGACGACGAGGTTCGACGTGACGCGAACCACGTCGGCCTCATTCTCCGGCTCTTCGGGCGTCGGCGTGGGCGTCGGCCGCTGGTAGTTGGAAGGCGGCGGGGTCTCGTCGTTCTGCGACGGCACGACCAGGACGCGCGCGGGCGTAGGAGTGGCGCGCGGCTGCGTGGCGTTCTGCGCGGGGCGGCGCGGCACGACGATGGGCGTCGGGCTCGGCGTCGGCTTCGACTGCGCCGTGGCGCGCGTCGTGCGTCGCGTCGTCTGCGCGCCCGCCGTCGCCAACACGCAGAGCGCGACGGCCGCGAACGTAGTCAGCACAAGAAACCTTCTCGCCGCGTCGGGTAAGCGAAGCACGTTCAAGCCTCCTCGAATAAAGCCTCCGACTCTCGTCTAGAGGCGGGCTGTGCCCGCCGGCCCGACTGACATCGCAGCTCGAACCGGCGGGCACAGCCCGCCTCTAAATGGTAGGAAGAACAGAAAAGGGTTACGGGTTCTCGGTCGGCCTGTTCATCGTCGGCGCGCCCTGTATGATGCCGCGGCTCACCAAGACCTTGACCTCGACGCGTCGGTTCTGCTCGCGACCCTCGCGCGAGGTGTTGTCGGCGACGGGGTTCGACTCGCCGTAGCCGTACGGCGTGACGATGCGGCGCAGAGGTATCTGGTGGTTCTCGACGAGGTAGCGAATCACTGTGTCTGCGCGGCGCTGCGAGAGGCGTCGGTTCGCCTCGGCCGAGCCGTCGGCGCTGGCGAAGCCGCCGATTTCGAGCACGTAGCCCTTTGCCTGAAGCGCCTGCTGCGCGATCTGGTCGAGCTGCTGCTTCGACTGCGGCGAGAGCACTGCGCTGCCGACGCGGAAGAGGATGCTCGTGTTGTTCTGTACCTGATAGTCGTCGAGCGCGGAGATGCGCTCGTTGGTGGCGTTGACGCCGCCGATGGCCGCGTCCGCGGTCTCCTGCGCGGCCTTCGCGCCGCCGCGAGCGGCGTTAGAGACGGCCGCGAGTTCGTCCAACTGGCCCGAGAGCCTCTGCGAGTTGGCTTCGACCTGCCCTATGCGATTCTCCGCCTGCCCTACGCGATTCTCGACGGGCGTGACGTTGGCCTCGACCGTGCGCGCCGTGCGTAGGTCGCCCTCCTTGAAGCGAATCTTGTCGGCGACGAGGTTCGTGCCGTCGCCGTGCCCCTCGACCTCGATGTTGAGGCCGCGCAGTATCGCGGTGACGCCGTAGTTCGTGCCGCCGCGGAGGAAGCCGCCCTCGGTCTTGATGTTCGTCGCGTTGTTGAGTAGGACGGTCGTCGAGACGCCGTTGGCATCCTGCACGACGAAGGTGTCCGGGTCGCGTCGCGTGACGACGCCCTTGATCTTCATCTTCTGACCCGAGGCGACGGTGCGCGTGCTCGCGCTGCCGCCGCCGCTGCCGCTGTTGTCCTGCGCGAGTGCGGTTGTGCCGAAAGCGAGCGCCAGAGCGAAAGTAAGCGCGATGAATTTAAGCCTTCTCGAAACGTTGCTCATCTTTATCTCTCCGTTTTGCGAAAGTCTGTCGGGAAGCTTCGCGCGCCCAAGGCCCCGAGACGGGGCGAACGCCGCCCTCACTCTGAACCTGTCGGGTCAGCGCCCGTCTAGTCACGGGCGGCCGGAGCGCTTGATTAAGTCCCTCCGAAATTGTCCGCCTAGCGAGGTTGTTCTCTCGAATCTTCCGAGTTGACTCGGATTCTTACTAGAACCGCGGGCGGCAAGTCAAGGGGTTTGACTCGCGGGAGCGTTGAATGGTTCGCACAAAGGCTATTTATTATCAAATCGCCACGGCCGCGCAACAATTCAAAAGGATGAGGGCTGCAAGGAGGAAGGATGAGTAAAAGCCTGAACAGCCTTCGCTTCATCCTTCCTCCTTGCAGCCCTCATCCTTTCCGAGCCGTCAGGCTTGCGGTCTAAACCGTGAACTGGCCCGCTTCCAGAATCTCTTTGACGTAGGAGAGGAAGCGTTCGGCGTCGGCGCCGTCAACGATTCGGTGGTCGAAGGAGAGCGCGAAGTATGCCATGTGGCGTATCGCGATAAGGTCGTCGCCTTCGTCGCTCGTGATGACCTTGGCGCGCTTCTCTATCGTGCCGACGCCGAGTATGGCGACCTGCGGCTGGTTGATGATGGGCGTGCCGAAGAGTCCGCCGAAGACGCCGGGGTTTGTGATGGTGAAGGTTCCGCCCGCGACCTCGTCGGGCTTCAATTGCTTGGCGCGCGCGCGTTCGGCGAGGTCGTTCGCCGCCTTCGCGAGCCCCGCGATTGAGAGGTCGTCGGCGCGCTTGATGACCGGGACAATCAGGCCCCAGTCGAGCGCGACGGCCATGCCGAGGTTGATGTCGCGCTTGTAGATTATCTGGTCGCCGGAGACCTGCGAGTTGAAGACGGGGAACTTGCGTATGGCCTGCGTGATGGCCTGAAAGATGAAGGGCATGTAGGAGAGCTTCGTGCCCACGCGCTGCTGAAACTCGGCCTTCTTCGATTCGCGCAGGCGATGCACGCGCGTCATGTCTATCTCGTAGACGGTGGCGACGTGTGCGGAAGTCCGCTGAGACATGGTCATGTGCTCCGCGATCTTCTTGCGCATGACTGTCATCGGCTCGACGCGGTCGCCCTCCGAGGGCTGTACGGGCGTGGGCGTCGGCTGCTGCTGCGGCGCGCGCATCGCGGGCGCTTCGGCAGTTGGCGAAGTCGAGGGCGCGTACTGCTGCTGTTCCGCCGCCTGCCCCGGCGACATCGCCGCGCCCGACTCTATGTAGCTCAGTATGTCGTTCTTCGTGACGCGGCCCGATGTGCCCGTGCCTTCGAGGCGCGAGATGTCTACATTGTGCTCGGCCGCGATCTTTCTGACGAGCGGGCTCGAACGAGTGCGGCGAAGCTCTTCGACCGTGCGCGCACCGTGCGTCCCGTCGGCGGGCAGCGCGCCAGAGGTCGCCTGCGGCGAACCGGAGACTTCGGTGACCGACGAGCCGCCCGACGCGGGCTGCGCGGGCGGCGGCGGAGTCGGCTGCGGTTGCTGTGGCGCGGACGAAGGTTGCGGCGCGGCGGCGCGCTGCTCGGGCGCGCTCGGCTGCTGCGTCGCGGCGGACGGCTGCGGCGGCGCGGGCGCTGAAACGGCGGCTTGACTCGCGGGAGCGGAGGCCGCTGCCGCTGCCTCCTGCTTCGCGGGCGCTTCCGTGGCTTCGCCCTCCTCGCCTATGTATGCGACGACCTTGTTGACCTCGACCGTGTCGCCCTCGTTGAAGAGAACCTTCGTGAGCGTCCCGGCGGCGGGAGAAGGAATCTCCGCGTCAACCTTGTCGGTCGAAATCTCGAACAGAGGCTCGTCGCGCTCGACGCGCTCGCCGACCTTCTTGAGCCACCTCGTAATCGTCCCCTCCGCGATGGACTCGCCCATCTGCGGCATCACAACGTCCGTTGCCATTTGCTCACTCCGTTCGCGTGGTAAGAATGTAAACCGTTAACGATAAACCGGTGACGAGATAACACCTGTGCTTAACTCGTCACCGTTTACGGTTAACGGTTCACGGCTTTATTCTGCCGTCGTCGGGTCTATCATTCGCTTTATCTCGGAGACGCGGTTGGCGGGGAAGCCGCCGCGCTCGGCGTGCTCCCTCACGGCCGCCTCGTCCGGCGCGATATAGACGCAGTAGACCTTGTCGCCCGTGACGTAACTCTCGACCCACTGTATCCGCGGCCCCATCTCCCGCAACACGCCGCAAGACTTCTGCGAGATGCCCTGCAACTCCTCGGGCGTCAGGTCGCCCGCGCCCGGAATTTCACGTTCGATAAGAAACTTAGGCATTGTTTGCTCCTTTGAAGCTGTCAGCGTTCAGCACTCAGCATTCAGCCGTACAACCCTTTGTGCTCTTCGTGCCTTCTTCGCGTCCTTTGCGTTTAAGCTCTGACCTCTTCAACCGCGAAGGACGCAAAGCTGAAAGCCTTTCAATATGCGGCCAGCTTTCGCGCCGCGTCGAGCACGTCTCTGACCTGCGGCAGGTGATACTCTTCGAGCGGCGGCGAGTAGGGGACGGGCGTGTCCGTCGCCGCGACGCGGACGACGGGCGCGTCCAGCCACTCGAAAGCCTCCTCCGCTATCGTCGCCGCGATCTCGCCGCCAAGGCCGCCCGTGCGCGAAGCCTCGTGCAGTACGAGAACCTTGCTCGTCCTCTTCGCGGTGGCGAGTATCGCCTCCCTGTCCATCGGCGCGAGCGTGCGCAGATCTACGACCTCAACGTCCAAGCCCTCTCTCTCCAACTCCTCGGCCGCGTCGAGCGCCGTCAAAACCTGCGCGCCGAAGGTTATGATGGAGAGATCGCGCCCCTCTCTGCGCGTGCGCGCCTTGCCTATCTCTACGGTGTAGTCGTCCTCGGGAATCTCCTCGCGCAGACGCGGCAGGCGGTAGAGCTTCTTGTGCTCGAAGAAGAGTACGGGGTCGGGGTCGCGTATCGCGGCCTTGATCAATCCCTTCGCGTCGTAGGCGGTCGAGGGCTCGACCATCTTCAGCCCGGCGGTGTTCGCGAAGAACGCTTCGGCATTCAAGCTGTGGAACGGGCCCGCGTGCACGCCCGCGCCGCATGGGCCACGGAAGACCGTCGCCAGCCCCGCGCCCCAACGGTAGCGGCACTTGGCTGCGTAGTTCGTGAGCATGTCGAAGCCGGGCGAGATGAAGTCTATGAACTGGAACTCGGCGACGGGCCGCATGCCCATCAGCGCCGCGCCGCACGCCGCGCCGACGATTGCGGCCTCGGAGATGGGCGTGTCAATCACGCGACTCTCGCCGAACTCTTCCAGGAGCCCGTCCGTGACCTTGAACGCGCCGCCGTAAGCGCCCACGTCCTCGCCTATCAGGAAGACCGCCGAGTCGCGCTCCATCTCCTCCCAAAGCCCCTGACGTATCGCCTCGACGAACGTCACCACCCCGCCGCGCTCCGGGCGGTTCGACTTGTGCTCTTTTCTGGTTGCGGTTGACATCTTGTGCTTAAGGGGATGGGTCTCTGCTCAGTTACCGCCGAAGACCTTCGGACGGAAGGCGGGCGGAACTATGCGGTTGTCGAAGACGTTGTATGCGGCCTTCTCTGCGTCGGGCATGGGCGAGCTTTCGGCCCACGCGGAGTCCTCTTCTATCTCGCGGCGCACGTCGGCTGTTATCTCGTCAAGGCGCTCCCGAGTGGCGACGCCGTTCGAGAGAATGTGGCGCTGGTAGCGGTCGACGGGGTCGCGCTTCTCCCAGTGTTCAAGCTCGGCCGAGGGGATGTAGCGCTGGTCGTCGTGCTCCGCGTGGCCTTTGCGCCGATAGGTCTTCGCCTCAATCAGAACAGCGCCGCCGCCCCCGCGCGCGAACTCGGCCGCGCGTCGCATCACTTCGTAGCACGCGACGACATCGTTGCCGTCAACGACGTAGCCGGGTATCCCGTAGCCCGCGGCCTTGTCGGCGAGGTTGGCGACGGCCGTCTGCTTCGAGGTCGGGGTCGAGTATGCGTAGTGGTTGTTCTCCGCGACGATGATGAGCGGGAGTCGCTGCACGGCCGCGAAGTTCAGCCCCTCGTGGAACGCGCCCGTGCTCATGCCGCCGTCGCCGATGTATGCGACGGCGACCGCATCCTTCTTCTGCATTCGCGCGGCGAGGACGATTCCGGTCATGACGGGGATCATGTCGCCGAGGTGCGAGATGGGGCCGACGAAGCCACGCGAGAGGTCGCCGAAGTGAATATTGAGGTCGCGCCCTTCCGATGGCCCCCAAGCCTTCGCCATGTACTGCGCGAAGATTTCGCGCGGGCGTATGCCCTTCACGAGGACTGCGCCGAGGTCGCGTATGAGCGGCGAGATGAAGTCCTGCCGCGCGAGCGCGTAGGCCGTGCCGACGGCCGTCGCCTCCTGCCCTAAAGAGCGGAAGACTCCGCCGACGACCTTCGTCTGCCGGTACAGATTGACTAAGCGCTCCTCGACGAGCCGCGTCAGTTGCAGCCATCGGTAAAGCTCAAGCATCCGCTCGGCGTCGAGCGCGGTCTCGGACGCGCAGACCAGCTCGCCGTGTTCGTTCAGAGGGTCTGCGATTGAAAGGGCTTCGGCGCTCGGCGGCGGGATGAAGACGAACGGCTCCGCGCTCGCGCCATCGTCGCCGTTCGCGGCGCTCGCTTCCGCCTCTTTCGCCTTGCCCTTCGCGCCCTTGCCAGCGCGCGTGTCGGTCTTCGTCGTGGAACTGTTTTTCATAAGGAAGCTGTCAGCGTTCAGCGCTCAGTTTTCTACATCTTCACAACGTCTCAAGCTTCAACACGGCCGCCGTCCTACGCCGGACGAAAAGCTGAAGGCTGAACGCTAAACGCAGAACGCTCTAAAAATGAATGGTCAGGCCGTGGATGCCCTCGGCGGCCTCCATGACGGCTTCGGAGACGGTCGGGTGCGCGTGTATGACGCGGCCCAACTCCTCGGCCGTCGATTCGAGGTGGAGCGCGACGATGGCCTCGTGGATTATCTCGGTCGCGTGCGGGCCTATGATGTGTACGCCGAGAAGCTCGTCGTACTTCGTCTCGCTGACGACCTTGACGAAGCCCTCCTCTTCGCCGAGTATGCGCGCCTTGCCCGAGGCCGAGAAGGGGAACTTCGCCGCCTTCACGTCGTAGCCCAACTCCTTCGCCTTCGCCTCCGTCAGACCGACCGACGCGACCTCCGGGTCGCAGTACGTGCACGAAGGCACGTGGCGTAGATTTATCGGGTGGGCTTGCAGTCCCGCAATCTGCTCGACGGCGAGTATGCCCTCCTTCGACGCGAGGTGCGCGAGCCAGGGCGTCGGTATCACGTCGCCGATGGCGTAGACGCCGGGTTCGCCCGTTCGGCAGAACTCGTCAACTGCAATCGTCCCGCGCTCGACCTTTATCTTCGTCCCTTCGAGCCCCAGGCCCTCGACGTAAGGCATGCGCCCGACGGCGACGAGAAGCATCTCTGCCTCCAGAGACACGTCGCCGCCCTTCGAGTCCTTCCCCGTGACGCGCACGCCCGCGTCGGTCTTCTCGACCTTTTCGAGCTTCGTCCCCACGAGCGACTTGATGCCGCGCTTTCGGAAGGACTTCTCCAACTCCTTTGAAATCTCCTCGTCTTCGAGCGGCATGATGCGCGGCAGAAGCTCTACGAGCGTCGTCTCCGCGCCGAAGCGCGAGTAGACGGACGCGAACTCTGTGCCTACCGCGCCCGAGCCCATCACGATGAGCGACTTCGGCACACGCTCAAGTTCGAGTATGTGGTCGGAGTTGACGACGCGCTCGCCGTCGGTCTCGAAGCCCGGTATGGGCCGTACGACGGAGCCGGTGGCGATGATGATGTTCTTCGTGTTTATCGTCTGCGCCTTGCCGTCCTCGCCCGTGACCTCTACCCGGCCGGGGAGTGCGAGCTTGCCCGCGCCCTTGAAGACCGTTATCTCGTTCTTCTTCATCAGGAACTCGATGCCCTTCGAGTTCTTCATCACGACCTTAGCCTTACGCTTCTGCACGTCGTCGAAGGCGAGGCGGACTTCGGAGACCTGCACGCCGAAGTCCGCGAGGTCTTTGTTCGCCTTCTCGTAGTAGTGTGCCGACATCAAAAGCTGCTTCGTCGGTATGCAGCCGCGCAGCGTGCAGGTGCCGCCGAGCCGCTTGTCCTTCTCGACGAGCGCGACCTTCAGCCCGAGCTGCGCCCCGCGTATCGCGGCCACGTAACCGCCCGGCCCCGACCCTATAACCGTCACGTCGAACTGTTCCGTTGACAAATCTTTATTCTCCTTCGGAGAGCTGTCAGCACTCAGCGGTCAGCTTTCAGCCGAACCCCTTTGCGCTCTTTGCGACTACTTCGCGACCTTCGCGGTTAAGCTCCGGGCTCTCTAACCGCAAAGAGACACAAAAAAGGAGCGAAGGCCGCAAAGGGCTTAAAGCTGATGGCTGATAGCTGAGCGCTGAACGCTTTAAATCATTATAGTCCGCCGCGCTTCTTTACTCCAAAAGCGGCCCGCGCGGGGGCGGCGTCACTTGAAGATCGAGTCGTAGTCGGAGACGAGCTTGTCGAGCCGCTCCTTGAAGTCGGGGTCGCGCGAAGAGGCGTCGGAGTATTTGACCTGAAGGCGGTGAACGCGCTCCGTGTCGTCAACCTCCGCTTCGAGCAGGTGGCCGCGCGCCGACGCGTCCGCCTTCGCCCGCGGGCTCGCGCGCAGAGAGGCCACGCGCGCTGTCAACTCCGTCCTGCGCGCGTCTAAAAGCTTCTGCGCGTCGGCGAGTCCGGCCTTCGTGTCCACGGCCGACTCGACCTTCGCCGTCAACTCTTTCGTGAACGCTTCGAGCGCCGCTATCGTCTCGCCCGGCTCGGCGCCGACAGCGCCGTTCGCCGGCGAAGGCTTCGCGCCCGAGCCCCCGTCGCAGCCCGCCGAGGCGAGCCCGCACGCGAGCGAGATGATGAGCAGCAGCGGCGCGGTCAGTCTATGCATAAAGGACTCCACAGGATTTTCCGGAAGCGTTATGATGTAGCAAAGGGCGAAAACGAAAGTCAAACCCGAGGAGGCCCGCCCGAGCCTCCCTACAAGTTTTTAACAGACCACGGACGCGAGGCCGAGACCAGATGAAGCACACCGAAGGGTTCCTGAAAGTAGTGGACGACGCGAAGACGCGCGTGCGCGAGATAGACGTTGCCGCCGCGCTCGAACGCACGGCGGCTGGCGCGCGCCTCATAGACGTGCGCGAGGACAGAGAGTGGGAGCGCGGCCACGCCCACGGCGCGGAGCACATGGGGCGCGGCGTAATCGAGCGCGACATAGAACTGGCCGTGCCCGACCACGACGCGGAACTCATACTCTACTGCGGCGGCGGCTACCGCTCCGCGCTCGCCACGGACAACCTCCAACGCATGGGCTACACGAACGTCTACTCGCTCGCGGGCGGCTGGAAAGCCTGGAAGGACGCGGGCGCTCCCTTCGACGGCGAATGAGCCGACAGGATGAAATACACACGGCCTCTACATAAACGGAGGACTTCCCTCACGACATGACCGACGAACCCACTTACGAATACGACCTCTTCATCAGCTACAACCGCGCCGACGAGAAATGGGCGGAAGAATTAGCCGCCCGTCTTGAGCAGGAGGATTACCGAGGCCGCAAGCTCAAGGTCTTCTTCGCGCCGTGGGACATTCAGCCCGGCGAACACATCACTGAGCGCCTAGAAGAAGCGCTGCCTCAGAGCCGCAAGGTCGGCCTCGTCGTCACACCCGAAGCGATGCGGTCGGAGTGGGTGAAGATAGAGCGACTCGTCACCACGCACATAGACATCGAAGAGCGACAGAGACGCTTAATCCCACTATACCGGCGAGCCTGCGACGACTTACCCGCGCTGCTGCGAGGCATCAGGGCCATCAACTTTGAGGACGACGCACAGTTCGAGAAGGGCTACCAAGAGCTTCTGGCTGTCGTTAGGGGCGAACCCCTTCCGCGTGGCGGACATCACGACGTATCTAAAACCCCTTCATTCCCTGCCCGGATTCCGCGTCCACCCATAGTCGGCTTCGTTCCTCGCCGCGACAAAAACGGGGATAGCATCGTGCGACGTTTACAGGAGGAACTTGCGCCGCACAGGAATCAGTTGGTCGCACTCTGGGGGGCGGGCGGCGTCGGCAAGACGACGTTGACGGCGGAGTCGGCGCGCGGCCTCGCAGAGGCGGGACAGCGTATCGTCTGGGTGTCCGCAGATGGGCGAACTAATTTCACCCTCTCGACGCTTCTCGACGACATCGCCGCACAGTTCGACCGCGCAGACCTGCGCCCGCTCGCGCTCGAACCAAAGCAGGAGGCGATATGCGTCCTCATCGCGGACGCTCCGACGTTAATAGTCCTCGACAACTTCGAGACTATCCCACCCGAAGAGCAGCCGCCATGCATCGGCTTTCTTGCGGAGAGGGCAAACTGCCCGGCGCTGATTACTACGAGGGATTCGATAGAAGGCGTGCGCTCCATTCCCCTTCTTTCGATGCTGGCCGAAGAAGGCAATGCCTTAATGGACAGGCTAATGGAGCAGACCCGCGACGCTGACATCTACACCGAAGCCATCCGCGACCGCATCCTCAAGACCGCTGAATACAATCCCCTCATAATTCAGTGGGTGGTCAGTCAGATAAATCTGGCGAACGACCCGGAAGAAGTTCTTAGCGAACTCGCGCACGGAGAGGGTAAGGCTGCCGAACGTGTATTCGACCGCTCATTCAATCTGCCGCAGATGGCGGAAGGCGGGCGGGCGGTGCTCCTCGCGCTATCCCTCTTCATGCCGAGCGCCACGCGTGCCGCGCTCGCGGAAGTTGCGGGGATGGGTAAGGACAAAGACAGGAAGAGATTCAGGAAGGCGCAGGAGACGTTAGCCTCCCTGTGGCTGCTGTCACCGGCGAGCAGCGGCCAGCGCGTGGCCGTCGAAGGGTTAACCCGCGAGTTCGCCAAAGCCCGCCTCTCACACGACCCGCGCTCAAAGCCTTTCCGCCAGCGGTTCGTCGGACGATTTCTAATCTACGCGAAGGCAAACTCCACGAAAACCGTCGCACACTTAAACTCGATAGAAGCGGAGAAAGATAACATCCTGAGTGCGATGGATGTCGCGGTGGAGTTGGGCGATTCAAGAAGCGCCATGCCTTTGTACGACGCTGCTTATGACTTTTTAGATTTGAGAGGCTATTGGGACGAAGCAATACGAAGAGGCGAGCAAGCACTAGACATCGCGCGTAATTTAGCAGACGAGAATTGGATTTCTACCTTCACTCATAACGTAGCAATGTTCCACCAGCGACAAGGTGCCATAGACAAGGCGCGCCGACTCTACGACGAGAGCCTCGACATCGAGAAGAGACTCGGAGACCAGAGAGGCATTGCCGTCACCCTTCATTCTCTAGCCACTCTCGCGCATGATCAGGGCGAGGTGGACGAGGCGCGCCGACTCTACGGCGAGAGTCTTGACATTAAGAAGAGGCTCGGAGACCAGAGCGGCATCGCCGCTACCCTTCACCAGTTAGGAACTATTTGTATTGATGAGGGTGACTTGCCGGGGGCCGAGAAACTGCTTGATGAAAGTCTGACGATTCTTAACGGGTTAGGGCACAAACGATACATAGCAGAGTGTCTTGAGAGCATAGGTAAGCTGAAAGTTATACAAGGCTCAGTCCCGGAAGCTCGACGCCTTTTCGATGAGGCTCTACAAACGGCTCAGGCTTTGTCGGACAGGTTCAGGATAGCCAGTGTGAAACATTCGTCCGGTCTGCTCGCGGATAAGGAGGGCGACAGGGCGAAAGCGGCGCTGCTGCTAAGGGAAGCACTTGGCATTTTCGAGGAGCTTAAGTCGCCAAATAAGGATGTAGTGCGGCAGGATTTGGAAAGGATGGAGAGCGAGGATTCTTGAGGTGAGGCGGGGGATTGGCGGGGGGTTGGCGTTGGGGGTTGGGGGCGGGTTGTTGCCGGGTGAGGGGATGGAGTTTAGGCGGGTCGGAAGGGTGTTCCGGCTTGTGGGAACGTTGTTCCGGGGTGACGGAACGTTCTGCCGGTGGGTGGGAATGACGTTCCGAGGGGTCGGAATGATGTTCCGGTCAGGCGGAATGGCATTCCGGTGGTCGGGAATGGCGTTCCGGTGGTTGGGAATGACGTGCAGGGGTGTGGGAAGGGCGTGCGTGTGGGGAGGAAGGGGGCGCGGGGGGTGGGGTGGGTGTTGCGGCGGGGGCGAACTTTGGTATTGCAAGGGGGACGGGCTGTGAGTATGATGCGGGCGAACCTCACCGACCCTTTCTCTATCTCACGAAAGGAGACAGCAAGATGGCTAACGAGTCGAACCGTATTAAGCCCGCGCTGATTGACGCGGACGAGGAGAGTTTCGCGGCGCTGAAGGCAATCGACAATTACACGCCCGCCAACCCCGCTTACACCGTGCCGTTGATAGAGCAGGCGCACACGGAGATGCGTGCCGCGCAGGAGGATGAGGCGCGGGCGAATGCCGCCCAGAAGGCCGCGCGCGATAACGCCACGGCGAAGGAGTGGAACTTCCACAACCTTGTGGGAGGCTCGAAGGATCAGGTGACGGCGCAGTTCGGGAGGAACTCGAACGAGGTGCAGGCGATAGGGCGTAAGAAGTCTTCGGAGCACAAGGCTCCGCAGCGCAAGTCGAAGAAGGGCTCGGGGGAGAACTCCGGGAGTTAAGTCCGGGCTTTAGTGCGTGGCACACGAGAAGGGGGGAGCGAAGTTCGCTCCCCCCTTCTCGTGTGCCTCTTTGCGCGTGCGGCTCGTCATCAAGGGCATCGCAGCAGCGCCCGTGCATGGGCCGGGAGTTAGAGCTTGCCGAGGACTTCCGCCTCGGTTTCGTCGGGTAGCTTCCCGACCCACACGTCGGAGACCTTGCCGCGGTCGAGGAGGATGAGCGTCGGCGTGCCCGATACGTCGAGCTTGCCGAGCGCGGCCTGTGCGACGCGCTCGATGGGAACGCCGAGGTCGCTCAGATAACGACGCCCCTCCTCCTCGCTCTGCGGCAGGACGGCGAGGAGCTTCACGCGATTGCCGCGCGCCGACGCCTCGCGCGCGAGCCTCTGGTAGAACGGCCCGCTCTCGGTGCAGAAGTGGCAGCCCTTCTGCAAGACGAGCAGCAAGGTCTTATCTTCTTTGGACAAGTCCGTGCCCGCAAGCTCTATCTTCGAGCCGACCTCCGGGCCGTGCGAGCGCCCCGAAGCGCCCGTCAAGAGATACTGTTTGGCGAGCACCGCGCAGACCGCCACGGCGACCACAATGATTGCGA
Source organism: Pyrinomonadaceae bacterium (assembly GCA_045807805.1). Lineage (GTDB taxonomy): Bacteria > Acidobacteriota > Blastocatellia > Pyrinomonadales > Pyrinomonadaceae > QHXN01. The sequence continues at coordinate 17,932 of JBJMGR010000064.1, read as the reverse complement.
CGTTGACCAGCGTCTCAAGCTTCCGCGTTCTGTTCTCCATGAGGTGATTTCCGCTCCTGTCGGTTTGGCCGAAAGACTCTTCGCGCGCTCGGACGCGTGTCGAAGACCCGGCGGAGTTAACGTCACTCGCGCCGAAGAAGAGCGCGCGCCGAGACGCGGGTCGAAGGCCCCGCCCTTTTTACACGCGGGGTCTTCGGCCCGCGTCTCGGCGCGCGGTAAAGCGCCATTAGAAGGGCGTACAACATGCCTTCGCGCAGGCGATTGAATCGCGGTTGCACTGCCTTACGCAGGCCAACACGCCCCCGCAACTGTCGCGGCACTCTTGCGCGGCGATGCCGCAGCCGCAGTCGTCGCCGGAGCATGCGCCCGCCGCGCCGGGCAGGGCCAGAGAGGCGAGTAGGGTCAAGAGCATGACGAGCAGGGCGATCTTCTTTCTAAGCATCTGCGTTCTCCTTCGTTGATTGAGGTCGAAAAGTGACGCGGGCGCGCCGCGAGATGCGGAAGCTTGAAGCATTCCGGCGAGGCTGTACGAATGAAGGTGCGGACTCCGCTTCGCCTCGCGTGACTTAAAGCTTCGACGCAGGGCGAGTACGTGAAGTCGTACGAACGTCCGAACAGTTCGACGCGCGCTCGTCGTCGTAGGGAGACCCTTGTCGTGGGCAGACGCTACCAACTGTATGCGCGGGCGTGCGTGGCCGTTAACAGTCTTGTGTTGAGCGGGCCGTGGCCGGTGTCGAATCGGACTATCCGTTGACGGAATGGAATCGGACGTTTTCGCTTTTACATCTCTTTACAAATATGTGGATTCACTCGCACGCCTCTCGTGCGGAGAGGGTCGCGGGCGCGCTCGCGCGTGTTGTATGATTTGTGCGTAAGACCAACATAAGTAGAGAGCGGCGAGGACGATTGTTGCCATGTCACAGGACGCGACCGAGGCGAAGAGGGAGACGAGGGTCGAGTCGGACTCGATGGGGCAGGTGGAGGTGCGCGCCGACAGGTATTGGGGCGCGCAGACGGAGCGTTCGCTTCACCACTTCAACATAGGCTTCGACGTGATGCCGCGCGAGATGGTGCGCTCGCTCGGCATTCTCAAGAAGGCGGCGGCGCTGGTGAATGAGGAGTTGGGGAAGCTTTCGGCGGAGAAGGCGCGTTTGATCGAGCGCGCGGCCGACGAGGTCATCGAAGGAGAGTTGGACGAGCACTTCCCTCTTCGAGTGTGGCAGACGGGGTCGGGGACGCAGACGAACATGAACGCGAACGAGGTCATCTCGAACCGCGCGATTGAGCTGGCGGGCGGAGAGTTGGGGAGCAAGAGGCCCGTCCACCCGAACGACGACGTGAACATGTCGCAGTCCTCTAACGATACCTTCCCGACCGCCATGCACATCGCCGCCGCCGAGCAGATGCGTAAGCTCATCCCCGAAGTAGGCCGCCTGCGCGACGCGATTGACGCGAAGGCCGAAGAGTTCCGAGACGTGGTCAAGATCGGCCGCACGCACTTGCAGGACGCGACGCCTCTGACGGTCGGGCAGGAGTTCGGCGGCTGGGCCGCGCTGCTTGAGCGCGACGTGGAGCGTCTGGAGGCCGCGATGCCCGGCCTATACGACCTTGCGATAGGCGGCACGGCCGTGGGCACCGGCCTCAACTCTCACCCCGAGTGGGCCGAGCGCGCGGCGGCGAAGATAGCGGAGTTGACGGGACTCCCCTTCAAGCCGCACCCGAACAAGTTCGCGGCTCTCTCGGCGCACGACGAGATTGTGTTCGCGAGCGGAGCCCTCAAGACGCTCGCCGCATCGCTCATGAAGATTGCGAACGACGTGCGCTGGCTCGGGTCGGGGCCGCGCGCGGGTATAGGCGAGCTTGTGCTGCCCGAGAACGAGCCGGGCTCTTCAATCATGCCGGGGAAGGTGAACCCGACGCAGTCGGAGGCGTTGACGATGGTCGCCGTGCAGGTGATGGGGAACGACGCGGCGATTGGCTTCGCGGGCTCGCAGGGCAACTTCGAGCTGAACGTCTTCAACCCCGTGATGATTCATAATCTGCTCCACTCGATAAGACTTCTGAAGGACGCGTGCCGGGGCTTCGTCGAGTTCTGCATCGAGGGGCTTGAATTGAACCGCGCGCGCATAGACGAGAACCTGAACAACTCTCTCATGCTCGTCACGGCCCTGAACCCACACATCGGCTACGACAACGCCGCGCGCATAGCCAAGAACGCTCACAAGAAGGGCATAACGCTGCGCGAGTCCGCCGTCGAGTTGGGACTCTTAACCGCGGAGCAGTTCGACCAGTACGTCAAGCCCGAAGAGATGACACACCCGTAAGGGAGCAGGACAGAATCGCGAGCGGAAGCCTCGCGGGTGTCGAGTTACGTCTGACGGCTCGTTAACGTAACTCGACACCCTCTCGCTACCGCTCGCGGTTCTGTTACGAACGTTCGAGACGCGCTCTGCATCTAATTTTCGGCCCGTGAGAGTCGGCGTCGGCGCTTGCGGGCCGCTCGTGTGAAGGCTTATATTTCGCGTTTCGCGCGGACGGCTCGCGCGTTGTGAAGGGGGGGTTTGAAGATGTCAGCCATTCTCGAAGTCGAAGACAAGGCCAACGCGCCCGCGCTCGAAGACTACTTCGGCATCTCCGAGGCGGAGTTGTACGAGCGCATCGAGACTGCGCGGCGCGAGCTGGGCAGCCGCCTCGTCATACTCGGCCACCACTACCAGCGCGACGACGTAATCTGCCACGCGGACTACACGGGCGACTCCTTCAAGCTCTCGAAGCTCGCGGCCTCGCGCCCGGAGGCCGAGTTCGTCCTCTTCTGCGGCGTACACTTCATGGCAGAGTCGGCCGACATACTCAAGCCGGGCGACCAGAAGGTCATCCTCCCAGACCTCGGCGCGGGCTGCTCGATGGCCGACATGGCTACGGCCGAGCAGGTCGAGGACGCTTGGGAGCAGTTACGCGGGGTAGGGATTCTGGACGAGTCGAAGGTCGTGCCCGTCACCTACATGAATTCGTCCGCGGCGATTAAAGCCTTCTGCGGCGAGCACGAAGGCGTCGTCTGCACGTCGTCGAACGCGGTGCCCCTCTTCGACAAATATCTCGCGGAGGCCGACAAGCTCTTCTTCTTCCCAGACCAGCACTTGGGGCGCAACACGGGCGTCAAGTTCGGCATCCCGCTCGAAGAGATGATGCTCTGGGACCCGAACAGGGAACTCGGAGGGAACACTCCCGACGAGCTTCGCGGAGCGCGCCTCATTCTCTGGAAGGGCCACTGCTCCGTACACGGCCGCTTCCGCCCGTGGCACGTCGATCAGGTGAGGAAGGAAGTCCCCGGCATCAACGTGCTCGTGCATCCAGAGTGCGAGCGCGAGGTCGTGGAGAAGTCAGACTTGAACGGCTCGACCGAGTTCATCATCAAGGCGATTGAGGAAGCGCCCGAGGGTTCGGCATGGGCCGTCGGCACCGAGGTCAACCTGGTCAACCGACTTATCAGGCAGCACCCGGACAAGCACATACGCCTGCTCGCGCCAGACCTCTGCATGTGCGCGACGATGTACCGCATCGCCCCGCAGAACCTCGCATGGGTACTCGAATCGCTCGTCGCGGGCCGCGTCGTCAACCGCATAACCGTGCCCGAAGAGATCGCCACTTGGGCGCGCGTCGCGCTCGACCGAATGCTTGAAATTAAGTGAACAGTGAAGAGTGATGAGTGATGAGTTAAAAACTCTCCCACTCATCACTCTTCACTCATCACTCATCACTAACTCATGGCTGACCCTAACGACCGCGTGCCCGAGAATACGCCGGGCGTGTACTACGTAGACACGAACTGCATAGACTGCGACGTGTGCCGCGACACGGCGTCGTCGAACTTCACGCGCCACGACCGCGGCGGCTACTCCTTCGTCTTCAAACAGCCACAGACGGACTCCGAACGCGCCCTCTGCGAAGAGGCCCTCATGGCCTGCCCCGTCGAAGCCATCGGCAACGACGGGTGAAGCTCAAAGCGTTCAGCACTCAGCTTAAAACCTTTGCGCCCTTCGCTACTACTTTGCGAGCTTTGCGATTAGAGCATCCGAAGCTTAACCGCAAAGAGCGCGAAGAGTGTTTGGCTGAGTGCTGAGTGCTGAGTGCTGAACGCTAAATCCTTATCTTTATCCACCCATCTTCTATCACGACCTCGTAGGTCTCGACGGGCTCGGAGGGGCGGTTGAGGCATGTGCCCGTGCGCACGTCGAAGAGCCAGCCGTGCCAGGCGCATTCGACTGTGTGGCCGCGCAGCTCTCCGTCGGCGAGCGGCGCGCCTCTGTGCGGGCAGAAGTTCTCGATGGCGTGGAAGCGCCCGCCGACGTTGTAGAGCGCGAGTTCCCTTCCGTTCTTCAACTCGATGGTCGCGCCGCGCCCGTCGGGCACGTCCTCGACGCGCCCGACCGTCACGAGCGTCCCCGCGCGCTCGGGCCTCTTCGGGTTGAAGCCTTCTCTTCCGGTGGGCTGCATACTTGAGGCCAATCGTAACAAACCGCCCCACAAAACAGAACCGCGAGCGGTAGCCTCGCGGGTCTCAAGTTCCGGCGTACAAACGTATTGTGTAACTCGACACCCGCTCGCTATCGCTCGCGGTTCTGTTGTTGAGTGAACTACAATCTTGACGTTAACTTACATGAGAGGGGGCGACGTACTTATGCGTAGGACTTTGAAGGCGGCGCGCGTCTTCGCGGCCGTGCTTCTGCTCGCGCTCGCGGCGAACGCCGCACGCGCGCAGGGCGAGATAACCGTCGAGGGTCGTCTGACGCGCACGACCGAGTCGGGCGGGTGGCTCATCTCGGCGGAGGCGGGCAAGTACCTGATACTCAACGCGCGAAGGTTCCAGAGCGAGGCATGGTTCCGCGAGGGCACTGTCGTCGTTGCGACCGGCTCGGTCAGTAACGATACGATGACGACCTACATGGAGGGTCTGCCCTTTCAGGTGAGAACCCTCCGCCCTCGAAGGGGCGGCGCGCCGAACCCAAACGGCGACGCCGCCGCAAGTGACAGCGACACGGGGAGCAACAACAACGCGGGCAGCGGCAACAGCAGCAATACGGGCGGCGCGGGCGGCGCGGGCACGCAAGGGACGGCGACGCGACTCGTGCGCGGCACGACGCGCGTCTCGGTCACGGGCGACGCGACCGTGCAGGCGCAGCCCGACACGGCCGTCGTTACCGTCGCGGTCGTAACGCAGAACGCGTCCGCCTCGGAGGCGCAGAGTGAGAACGCCTCGAAGACCGACGCGGTCGTGCGTGCGGTCAAGACGGCGGCGGGCGCGGGCGCGGAGGTCAAGACGGCCGGCTACAGCCTTCAGCCGCAGTACGTCTACAAGGAGGGCGCGCCGCCGACCATCACGAGCTACGTCGCGCGCAACGCCATCACGGTGACGACGGGCACGCTCGAACGCGTCGGCGCAATCATAGACGCGGCCACGCGCGCGGGCGCGAACAACGTTGACGGCCTCGCCTTCACACTCCGCCGCGACGAGACGGCGCGCGCGCAGGCGCTCTCGGCCGCGACGCGCGAGGCCACCGCGAAGGCGCGCACGGTCGCCGAGGCGCTCGGAGGCCGCGTCGTGAGAGTGATCGAAGTGCAGGAGGGCGGCGCAATCGTGCGCCCCCCGGTAAACGACGGCACGAACTTCGTCAGGGCGAGGGCCGCGCAGGACGCGACGCCCGTAGAGCCCGGCTCGCTCGACGTGTACGCACAAGTGACGCTGGTCGCGGAAGTCGAGCCGAAGCCTTGAGCGCCAGCAGCGCGCGCGAATCTACGCGCTGCTGGCAATCTCGTTCGGAGTGAGTATAATTAACGCCGAAGCGATTCCCCTTTAATTGATTTCGGCCGAGCGGCAAGGCCGCGCGCACACCCCGAAGAGACGCGCGCGGCCCGCTCTTGTCTCGGGAGGAGAGATGTCCAGACACCGCGGCGACTGGGACGACGACTTCTACGCGGGCGAGCCACGCCCGCGCCGCAGGGCCGACTACGGCGACGAACGCACAGGCCCGCCCGACGAGAGGCGCGGCCCGCCGCCCCCTCCGCCGCCGCGCTACGAGTACGACGAGCGCGAACGAGCGCGGGAGGGACGCCCCTTCGGCCCACGCGGCGACCAGGACTCATACGCTCGGGGGCGCGGCGAAGTCTACCGAGAAGAATACTACGCGGGCCGCCCGCCGCGACCGCGCCACGAAGACGAAGAACGCTACTATGCGCGAGCGCGCCGCCGGGGCGCGATGCGCTCGCACCTTCGCTGCCGCGACATCATGACGCGCGACGTGACGGTCGCCGAGCGCAACACCACCCTCGAAGAGGTCGCGCGCATGATGCGCGACGAGGACACGGGCGTCATCCCCGTCGTCGAGCCGGGAGAGACGACTTCGGACTCGGTAACTGAAGTCCAGCGCGTGCCCGCGCGCATGGTCTCTAACGGCCGCCTCGTCGGGCTCATCACAGACCGCGACATAGTCATACGCGCCATCGCGGAGGGCGGCGACGCGCGCTCTATGCGCGCCGAGGAGTTGATGACGAAAGACCTCCATACGGTACGCCCGAACGACCGCGTCATCGAGGCGATACGGAAGATGGGCGACCGGCAGGTTCGCCGTCTCCCCGTCGTAGACCGCGAGGGAAACCTGCGCGGCATCATCTCGATGGCCGACGTGGCGCTCGAAACCGAGTCCGACCGCGAGCTGGCCGAGGCCCTCGAAGAGATTTCGAGCGGCTCTTCGTTCTGGAACAGGATTTTTAGTTAGTGATAAGCGATGAGTGATGAGTGATAAGTGAGAGAAGAAGAAGCCTGCTGCTTTTTTCTTATCACTCATCACTTATCACTTATCACCCCTTCAAAAATGGCTAAATCAATCGAGCGATATCTACGGATGATGCCGAAGGCGCACGGGCTGCGTTGCGGCGAGCACCTTTGGAACCCGGCGGCCGACGTTTACAGGACGCGCGACGGGTGGTTCGTGAAGATGGAGCTTGCGGGCGTCGAGCCCGACGAGTTGGAGGTGACGGTCGCGGGCGACACGCTGCACGTCGCGGGCACGCGCAGGGCCGAGCGTCTGACCGAGGCCGTCTCTTATCACCAGCTCGAAATCACATACAGCCGCTTCGAGCGAACCATTCGCTTCCCCTGCCCGATAGAGGGCGCGCACCTCGTGCGCCGCTATAAGGACGGGCTGCTGCTGCTCCACCTGCAAAGCTCGGAGGCGTGCGACTAGAAGGCGCGCCGCCGCTCCGCAACCGTAGTCTCCCCTTCAAATCCGACGAGGACAGGCATTCTCTTATGGCCGACAAGACAGCGAAGGACACGACGAAAAAGAGTTCAGCCACGCGCGGCGAGACCGCGCCGCCCGAGGGCGCTCCCGACGCGCAGATGGAAGTCGCGGCCGACGCGCAGACGGAAGTCGCGGCCAACGCGCAGACGGAAGTCGCGCACTCGGGCGGCGAAGAGCAGCGCCGGGACGCTCTCGGCTCGAAGCCTACGGCGGCCGCCGTGGGCGCTTCGGGCGGGCCCGCGGATTCGACTTCGGGCGAACAGAGTCAACAGCCCGGCGGCGAGGTCTTCGAGATAGCCGTGCTGCCCTTGCAGCAGACGACGCTCTTTCCGGGCACGGTCGTACCGCTCTCGGCGGGACGCCCGCGCTCAATCGCCGCGGTCGAGGCCGCGCTCTCGACGGAGGAGAGACTTCTCGCATGCATCACCGTTAGAGAGGGGCGCACGTCGCCCGAGGCCGAGGCCACGCCGCCCGACGACCTATACGAAGTCGGCACGCTCGTCACGGTCAAGAGAATGATGCGGAGCGCCGAAGGGCTTCAGCTCATCGTCTACGGCAGCGACCGCATCCGCATCGTCAAGTGGACGCAGACGGAGCCGTACCTACGCGCGCGCGTGCGCATACTGCCCGCGCCCTCGCGCCTGGACGAGGGCACCATCGAAGCCCTGACGCGCAACGTGCAGGCGCTCGTGCAACGCGCGCTCGCGATGCTGCCCGAGATACCGCCCGAGATTCGCACGGCGGTGCTCTCCGCGAACGATCCCGCACAGCTCGCATACTTCCTCGGCTCAATCCTCAACCTCGGCGCCGAGCAGGAGCAGCAGATGCTCGAAGCCGACACATTGGAGGAGCTTCTACAGATCGCATACTCGCGCCTCGCGCACGAGATAGAGATCATGGAGCTTCGCACGAAGATAGCGGCCGAGGCGCAGGGCGAGATGTCGAAGGCGCAGCGCGACTACTTCCTGCGCCAGCAGATGAAGGCGATACAGAAGGAGCTTGGCGACGACGAGGGCGGCGAAGGCGCTGAGATCGAGATGCTCCGCGAGCGCCTGGGCGAGGCAGTCCTCCCCGAAGAGGTTCGCAAGGAGGCCGAGCGCGAGCTTCGACGATTGGAGCGTCTGCCGCAGGCCGCGCCCGACTATCACGTCGGCCGCACCTGGCTCGAATTCATCCTGGAGCTTCCGTGGAATAAATCATCCGAGGACAAGCTCGACTTGAACGAGGCGCGCCGCATACTCGACGAAGACCACTACGGCCTCGAAGAGATAAAGGAGCGCATACTCGAATTCCTCGCCGTCGTAAAACTCCGACGCGACTCTAAGAGTCCCATCCTCTGCTTCGTCGGCCCTCCCGGCGTCGGTAAGACCAGCTTGGGACGTTCCATCGCGCGAGCCTTGGGTCGCGAGTTCGAGAGATTAAGTTTAGGGGGCGTGCGAGACGAGGCGGAGCTACGCGGCCACCGACGCACTTACATCGGCGCGATGCCCGGCCGCATCGTCCAGTCCATCAGGCGCGCGGGCGTCAACAACCCCGTGATGATGCTCGACGAGATAGATAAGCTCGGCGCGGACTTCCGCGGCGACCCTGCCTCGGCGCTCCTTGAGATACTCGACCCGCAGCAGAACTCTACGTTCCGCGACCACTACCTCGACCTTCCTTTCGACCTGTCGAAGGTCTTCTTCATCGCGACCGCGAACCAGTTGGGGCCTATCCCTGCGCCCCTTCGCGACCGCATGGAGATAATCGGGCTCGTGGGCTACAGCGATCAGGAGAAGCTTCACATCGCGCGCCAGTACCTCGTCCCTCGACAGACGCGCGAGAACGGGCTCACTGATGGTCAGCTCGAAATCACCGACGACGCGCTCATGTACGTCGCCTCGCGCTACACGCGCGAGGCGGGCGTGCGTCAACTCGAACGAACCGTCGGCAGCCTCGCGCGTAAGGCCGCGCTACGCATCGCGCAGGGGCAGGCCGACCACGTGCGCGTTGACGTGGCCGACATCAAAGAGCTGCTCGGCGCGCCGCGCTTCTACCCCGAAGAGGCGCGCAAGGATATGCCTACGGGCGTCGCGACGGGGATGGCCTGGACTGAGGCGGGCGGGCAGTTGCTCTTCATAGAGGCGACGCTGCTGCCGGGCTCGCAGGGGTTGACGATTACGGGTCAACTCGGCGAAGTGATGCAGGAGTCGGCCCGCGCAGCGCGTTCGTACCTGTGGTCGCACGCTTCGGAGTTCGGCATAGACGCGCAGATATTCCGAAACTACGGCATGCACCTGCACGTCCCGGCGGGCGCGATACCGAAGGACGGCCCATCGGCGGGCGTCGCGATAACCTCCGCGCTCGCCTCTCTGATGACCGGCCGACGCGTGCGCAACGACACCGCGATGACGGGCGAGATAACTCTCTCGGGACTCGTCTTCCCCGTCGGCGGAATCAAGGAGAAGGTGCTCGCCGCGCACCGCGCGGGCCTGCGCCGGGTGGTGCTTCCGGCGCGCAACGAGGCCGACACCGAGGACATCCCCGAGGACGTTCGCAAGGAGTTGGAGTTCGTCTACGTCGGTCGCATCGGCGACGCGCTCGAAGCGACGCTCGAAAAGCTCGTCGCGCAGCCGCCCTCGCCGCCCGACCCGCAAGGAAAAGAGTCGCGCCCCGCGCAGCCGTCACAACAGACGGAGCCCGAGCCCATAAGGGCGCGCGGCAAATGAAGACGCGCAGCGCGCGGCGGCGCTCGCTGTTGACTAAGACTCCATTGCTGACCGCGGCCGTGTTGCTCGCCGTCGTCACACTGTCGGGCGTGTCGGCGCACGCCTCTTCCGGCGACGAAGGCCCCGTGCACGGGCTCGCGCCGTTCGTGCTGCTCTCGATTGCGTTGATGCTGCTCGTCGCGAAGCTCGGCGGCGAGTTGTTCGTGAAGGCGGGTCAGCCCGCAGTCCTCGGCGAGTTGGTGGGCGGCATACTGCTCGGCTCGCTCTCGCTCTTCGGCGTCGCGTGGGTCGAGCGCCTGCGCGCGGACGAGGTCGTCGCGGCGCTCGCGGAGATAGGCGTCATCATCCTTCTCTTCGAGGTCGGGTTGGAGTCGAACCTCGGCGAGATGAAGGCGGTCGGATGGTCTTCGCTCCTCGTCGCGACGCTCGGCGTCGTCGCGCCGTTCTTCCTCGGCTGGGGCGTCGCCGCCTACTTCCTCCCCGCGGAGCCCACGCTCGGCCACGTCTTCATCGGCGCGACGCTCTGCGCGACGAGCGTAGGCATTACGGCGCGCGTGCTGCGCGACATGGGGCGGCTTCAGACGCGCGAGGCGAGCATCATCCTCGGCGCGGCCGTCGTCGACGACGTGATGGGGCTGCTCATCCTCGCGGTCGTCGCGGGCGCGATACGCGCGGCGGGCGCTGGACAAGCGCTCGCGCTCGCGGACGTATGCGTCATAGCCCTGAAGTCAGTCGCGTTTCTCGTCGGCGCGATTCTCGTCGGTCAGTACGTCGTGCCGCACCTGTTCCGGGGCGCGTCGCGCATGCGGAGCCGGGGCGTGCTGGTCTCGTTCGCCGTCGCGTTCTGCTTCCTGCTCGCGTGGGCCGCGGGGGTTGTGGGCTTAGCGCCCATCGTCGGGGCGTTCGCCGCCGGGCTCATCCTGGACGAGATACATTTCGAGTCGTTCGTCGCGCGCGGCGAGCAGCCTGTGTCGGAGCTACTCGCGCCCGTGAGCGCGATTCTCGTGCCCGTCTTCTTCGTGCTGATGGGGTTGAAGGTTGACCTGCGCGCGTTCGCGCGCGTAGAGATTCTAGGCTTCGCGGCGGTGCTGACCTTCGTAGCGATACTCGGCAAGCAGGTGTGCTCGCTCGGCGTCGTCGGTCGCGGAGTCAACCGGCTCGCAGTGGGCCTCGGGATGATACCGCGCGGCGAGGTCGGTCTGATATTCGCAGGCATTGGCGCGACGCTCTGGCTCCCCGGCGCGAATGGTGCGCGCGTCCCCGTCATAGACGCGGCCACCTTCGGCGCGGTCGTCATAATGGTGCTCGTCACCACGCTCGTAACTCCGCCCGCGCTCAAGTGGGCGATGAAAGAGAAAGGGTGAAGAATGGCAACGAGTAAGAAGGCGCAGAACAAGGCGGGCGTGCCGTCGAAGCGGCGCGGGCAGCAGATGGGCGATGAGCGAAGCGCGCCCGACAAGAGCGCGGAGTCGGAGAAGCAGACGCCCGCCCTCAGAGGACGCCGCAAGGCCGCGAACAAGTTCTTCGCCGACGACTCCTCGCAGATGACCGGCTCGCGCGGCGAAGTCCCGCGCGACAACACACCCTCCGTCCCGGCCGCCATACCCACCAACACGAAGCTCGGCGAATCGGGCGGCGAGCGCGAGTTCAAGGCCCGTCAAAAGACTGAGGTCGGTAAGAAACGTAAATAGACCGCCGCAAGACAGCACCGCTTCCGGAGCTATGCCAGGCGACGGCTACAGAAGTTCAACGGCGTGCCCGTGGCGACCCTTCCACCTACACTCGAAAGAGTGTGAGCGGCGCTTCAACCACCGGCACGCCGACCTGTATCTTGAACTGTTAAGACTGCCGCGGCAGTATCCGCCGTGAACGTCTTAACTTTATCAGCTCCAAAAACAGATGGGGTCGGGCTCCCCCATAAGCCCGACCCCAACGGCCACTTCGCGTGGCCTGCCCCAAAGTTTCACTCGTTCTCAGAAGGAACGCCCGTCAACTAACTGTCAACATACTACACGCCCGTTTCAGCCCTTTGGTTGCAAGCATATTGCATCCGGGTGATGAGTCGAAGACATCCGTTTAGCGGCGCTACTTCGTCAGTTTTCGCCGGAAAACGTCGTCGGGCACGGGCACGTCGAACTTCACTTCGCGCACCTTCAAGACCGTGTCACCCATCGTCACGGTGTTCGAGACGCGCGTGAACGGTATCATCACGCCGTCAACCGAATGGTAGTCGCTGAGCCTCTCCGTGACGGGGATGCTGATCGGGCCTGAGGTCTCGGTCGTGTCCTGACGTAGAAGGAGAAACGACTTCGTCGAGTAGTAGTTCGTGACGGCGTTCCCCCGCTCGGGCGTGAAGACGACGACGTAGGCGTCCTCGCCTTCGACCTTCACAAGCCTCTTCACCTCGGCCGTCTTAAAGAGACTCTTCCAGTCGAGCGGCGCGTAGAAGTAGGACGCGATGCGCGTGTCCTCAAGCTCCTTGCCCGTCTTCGGCTCGAAGGTCGCGAAGGTGGCCTCCTCGCCGCCCTGCGTCCCGTCGAAGAAGTCGTGGAACGCGCCGAGCTTCTTGCCGAGCGCCGTCACGTTCACCTCCTGCGCCGCCGCGTTCGGGGCCTTCGCGTAGATGATGCCCTCGCCCTGCACGCCCTGATGCTCGAAGTCTAGCTCGACGCGCGCGCGCCAACTCTTGTGCTTGCGCAGCGCGGCCTCGCCGCCCACGGCCTCGATTGCCTTCGCGATAATCTCGTCCGCCGTCAACGACGACTTGAACTCGGCCGCGCGCTTGAAGGCGAACTCGCCCTGCGGCTGCTTTATCGTGATGCCGACGATGTTCCCCGAAGCGTCGCGCCGCACGAGGAAGCTGTAGGATTCGGGCAGAGCGGTCGAGCCGAGCACGTCCTTCGACCTCTCGACGAGTGGGTAGGCGGGCTGGCCCGGAAGCACGAGCACGACCTGCCCGTCGCGTACCGACACCTCTAACGCGGGGCCTTCGCCCTCGCGGTCGTAAATCCCGACGACCTCCTTGAGCGCGCCCGTGTACTCCTTGGAAGCGCCCGCGCCCGTCTTCGCGTCCGCCTGTTTGATTCGCTTCAGTGTGAAGTTGCCCTGCGGCTGTTCGAGATAGATTTCCGTCTCCTTCGCGTCCGTCTTCGACGGGCGGAAGGTGACGAAGAAGCCTTCGACGCCGGAGAGTTTGTAACGCCTGCCTGCGACGGGCTCTAACGTGTACGTCGGCTGACCGGGCACGCTCATCGTGAGCCGTCCGTCTTTGACGGCGAACTCCATCGTCATATTCGCCTCGGCGAGCAGGTAGCTGCCCGCCTCTTCTTCGACGCGGACGGACGACGCGCCCGTCGCCGTGTCGGACTTCGGCGCGTCGGGGTCTCCGACGAGGTTCGACCAGACGACCTCCATCGCGGCCGTCGGGAGAGTCGAGGCGGAGACGTTCGTGAGCATGACGAAGCCCAGATGCTGGTCGGGCATCAGTGCGACCTGCGCGTTGAAGCCGTCGATGTTCCCGCCGTGCTCCGCGACCTTGTGGCCGTGCCACTCGCGCAGCATCCACCCCAATCCGTAGTTGACGTTTCCGCCAATCTTCATCTGCGGCTTCACAAGCTCGGCGAAGCCGTGCTCGGAGACGAGGCGCTTGCCCTCGAACGCGCCGCCGCCGAGCATCAGACGGAGCCACTGCGCCATGTCGCGCGCGTTCGAGTTTATCGCGCCCGCCGCCGCGACCTGCGGGAAGTCGCGCATCGGAAGCTGGCGCGTCTCCTTCGTGTCCTCGTCGTAGTTGTAGCCGTTCGAGTGGTCGGGCGAGCGCAGAGTGTCGGGGACGTTCAGGTTCGACGCGCGCATGCCGAGCGGCTTGAAGATTCTCTCTTTAATCAAACTCTCCCACGTCGAGTTCTCCGCCTTCGCGACGCACTCGCCCGCCGCCGAGTACATGACGTTCTGATACTGCCACTTCTCCCGCAGCTTCGCCGTCGGCTTCGCCTGCCCCGCGACGCGTATGACCTCCTCGCGGTTGAGCACGCCCGTTATCCACGCGAGGTCTGTGCGGTTGAGGCCCGAGCTGTGCGAGAGCAGGTCGCGCACGGTAATCTTCGCGTCCGCTTCGGGGTCTTGCAGTTTGAAGTAGGGGAGGAACTTCTTCGGCGAATCGTCGAGCGAGATTTTGCCCTCGTCCGCGCCCATCGCGACGAGCATCGCCGTAAACGCCTTGGTCGAGGAGCCGATTGCGAAGAGCGTGTCGGGCGTGACAGGAACCTTGTGCTCGAAGTCGCGGTAGCCGAACCCCTTCATGTATATGACCCTGTCTTCCTTAACTATGACGAGCGAGAGGCCGGGTATGCCGCGCTTCTGTCTTCCTTCTTCAACGGCCTTCTCGATGGCGGCGAGCTTCGCGTCGAGCGCGGCGGGCGCTTCTTGCGTCGCCTGCGCTGCTACTTGCGCCTGCGCGCGCGGCGTCGCCGCCTGTAAGGCCGATAGAAGCAGCGCAGCGGCCAGCACTAGATTGAGGGAACGTCTCCAAACGGGCATGTCTCGATTCTCCTGAGTGTGAACTTAAGGCTTCGGTCTTAACTTGAGGCTTCTCGTATTCGCGTACGCGGTTTTGAACTTCCGTCCCGCACGCCGTACGCGCGAGACGCCCCGGCAGCTTCAAACGTCTGCCGGGGCGTCCACGCCACCTTGCACACTCTTTTACGGCCCGCGCGCCGCGAAAGTTTACAGCCCGCCTCGCTTGAGTGGAGAAGGTAAGGATTCCCTTTTCTCAAGTCCGTCAACGGCGGGGCTTGAAGCTAACTGCGGGCGCTTCCTCTCGACTCCTCGTAACGCTCGGGCGCGTAACGCGCGGCGAGCAGGCCCGTGGCCTCTTCGACCTTTATCTCCTCGACGAGCACTCCCTCATGCCCGTAGGGCAGGTGTGCCTGACATAGTCCCGACGGCGTGATGAGACTCGTCGCGGACTCTTGAAAGCGCAGGGCGTAGTTGACGCTCGCGAAGTAGACGGTGTTCTCGATGCTTCGCATCAACATCGCCCGCTCGTAGTATGGCGCGTCGGGCGAGCCCCACGCGTTCAGGCGCACGCCCTCTCGCTCGCTCCCCGTGTGCTGCGGGTGGAAGACTATCTTCGCGCCGCGCGCGGCGGCCCAGCGCACGGTCTCAGGATAGCGCCAGCCCTCATGGCAGATTGCCACGCCGAACTTGACGCCGCCCGCCTCGAAGATTTGACGCGTCTCTCCGGGCACGTAGAAGCGGTCTTCGGTCGGGTCTAGCTGGTTCTTGGTCTGGTAACCCTGAAGTCGGCCGTGCGAGTCGAAGACGAAGGCGGCGATCTGACGGCCAGCCTCCGTCAGCCTCTCCGTCCCGAGTATGGTTGCTATCGCGTACTCACGCGCCCACTGCGACACGGCGCGGAGCACGCGCTCCTGCCGCGCCTCGTCGAAGGGCAAGACTTTGAAATCCTGCCCGCGCAGCCCCGGCAAATAGGCTTCCGGGAAGCAGACGACCGACGCGCCACGCGCCGAAGCCTCGGACATGAGATGCCTGACCTTTTCCAGACCGTCGTCGAGGGTTTCGGCGACGCGTGGCGACGCCAGAGCGATAATCACTTACAACCTCCGTCGAGAACGGGTTCGACCAGGACGGATTCATACGCACTGTGACGGTCGCGCCGAATCATAAAGTCCGTCGCGCTTGATAACACACGGAACCGCGCGCGGGCAAGATGAAGGCGGCGGCGAGTGTTCTGAATCGCCCTTGCAAGAAGCATGGGGTAGCGCGTGTATTTGCGTTCATGTTAATTTGGGCGAAAGCAACATCAGTGTAGAGCCGATTCCAGTCGCAGGGTAGGAGCGAGTCAACTCTTACTCCGCCGGTGTCCCATGCGAGGAGAAAGAATGGAACGCAGAGCAGCATCCGACTATCCGCAGGAGTTGTTAGACCTCTTTCACGAATACCAGCACGGCGACATCAGCCGCCGCACCTTCCTCGACCGCGCGGGCAAGTTCGCGGTCGGCGGCCTGACCGTCGCGGCCATCTTCGAGGGACTGGCACCCAACTACGCCTGGGCGCAGCAGGTGCCGCCCGACGACAAACACATCAAGGTGGGTTACGAGGTCGTGCAGTCCCCTGCCGGGAACGGCTCGATTAAGGGTTATCTGGCTCGCCCGGCACAGGGAAAGAGGCTGCCCGTCGTGCTCGTCATTCACGAGAACCGCGGGCTCAACCCCTATATCGAAGACGTGGCGCGTCGCCTCGCGCTCGCAAAGTTCATTGCCTTCGCGCCCGACGGGTTAACCTCGGTCGGAGGCTATCCGGGCAACGACGAGAAGGGCGCCGCGGCCTTCCGCACGGTGGACGGAAAGAAGATGACCGAGGATTTCGTCGCGGCGGCGAAGTGGCTCAAGGCGCGTCCCGACTCAAACGGCAAACTGGGCGCGGTCGGTTTCTGTTTCGGCGGCGGGATGGTGAATCAGTTGGCCGTGCGGCTCGGCGCGGACTTGAACGCCGGAGTCGCGTTCTACGGCCGCCAGCCGGGCGCGGACGATGTCCCCAAAATTGCCGCGCCGCTGTTGCTGCATTACGCGGGCAATGACCAGGGCGTCAACGCGGGGATAGCGAGCTATGAGGCGGCGCTCAAGGCCAACAAGAAGGCGTATACGCTCTACACGTACGAGGGCAAGCAGCACGGCTTCCACAACGACACGACGCCGCGTTACGACGAGACGGCCGCCAAACTCGCGTGGGCGCGCACCCTCGATTTTTTCAACAAACACCTGCGTTGACGCCCGGCAGTTCAGCGGAGACTTCTCTCGGTGGGCTCACGCAGGTATCTGAAGACCAACACGCCGAGCAGGGCGGCGGCGACAAGGCCGAGCACGGCCCAGACCAAGTCGCCGAGTAGGTCGCTCAACGCCTGCACGCGGTCGCTGAAGAACCTTCCGAGCAGCACGTAGAGGGCGACCCACAGCGCCTCGCCGAGCACGTCGTAGACGATGAAGCGCGGCCAGGGGTATCGGGTCGCGCCCGAGGTGAGGTTGACGACGGGGCCGAGCGGCGTCAGCAGCCAGCGGCTCAGGAAGACGCCCACGCCTTCGCGACGCCTCAACCATTCTTCGGCATCCTCGATCCTCTTCTCGCCGCCGACGAGTCTGCCCAGACGACGGGTCAGGCGACGACCTCCCCAACGCCCCAACGCGTAGCCTATCTGGTCGCCCAGAATCGCACCCGCCGCCGAGAGTGCGAGGACGGGCCACAGTTCCAACTCGCCCTGTTCGACGAACGACCCGGCGGCCACCAGCAGAAGGCTCGCGGGCAGGGGCACGCCCGCCGAGCCGACGAGCAGCGCCACGAACAGCACCGGCACACCGTAGACGCCGAGCGTCGCGAGAAGGTAGTCGCTCATGCTCACGGCCGTATGCGCCCGTCGTGCTGCTGCGGCGGCGGCGGGTACCGCTCGGGATGCGCGCGAAACTCGACGATGGCGCTCTGTAGTTCGGCGGCCAACGCTTCGACCGGGCGATTCTGTTCGAGTGCGATGTCGCGGAGCGGCCTCCTGTCGTGCGGCACGGGCGTGAGGTTTATCGCGCCGTAGAGCACGTGCGGCGGGACTTGGTAGGAGCGCGCGATGTAAGAGACGCTCATCCAGGGGCGTATGGCCTCGTCACGGTGTCGGCTCCAGTAGAGTGCGTGGCGGGCCGTGCGCACGGCGAAGAGAGCGGCGAACGATGCCGCCAGCAGGAAAGCTATCAGTATCAGCCAACGCCGCCAGCCGAGTCTCTTCATCGAGCGTTCTTCAGCTCTCTCCTTTGCGTCCTCTCGACGACTACTCAGCCCTGCATCTCGCCGGAGAGCAGCACCACGCGCCCACGGTTTGTCGGCACGCTCGCGAGCAGCGCACGGGCTACTTCGGTCGCGGCGATG
>JBJMGR010000063.1:0-14257 GCA_045807805.1 Pyrinomonadaceae bacterium | reverse complement strand
GTGATGTTCATTAGCGAGCGCGCGTCGCGTGCGGCGTGGCCGCGGTAGAAGTCGGTCGAGTCAATGGCGTCGTAAATCTTGCGCGCCTTCTCTTCGTTGCGTTGATGAATGCCTTCGAGGCCGCCGTGCTCGCGCATCCATTCGCAGACGAGGTTGAGGATGTATATGCCCCAGGTGTTCGGGGTGTTGTAGAGCGAGTCGTTCGCGGTGTGCGTGCGGTAGTCGAGCATCGTGGGCAGGCCGTCGGGTATGCGCGGGAGCATGTCGTCTCGGAGTATGACGAGCGTGACGCCCGAGGGGCCGAGGTTCTTCTGCGCGCCCGCGTAGATGACGGCGTACTTGGAAACGTCAACGGGGCGAGAGCAGATGTCGGACGACGCGTCGCACACCAAAGGCACGCCGCCCGTATCGAGGTCGTGCTTCCACTCGACGCCTTCGATGGTCTCGTTCGAGGTGACGTGTACGTAGGCGGCCGCGGGGTCGAGCTTCAACTCGTCCTGCGCGGGGATTCGGTTATAGCCCGAGTCGGCCATGTCCGCCGCAACACTGGTCGCGCCGAACTTCTTAGCCTCCTTGATGGCCTTCTTGCCCCAGCTTCCCGTGAGCACGTAGTCGGCGCTCCCGCCACCGCCGAGGAAGTTCTGCGGCAGCATTGAGAATTGCAGGCTCGCGCCGCCCTGTAGGAAGAGCAGGTGGTAGCCTTCGGGAATGCCCATCAACTCCTTGAGTCCATGCTTCGCGCTCTGGTGAATCGCGTCGAAGGTCTTCGAGCGGTGGCTTATCTCCATCACGCTCATGCCTACGCCCGGCAAACTCAACATCTCCTCGCGCGCCCTCTCCAACACGGGCACGGGCAGCACGGCCGGCCCCGCGCTGAAGTTGTAGATTCTCTCCGTCATGGCTTCTTCCTCTCGTGAATGATCGTCGGCTCTTCCGGAATCACCCCGGCAGTACGCGCCGGTCGAGTTCCTTCAGCGCGTTTCTTAAAACGGTCTTCCGATCCGTGTCGTAGGGCGCGTAAGTGATCGAGTTCATGGCCGACGTGATGGCGGCCCTCAACCTCTCTTTGTGGTCGCTCTTTATGGTGCGCGCCGCCACCTGCAAAGCGACGGCGGCGTGGTACCCGAGAAAGGGCCGCTCCTCGCCGAGCCTCGCAGCGAGCCACTCTATGTACTGCGGGTTCGGTATGGCCTGAAGTAGCGCGACGGCGGCGAGGCGCTGCCCCGCGCGCGGGTCGCCGCCGTGATTCATGGGACGGCTCTGCGTCAACTCGGACAGTAGAGAGTAGGCGTTGAAGGCCAGCGTACGCATCTGCGTTATGATGACTTCCATGCGCCGGGTTCTCTCGTTGCCGGACTTCATCCCCGCTCGGGTTCGGACGTACTCTTCGGCCAACTCCATTATCTGCGCGCGGACTGAGTCGTCGTTGGTGAGGGCGACGTTGCCCACCCTCTCCGCGACCTCCGCGACCGTCTTTCTCTCGCCGAACATTGGGGCCAGCACGAGGTTCAGGTCGTGCCTGACGAGGTCTGCGAAGCCGCTACGGTCGGCGTAGGCTCGGGTCAGCCCCCTCTCCGACACCTCCTTGCGGAACGTGAGTACCTTTTGCAACTGGCTTATCTCGTCGGGGTCGTCGGGGAATTTTAAGTCCGCCTCGCAGAAGTAGAACATGATGCGGGGCGTGGTGCCCGTCTCCCGCCAACGCCTGTAGGCGTCTCTGAACTCAACTTCCGTTCCGGAGCCGAGCCCGAGCGCGGGCGTCCCGAACCTCTGCCACATGATGCCGACGAATATCTCGTAATCTTTAATCTGTTCGGAGATCGGCCCCTGCGGCCCGTCGGGGTGTAGGCCGGGAGCGACGTGTGTCTCCCAACGGAGCAACTCCAGCGTGATCTTCTTCTCCGGCGCGACCGCCGAGATGGTCGCGTTCAGGTCGTTTACGACCTTACTGAGCTGCTCCCGCTCCAACTTAACGTCGCCGGGTGACGAGGCGAAAATTCTGATTTTTTTCGGCCCTGTGGACATAGAAGTCTCGGCGCACGGCAGGGGCCGCGGCGCTACGGCGTGATCGTCAACAGGCTCAGCTCTATGATGTCCTCGTTCGACGCCTTCAACTGTTCGAGCGCGTCCGTGGGCGGCGCGGATTCGAGGTTGATGCGCGCGACGGCGGCCTCGGAGCCCTCGAAGATTATGTTCTCCATCTCCTGCACGTTGATCGACTCGGCGCGTATGCGGTCGAGGACGGAGGCGAGGACGCCTGGACGGTCGCGGTGGCGGACGACGAGCGTGTGCGTTGAGGGCGTGCGGCGCGCAAGGTTGACGACGTTCGGGACGCGTCCCGTCTCCTTGAAGGTGCGTATGATTCGGACGGTCTCGGCGGCGATGGCCTCCTGCGCCTGCTCGGTCGAAGCGCCGATGTGGTGCGTGCCGTAGAGGTTCGGCTCGCGCGCGATGTCGTCCGTAAACTCCGCGACAGCCGAAGTGGGCTCGGCGGCGTAAACGTCGAGCCCCGCGCGCACTCCCCGCTCGCGCATCGCGCGTCGAAGTGCCTCCTGGTCAACGACCTCGCCGCGCGCGGTGTTGACGAAGTAGGCGCCCTCCTTCATCGCGTCGAAGAAGCTTGAGCCTATGAGCCCGCGCGTCTCTGGATTTAAGGCGAGGTGTACGCTGACCACGTCCGACTCGCGCGCAACCGCGAGAGGGTCTGAGAGCCGCTCGACGCCGAGCACCGCCGCGCGCTCGTCATCTAAGCTACGGCTCCACGCGACGACGCGCATGCCGAAGGCGCGCGCGCGCGTTATCACTTCCTGCCCAATCTGGCCCGTGCCTATGAGCCCGAGCGTTCTACCGAGGAGCCCGCGCGACTTCGAGAACTCCTTCTTGTTCCAGCGGCCCGCGCGTAGCTCCGAGACGTTGTCCGCGATGCGGCGGTCTAAGGCGAGTATGAGCGCGAGCGCAAGCTCCGCGACGGCGACGGAGTTCTTGCCCGGACAGTTCGAGACGTAGACGCCGCGACGCGAAGCGGCCGCCACGTCAATCGTGTTGTAGCCCGCGCCCGCGCGCACGATGAGTTTGAGCGCGCCCGCGTCGAGCATCTGCTCCGTCACCTTCGTCGAGCGCACGACGAGCACTTCGGGGCCGTAGGAGCGTATCGCCTCGACGAGCGCCTCGTCCTTCACCTCCGGCTGGTAAGAGAACTCGCAGCCCGCCGCGTCGAGGCCGTCGCGCCCGGACTGTTCAAACTTATCGGCAATGAGTACGCGCATCAGTTAGCTCTCAGCTTTCAGCGGTCAGCTTAAAACCTCGCGACGTGGCGGTCGTCTTTGGCTTCAACACTCGTCTCTCAAAAGGCGGCTCGGCCGAGTGCTGAAAGCTGACCGCTGACGGCTC
This sequence comes from Pyrinomonadaceae bacterium, assembly GCA_045807805.1. GTDB lineage: Bacteria > Acidobacteriota > Blastocatellia > Pyrinomonadales > Pyrinomonadaceae > QHXN01. The sequence continues at coordinate 10,867 of JBJMGR010000063.1, read as the reverse complement.
AGATGGTATGAATCAGTATCGCGTCGCGAAGCTTGGGCTCGAACCAGGTTGACTTGGGGGGCATGATGCCGCCCGCGTCGGAGACCCGCAGGAGGTCTTCTATCGAAGTCGAATAGAGCGCGAAGGCGACGGCCGCGCGGCCTTCGTCCACGAGACGTTCAAGCTCCCCGGTTCCCCGTATGCCGCCGACGAAGTCTATACGCTTGTCCGTGCGCGGGTCTTCGACGCCGAGCAAGGGGCGGAGAAGGTTGTTCTGTAGAAGGCTCACGTCGAGTGTGCCCGTCGGGTCGTCGGAGAGCGTCTGCGCCGCGTCGTCGCGGAGCGTGAGCCCGTACCATCTGCCAGCCAGATACATGTGCCAATGGCCCGCACGGCCGGGGCCGCGCGGGTTCGCGTCGTCCGTGACGTTGAAGCGCGACTTGACCTCTTCGATGAAGCTTTCGGCGTCGCGCCCGTTCAGGTCACGCACGACGCGATGGTACGGGAGAATCTGCATCTGCTCGTCGGGGAAGACGACCGCGAGGAAGCGGTTGTACTCTTCGTCGCCCGTGTGGTTTCTGTTCTCGTCGCGGAGCGTGGCGCGTGCGCGCGAGGCGCTCGCGGCGCGGTGGTGACCGTCGGCGATGTAGAGCAGTGGGACTTCCGCGAAGCAGCGCGCGAGCTGCTCGGTCGAGCGAGCGCGCCAGATTGTGTGGCGCACGCCGTCCTCGGCCGTGAAGTCGTAGAGGGCTTCGGCCTTCGTCTCCGCCTCGACGAGCGCGTCTATGCGGCGATCCGCGCGGTAGGTTAAGAAGACCGGGCCGGTCTGCGCGCGGAGTGTGAGTATGTGGCGCGTGCGGTCGTTCTCCTTGTCGGGGCGCGTGCGCTCGTGCTTGCGTATGATGTCCCGGTCGTACTCGTCAACGGAGAAGGCGGCGGCGACTCCTACTTGCGTGTGCTCGCCCATGCGGAGGCGATAGATGTAGAGGCTCGGCTCCGTCTCCTCTTCGAGCGTGCCCTCGCTCCTGAATCTCTCGAAGTTCTCGCGCGCCTTCTCGTAGACCTCGTCCGCGTAGATGTCTGTGCCCTCGGGCAGGTCTATCTCTGCGCGCGAGACGTGCAGGAAGCTCGAAGGTCTGTCGGCGGCGAGCGCGCGCGCCTCTTCGGTGTTGACTACGTCGTAGGGGACTGCCGCGACCTCCGACACCTTATCGGTGGGCGGACGCAGAGCGCGGAAAGGGTGTATGGCGGCCACTCGACTGCTCTCCTTCCGAATGCAAATTGGCGAGTGCTGAAGCTTTTGAGAGTTAAGACTATCCGCAACGAACGCCTCAAGGCAAGTGTGGAGAGTCTGTTCTGTTCGCGGGCCGGGTCTGTTAAGATGCGCGACGCCCGACAGCGACGCGCTTGACGCAGACACGGTTCTGCTTCCGAGGGGGAAACGATGAACGATGAACGAAATGATGAATGATGAATTGAAAGAAGCTTCGCTCTCGTCATCCCTCACTAATCATTTCAGAGAGGATAAAGATGGAGAGTCTTTCGAGCAAGAGTTGCGTGCCGTGTCAAGGGGGCGTGCCGCGGCTGAGTGGCGAGGAGATCGAGCCGCTGCTCGCACAGTTGAGCGGGTGGCGCGTGGTTGACGAGCACCACCTGCACAAGGCTTACCAGTTCACGAACTTCGCCGACGCCCTTCGCTTCGTCAATCGCGTCGGTGCGACGGCCGAGGCCGAAGGCCACCACCCGGACATCTCTTTCGGCTGGGGCTACGCGCGGCTCGAAATCTACACGCACGCCGTCGGCGGCCTCACGGAGAGCGACTTCATCCTCGCCGCGAAGATTGACGAGGCTTAAAGTCACAAAGCTATGGAAGCGGAGAACAGTTTTCACGCCGGGGGCGTTGAGGCGCGCGGCGCTCTGTGCGTCGAGTGCATGCGCGCGCTCGCCTCGGGAGAGGGCGTCTTAGACCGGACGGGCGCGGCGCTCTGCCGCGAGTGCGCGTCGGAGTTCTACGTGGCGTGCGCCGCTTGCGGAGGGCTCGTCGCGCGCGACGAAGCGCTCTCGCGCGAAGGCGCGTCGGGGGACGACGACGCGGGTGCGCTCTACTGCTTCGAGTGCTTCGGTAAGTCTGCGTCGCCCGAGGGCGAGGACGCGCCGACGGAAGAGGAGGTCGCGGCGATGGTCGCCGAGTTCGTCGCGCTCCATGAAGAGACGAAGCGCTTGGAGACGCGCATGGGCGAGATAAAGGAGCGGCTGAAGCTCGCGGCCCGCGCGCGTCCACGCGTCTCGAACGCGGTCGTGCTGCGCGCGGGCGACGAGGGCGTGCGTTGCAGCTTCACCTCGAAGGCGACTTACGACGCCGCGAAGCTCACGGAGGCCGAGTCGCTTCTCGGCGCGGAAGAGTTCGCTTCGCTCTTCGAGCGCAAGGTCTCGTTCTCCGCCGTCAAGGACAGGCTCGAAGAGTTTCTCTCGTCGGACGACGAAGCGCACGCGCACGCGCGCGACGCCGTACGCGCCGCCGAGAGCCGCACCGAAGTCGCCACGCTCACCGTCGTCGCGCACAAGGAAGGCAAAGGTAGAAAGGCAAAAGGCAAAAATGAGTGACGAGAAAAGCTATCAGCACTCAGCACTCAGCTTTCAGCTAAAGCCCTTAGCGTTCTTCGCGACAACTTTGCGCTCCTTCGCGGTTAAGCATGGAAGGTCTAACGGCAAAGGAGTGCAAAAGTTGTCGCGAAGGCCACAAAGGTTTTAAGCTGACCGCTATTAACTCATCACTTCTTTCCCTCGTATGACCTCAACACACTTCGAGACCGAGAGGCCGCTGACGGCGCAGAGGCTCGCGCAGTACGTCGCGCGCGGGCGTTGCGAGCGGCACATGCGTTTCACGCTCTTCCCTTCGGAGGCGAAGGAGTTGCTCGCACGCTTCGGGCTCGACTTCGAGCCGCTGTCGCCCCTTCTCTCGGGCGAGGGGCAGCGCTTCGAGCGCGAGATGGTTGACGAACTCTCCGCGCGCGCCGAGGTGCGCGACATGAGCAACACCCCGCCCGAGGCTTTCGTCGCGGAGTTGCGCGGGCAGAGCGCCGCGTCGCGCGTCTGCTACTACCAGCCGACCTTGCGCGGGCGCATCGGCGGTTGGAAGTGCGAGGGGCGCGCTGACTTGATCGAAGTCGTTAATGAAGGCGGGCGCGTCTCTGCCACGGTCGTTGACTTTAAGGCGAGCGCGAGAGAGAGCGTGGGCTTTCGCCTGCAAGTCGCCTTCTACGTGCGGCTGCTCGAAGAGACCTTCGCGGCCGAGGGCTTAACGCATGAAGGCGTGCGCGGCGCTATCGTCGCGCGCGGCGACGCGCTCCCCGCCGACGGCCTCTGGAACACCTTTGACCTTTCGCTCTACGCCGACGAGGTCGAGCGGCTTATCGCCGTGCGAGACTCGGACGTTTCGCGCGCCGTGCGTGCGTGCGACGCAAACGCGCGCTACCACCTGCGCCCTTCGTGCGACGGCTGCCCTTACAACGCGCTCTGCTTCGCGGACACGGCCGAGCGCGCAGACCTCTCGCTCGTGCCGCTGCTAACGGCCGCCGAGAAGCGCGCGCTTCAGGGCGCGGGCGTGCGCGACGCAACCGTGCTCGCGCGGCTGATGGAGTACGGCGAGCGCGGCTCCATGCGCGCGGCCGAAGGCGCTGAAGAGATTTTAAAGCGCGCGTCCGCTCGCTGGCCGCTCGCGAGCCGTCTGCCGCTGCTCGTGCAGCGCGCACGCTCGGCCGCGCGCCGTCTCGACCGTTCAATCGAGGCGCGCCGCTACGTCGCTGGCTCAGACTACGGCTCTCTGCCAGACCCGGCGCAGCACCCCGGCCTCGTGCGTGTCTTCGTAGACGCGCAGCGCGACTACATCGAAGACAGGCTATACCTCCTGGCGGCACGCGTCGCGGGACCGCGCGCTCACATAGAGGTCGCGGAGATGACCGACGCTCCGCCCGACGTTGACACGGAGCGCGCGCTGCTCGTGCGCTTCGTTCAAGGGTTGCTGCCCGCGATAGCCGACGCCGCCTCGGACACGCACGCGCCACTGCACTTCTACACGTTCGCGCCGCGCGGCGAGCGCGCTCTGCTCGACGCACTCGCGCGACACTTCGATGCGCTCTGCGCCGTCCCGGCCTTCTACGACCTACTGACCTCGACGCCCGCCCTCACGCAGGCGATGGTCTCTCTGCTATCGGAAGAGACGGCCGCGCGCATGAACCTCTCGCCCGTCTGCCAGAACCTTTATGAAGTGGCCGCCGCGCTCGGCTTCGATTGGAGCGCTGGAAAGACCGACTTCCGGAGCGTTTTCCGCGCGCGCGTCTTCGACAACCGCCGCACGTTCTTGCGCGACGCTTCGACGGGAGGGCTGAGAAAGACGGAAGGCGGAGGGATGAAGGATGAAGAAGAGGCTTCAACGGCTCTCCCTTCATCCTTCATCCCTCCGCCTTCATCCTTTGAATCCGTGCGTGTGGAGTCGGCCGCGCGCTTCGGCGTCGAGGTGCCGCTCGAATACGCGTACGGCGCGTGGGGCTTACTTCGCGAGGGCGAGACTTCGCCGCAGCGCGAGCGCGCGCAGGTGCGGGGCTTCCTCGGCGTCAGTAGGGAAGAGATTCGAGAGTTCGCGCTCGCACGCACGCGCGCGATGCAGCACGTCGAGGAGAGCTTCAGTTATAAGAACCGGCGCGTGGAGAAGGAGCCGCTCGACCTTTCGCGCCTCGGCGAGGTCGAGGTTGACCCTTCGGAGATTCCGCTCTCGCGCTCGCTCGAAGACTTCCTGCTGCTTGAACATCACGCGTCGTTTCAGGAGAAGATGCTCCACCTCTCGAAGCCCACGCGCGAGCGCGCCGAGACCGGACGTACGGCCGTGCTCCGCTGCGAAGCCTTCGAGAAGGCGTCCGCGCTCGCTCGCTTCAGTTTCGCGTTCGCCGACGGCGCACGGGCTTCCGCGAACGAGTTGGGGACGCTTCGCATGCGCGCGGGCGATTGGGTCGTCCTCAACCCGATTCAGGACGCGGAGGGGCGCGCGCTGCCCGCCTGGAAACTCGTGCGCGGGAAGCTCGCGGTCGTCGAGAATATTGTTGAAGGCGAGGCTCTTCTTCGTCTGCTCCCGATGAGCTTCAAGAACTCCGCCTTTCGTTACCCGCACATGCCACTCGCGCCGGAGGCGGGCGCGCTCTACACGGCCGACGAGATGGCCGACGACCTCAACTCCGACAAGTTCCTCGAAGCCTGCCACAACGCTTCACATAATCACCTCTACCGTTGGCTGAGCGACACGGAAGAGGGCATGCGGCCCCGACAGGTTCGACCGAAGCGTCTTCGAGACGCGCGCGAGGTCGCACGACTCGCGGCGCTCGCGCAGAGAGAGCACGGTCTGACCGGGGCCCAGGAAGAGGTCATAGGCTCGCGTCTAACGGAGCGCGTGCTCGTCGTCCAGGGCCCGCCCGGAACGGGCAAGAGCCACACGCTCGGCTTCGCGATACTCGCGCGCGCGCTCGCACAGGCGACACCTGCGCGCCCCTTCCGCGTCGCCGTGCTCGCGAAGACGCACGCGGCAGTCTCCGTCGCGCTCGAATCCGTCGCGAAGCGGCGCGCGCAACTGCTCCTGTCAGAACCGGGAGCGGTAGCGACCGGGTCGGTGTTACTTAACGGAGAGTCTGCGCGTAACATTGACCCGGTCGCTACCGCTCCCGGTTCCCCCCTGCTCGCGCCGCTCGCGCAGCTAAAGATAGTCAAGGTCTGCAACGACGCGGGCGACGACGTGCCTGAAGGGTGCGGGCGAGTGCTGCCGGACGGCGGCGAGGAGCAGAGCGCGCTCGCGCAGTGGGAGATGCTTCTCACGGAGCCTCTCGTCGTCGTGGGCGCGACGCCGGGCGGGCTCTATCGTCTCGTGAAGCAGGGCGCGTCGAAGGGGCGCGCGGTGGATTGGACGGGCGAGCACTTCGACCTCGTAGTCGTTGACGAGGCTTCGCAGATGGGACTCGCCGAGGCTCTGACGGCGGCTGCGTTCCTGCGCGCGGACGGACAGTTCATCGCGGTCGGCGACCATCGGCAGATGCCGCCCATACTCGCGCACGCCTGGGACGAGGAGTCGCGCCGCGACCTTGAGCGCGCGCGCGTCTTCCTCTCCGTCTTCGAGTATCTACAGGCGCTCGGCTTCCCGCGCGTCGCGCTCGACCGAAGCTTCCGCATACCCGTCGAGGTCGCGGACTTCCTGCGCCGACACGTCTACGCGGCCGACGGGATAGACTTCCGTTCCTCGAATCGCACACGTCTGTCGGAGTGCAAGGGGTTGAAGGAGGAATGGCTGCGTGCGGCGCTCGCTCCGGAGGCAGCGCTCGTCGTCATAGAGCACGAGGAGGAGGGCTCGCAGCAGTCGAACGAGTTCGAGGCCGCGCTCGTCTCGGAGATTGTACGCGCGGCATCCGAAGGGTTAGGGCTCGACTCGCGCACGGGTCTCGGCGTAGTCGTCCCGCACCGCGCGCAGAAGGCCCTGCTCGCGTCTCTGCTGCCGCGCTTCGCCGACTCGATTGACACTGTCGAGAGATTTCAGGGAGGCGAGCGCGACCTGATAATCGTCTCCGCGACCGTCTCTGACCGCGAGTACGCGGACTCCGAGAGCGACTTCCTGCTTGAGCCGCGGCGCATGACGGTCGCCGTCTCGCGTCCGCGCCGCAAGCTCATCGTCGTCGCCTCGCGCGCGGTCTTCGACCTCATCCCGCAAGACCTCGACGCATACGAGCGAGGCTCGCTCTGGAAGCGCCTCCGCCACGAAGCGGGCGCTCGGACGCTCTGGGAGGGCGAAGTCCAAGGCCACCGCGTCGCGGTGCGCTCCGTTTAGAGCGGAGTCAGCGAACGAGTCCTCCGAGCAACCCTACGGCGCGCATATTCTCGATGACTGTTTGAATCTGATCTGACACGTCCAGCCACGCCGTGTCTTTACGCTTCCAGTTATGCACGGCCTTGCCGTCTTTGGGGACGACCTTTAAATTCGACAGTTCGGGAATCAGCTTCCATTTAACGTCGCGGACGATTACGGGGACGACGCGCGCCTCTCCGTCTGCTTGTCGCTGCGGCGGGGCTGTTTGCTCATGTCATCTGCTCCTGGTGAGAATCGGTCGCCGGTGACGTTTGAGTATGGCTGAAGTACGGAAGGCCGCGCGGGCGGCCGCGCGGTTGATAGTTCCAGCGGGGGAATGTTATATCTCGGAGCCTCTCAAGGGAAGATTATTTGTCGGTTCGGGAAGGCGCGCGGCCCCGCGTGTCGGTAAGGCTCTTATAACCTCAGACGTTGAAGGAAAGGCACAATCTGTAGTCATGGCTAACACGGCAATCACGGTCGCGCGCGGCGACGGCATCGGGCCGGAGATAATGGACGCGACGCTCAGCATTCTGGAAGGCGCGGGCGCGCGTCTGGACATCGAAGAGATCGAGATAGGCGAGCGAGTCTATCTGGCGGGAAACCCTGCGGGCGTCGCGCCCGAGGCGTTCGACTCTTTAAGGCGCACGAAGGTCTTCCTTAAGGCTCCGATTACGACGCCGCAGGGCGGGGGTTATAAGAGTCTGAACGTGACGGTGAGGAAGACGTTCGGGCTCTACGCGAACGTGCGGCCGTGCGTCTCTTATCACCCGTTCGTCGAGACGAAGCACCCGGTGATGGATGTCGTCATCGTGCGCGAGAACGAGGAGGACGTGTACGGCGGCATCGAGTACAGGCAGACCGCGCAGGTCACGCAGTGCCTCAAGCTCATCTCGCGCCCCGGCACGGAGAAGATCGTGCGCTACGCGTTCGAGTACGCGCGCGCCAACAACCGTCGGAAGGTCACGTGCTTCACGAAAGACAACATCATGAAGATCACGGACGGCCTCTTCCACAAAATCTTCGAGGAGATTGCGCCCGAGTACCCCGACATCGAGAACGAGCACTGGATTGTGGACATAGGCTCGGCGAAGCTCGCCGACGCGCCCGAGAACTTCGACGTGCTCGTGCTCCCGAACCTATACGGCGACGTGCTCTCGGACGTGGCCGCGCAGATTGCCGGGTCGGTCGGGCTCGCCGGGTCGGCCAACATAGGCGAATCGATAGCGATGTTCGAGGCCATACACGGCAGCGCGCCGCGTCGCGCGGGGCAGAACCTCGCGAACCCTTCCGGCCTTTTCCTGGGCGCGGTGATGATGCTCGTGCACATCGGCCAGACAGACGTTGCCGAGCGCGCACACAACGCGTGGCTGCGTACGATGGAGGACGGCATACACACGTACGACATTTTTAAGGAAGGTGTGAGCAAGGAGAAGGTCGGCACGCGCGAGTTCGCGGAGGCAGTCATCGAGCGCATGGGGCAGAGGCCGGAGACTTTGAAGGCGGTCGCGTACAAGGCGGGCGCGACGGACGAGGCAACGCCCGGCGGAAGCACTGCGCGCGAGACCGCCGTCGAGAAGAAGGAGACCGTCGGCGTTGACGTTTACCTCGAATGGGCGAATGGGTCGGCGGACGAACTCGGCGCGCAGGTCTCGAAGCTCTCGGGCGAGGGCTTGAAGCTCTCTTCGATAGCGAATCGCGGCGTGAAGGTCTATCCCGAAGGCGCGACCGAGACCTTCTGCTCAGACCACTGGCGCTGCCGCTTCGTCGCCGATGGCGGCGCGGTCTCACACGCGCAGATAGTCGCGCTCCTCTCGCGCTTCGCGGAGGGAGGGCTCGACTTCATCAAGACAGAGAACCTCTGCGACTTCGACGGTAAGCCCGGCTACTCGCACGCGCAAGAGTAAGGATGAAGGCTGCAAGGGTGAAGGATGAAGGTAAGCCTTCCTCTAATCCTTCATCCCTCCGCTTAACCTCTGACGGCTCCCCGAGTCGAGAAAGGACGGACGGAAGATGTCAGCGACAGCCCCCGCGAAACCTCAGGCGAATGAGTACGCGGAGTACTACGGCAAGTACGTCTCGCTCGTGCCGGAGGGCGACGTTGTCGAGACACTCGCGAGGCAGTCGGGCGAGACTCTGGCGCTGCTGCGCTCAATCCCCGAAGAGCGCGCGGGGCACACGTACGAGCCCGGCAAGTGGAGCATCCGGCAGGTCGTCGGGCACGTCATAGACGCCGAGCGCATCTTCGCGTACCGCGCGCTCGCAATCGCGCGCGGCGACCGCGCGAGCCTGCCCGGCATGGAGCAGGACGAGTACATGGAGCACGCGCGTTTCGACGAGCGCACGCTCGAAAGTCTGTGCGAAGAGTTCGAGCACGTGCGGCGCGCGAACGTGCTCATGATGCGCAGCTTCGACGCTGAGGCTTGGGCGCGACGCGGCGTCGCGAGCGACAACGAGGTCACGGTGCTCGCGCTCGCGCACATCATCGCGGGCCACGAGCTTCACCACGTCGGCGTCCTGCGTGCGAGATACCTGTGAGCGAAAAGATTCGTCTGAGGGCGGAAGGCGTCGGGGGCGAGGGCGAGTCGGCGGAAGAGTCGCCGCTCGTCGCCGTCGTCATGGGAAGCACTTCCGACTGGGAGACGATGCGCCACGCGGCCGAGGTCTTGAAGCAGTTCGGAGTGGCGCACGAGTGCGCGGTCGTCTCCGCGCACCGCACGCCGCAGTGGATGACGGAGTTCGCCTCGGGCGCTGAAGCGCGCGGCCTCGAAGTCATCATCGCGGGCGCGGGCGGCGCGGCGCACCTGCCCGGCATGGTCGCGGCGCAAACGCTCGTGCCCGTCTTCGGCGTGCCCGTCAAGAGCAAGGCCCTCAAAGGTCTCGACTCGCTACTCTCAATCGTGCAGATGCCCGCTGGCGTCCCCGTCGGCACGCTCGCCATCGGGCCGAGCGGCGCGACGAACGCCGCGCTCCTCGCCGTCGCGGTGCTCGCGAACACACGGCCGGAGCTGAGAGAGAAGCTTCGCCGCTTCCGAGAGGAGCAGGCGTCGAAGGTGCGCGAGGCAGTTCTACCGTCATGAAGGCAGTTCTTCCCGGCGCGACCGTGGGCGTTATGGGGAGCGGCCAGCTCGGCCGCATGTTCGCCATCGCCGCGCGCCGAATGGGCTACCGCGTCCACACATACTCGCCCGACTCCGACACGCCCACCGGCCAAGTCTCCGACCGCGAGTATCAGCATTCTTACGAAGACCTCGACGCCGTTAGAGAGTTCGCGCGCGGCGTCTCGGTCGTCACCTTCGAGTTCGAGAACGTGCCCGCCGAGTCGGTCGAAGCAGCGGCCGCGCTCGCGCCCGTACGCCCCTCGGGCGCTGTGCTCTACACGACGCAGAACCGTCTCCGCGAGAAGAACTTCCTGGCGCGCAACGGACTCCCTATCGCGCCCTTCCGTCACGTGACTTCGCGCGAGGAGTTGACAGCCGCGCTCGCGGAGATTGGCTGCCCGGCCGTCTTGAAGACCGCGGGCTTCGGCTACGACGGCAAGGGGCAGACGCGCATCGCTTCCGACGAAGACGCCGCGCGCGCAATCGAAGCGTTGAAGGGGCGGGAGGGAGTCGTCGAGGCTTTCGTTGACTTCGAGCGCGAGGTCTCGGTCGTCGCGGCGCGCACCGTAAGCGGAGAGTTCGCGCACTACGGCGTCTTGGAGAACGCGCACAGCCGACACATACTAGACCTCTCAATCGCGCCCGCGCGCGTCTCGGACGCGACGGCCCGAGAGGCCGTAGAGATTGCACGCGCCGTGTTGGAGACGCTCGACGTGGTCGGCGTCATGTGCGTCGAATTTTTTCTGACGCGCGAAGGAAGGCTTCTCGTCAACGAACTCGCGCCGCGCCCGCACAACTCGGGCCACCTCACCTTCGACGCGTCGTTGACGAGCCAGTTCGAGCAGCAGTTGCGCGCGGTCTGCTGCCTTCCGCTCGGCTCGACGGAGCTGATGCGCCCCGCCGCGATGGC
>JBJMGR010000062.1:0-8198 GCA_045807805.1 Pyrinomonadaceae bacterium | reverse complement strand
TCCCGAAGCCAAGAACGTCTCAGCGGGCGAGCAGATAGTTCCGCTCGTCGGCGGCGAGGGCAGAGTTCTTCTGGTCTCGGACAACGCGCCGGGCTCGGCGGAGATTCATGCGACGACGGGCGCGGTCGAAGGCCGTGGTCAGGTGCGCGTCACGCCCGAAGTTCGCAGCGCGATACTCATCGGCCTCGCCGAAGTCACGGTCGGCGCGGGCGCGCCCGAGCTTGCGGACACGGAGTCGGCGGCGAGCGTGCGCAGCCGTCTCGCATTCTTTTATCGCGGCCAGTTCCTCGGCGTTAAGAACCTCCTGACGCTCGCGTACGACAGCAACCGGCCCATCAACCGCACGTCGGGCCGCGACCGGCTCTTCCAGTTCGACCCGCTCGACCGCGCCTACCCGCTCTTCGGCGACTCCTCGACGCGATACGAAGACGCGCAGAGTAACTCGAAGCTCTACCTACGTCTCGACCGCGGCCGCTCCTACTTCCTCTTCGGCGACATGGAGACCGAGAACAGCCAGAACGGGCTGGCCTCCTACACGCGCCGCCTCACGGGCGCGAAGCTCCACGTCGAGAACTCGAAGGGCGACTACGTCTCTTTGACGGGCGCGCGACCCGACACCGCGTTCGCGCGCGATGTCTTCCCCGGCGGCGCGCTCGGCTTCACACGTCTGTCGCACCCAGAGCTTCTGCCCGGCTCCGAGACGGTCGTCATCGAAGTCCGCGACCGCCGCAACCCCGAAGTGATACTCTCGCGCGAGGCGATGATACGCGGCGTGGACTACAACCTCGACGCCTCGACGGGCGAGATGTTCTTCCTCCGCCCCATCTCCAACTTCGACTTCTCGTTCAACCTCGTGCAGGTCGTCGTCACATACGAGTATCGCTCCGATAATATGTCGCAGGCCGTCTACACCGCGCGCGCCTTCAAGAACTTCGAGGGCGCGGGGCTGAAGGTCGGGCTCTCCCTTGTTGACCAGCGGCAGGGCGAGTTCGGCTCGTTCTTCCTCGGCGGCATAGACGCGGAGAAGACTCTGCCTCGCGGCGGGCGCGTTCGCGCCGAGTGGGCAACGTCGCGCGGGCGCGTCGAGACGGGCGGCAACCTCTTCTTCGGCAACACGGTCGCCAACGACCGCCACGACGGCAACGCCTACCGCGTCGAGTTGGAGCAGCCGCTTCCGTATCGAGAGGGCGTCGTTCGCGCGTCGTTTGCGCGCGCCGACGAGGGCTTCATGAACCCGTTCGGCGCGACCGTCACGCCCGGCTCACAGCGCGTGGACGCGTCTCTGGAACTGAAGGTCACGAAGACGGCGCACGCGCGCTTCTCTCTCACGGACGAGCGCAACAAGACCTCGAACGTTGACAACAGCCGGCAGACCGCTTCGCTACTCTGGACGCAGACCTTCGGCGAGCGCTTCCGCCTCGCGCTCGGCTACGACTTCCGAAGCTTCAAGGACGACGCGGGCGACCACCAGACCGACTCAAACATGGTGAGCGTCGGCGCGGAGTATCGCGCGACCGACAAGATTCAACTCTCGGCCAAGCGCGAGCAGAACCTCGGCGACGCAGACCCGACCTACCCCGACCAGACGACGCTCGCCGCGACCTATCAGATGAGCAAGTTCACGAAGCTCTTCTTCACGCAGCGATTCGCGTCCGCGCCCATCACGCCCATCGGCGACGTTGCGGGCACGGGCTTCGCCGCGACGGGCGCGCGCAACGAGACGGCCATCGGCGTCGAGACGAAGCTCGGCCGTCTCGCGAATCTCAACTCGCGCTACCAGATCGAGAACGGCATCAACGGCACGGACAGCTTCGCCGTCATAGGACTCTCGAACCGCCTGCCCGTCAACAAGCAGCTCTCCTTAGACCTCGGCTACGAGCGCGGCTTCCACCTCGCGGGCGAGGGCGAGAGCTTCAACGCCGCGCACCTCGGGTTCTCTTGGCAGCCCGCGGAAGACTTCCGCACGACGGGCCGCTACGAGATGCGCGACCGCGGCGGCAGCGGCTCCGTGCTCACGCTCGGCGCGGCCGGAAGACTCTTCGACAACGTCACGTCGCTCGCGCGCTTCCAGCTTTCGCGTTCGAGCTTCGCCGGAAACGACAGCTCCGCGATGAGTGCCACGGCCGCGCTCGCGTGGCGACCGCTTCACCGCGACGACCTCGGCCTCCTCTTCAGCTACACGCGCCGCGACATAACGCAGCGCGGCTCCGCGGCCGACGGCGAGACGCGCGACCGCTCCGACACGCTCTCGTCCGACTGGTACTATCAGGCGACGCGCAACGTCGAACTCTACGGCCGCTTCGCCTTGAGGTTCGGCGACACGGCCTCGCAAGGGCTCGCGCGCGTCTCGACTCTGACGTACATGACGCAGGGCCGCGTCGCGTACCGCCTCGGTAAGTACTTCGATGTCGCGGGCGAGGGGCGCTGGCTCGCGCAGCCCGTCTCTTCGACGGCGCGCGCGTCGTTCGGCACGGAGCTTGGCTTCTGGGTCATGCCCGACCTGCGCGTCGGCGGCGGCTACAACTGGACTGGCGCATTCGAGCCGGGCGTGGGCACGCTCTCGCCCGCGCGACGCGGCTTCTACTTCACCATCTCTTCCAAACTCTCTAACCTCTTCGACCTCTTCGGCACGCCGCGCAATAACGCTCAAGCGCAGGCGGGCGAAGCGCAGACGGGCGGCGACGCCGCGCGGCCCAAGAGGGACGAATAACCTCCGACGAACACTCACGAAACATCTGACTGAAGGGACGGCCGAGACTTGAGACGCGAAGCATGCACGAGCCGGAGACTCACGCCCACGCGCCACACGGCGCGCGTCGGGGCGTCCGTCTCGCGCGTGCATCTCCTCTTCGCGCTCCTCGCCCTCTTCGCGCTCGCGCCCGCCGTCAACGCGCAGACTTCGGTCTACCACATACGCGGCAACGCCACCGCGGGCAGCAACAACATCTGGGCCATCAACCCCGCGACGGGCGCGGAGACCTTAGTCTACACGGGCTACCCCGGCGGCAACGCCGCGACGCTCGCGCAACGCCCCTCCGACGGGATGATCTTCTACGTCATCAACGACCCGTCGGGGCAGAACGGCGCGGTCTATCGCTTCAACCCCGCCACGCCTTCCGTCGCGCCCGTGCTGCTCGGAAACATCGGCCCTTCGACCTCTGGCGGCAACGTCCTAAGCGGCTTCCGCATGGCCTTCAACAACGCGGGCACGCTCTACTACATGTCGGGCGGCGGCGGCGCGGACAACGACACGCTCTACACCGTCAATCAGGCGACGGGTCGGGCCACGTCCGTCGCCACCATCACGGGGACGGGCAGCGGCGGCGACATGGCCTTCAACGGCGCGACGCTCTACATCATGAACCAGAACCGCCAGCTCTACTCGGCCACGGTCGCGGGCGGCGCTGCTACGTCCATCGGCACCGTCACCTTCCCCGGCGGCGCGACGCCCGGCACCATCGGCCTCGGCGTGGACGGCACGCGTATTCTCATCACGACCTCGACCACCGCGTCGAACCTCTACGCCATCACGCTGCCCTCGCTCGCGGCGTCGAGCGTCGGCGCACTGAGCGGCGGCACGACCGCGACGGGCGACCTCTCGACGACCGTCATCACCGCGCCCTCGATTACGGTCACCAAGACGGACGGCGTCACGAACACGTATCAGGGCGCGAGCCTCACCTATACGGTCGTCGTCACCAACAGCGGGACTTACACCGTCACCGCCACGGTCGCCGATACCATCCCCGCGGGACTTACCGGCGCAACGTGGACTTGCGTGGCTTCGCCGGGGTCGTCCTGCGCGGCCGCTTCGGGCAGCGGCAACATCGCTACGAGCGCGACGCTCGAAGCCGGAGACACGGCCACCTACACCATCAGCGCCACGGTCACGGCCTCCTCCGGCACCATCGCCAACACCGTCACCGCCAACCCGCCCGCCTGGATAACGGACGCGTCGCCCGCGAACAACACGGCCACGGACACCGACAACGTCATCGCCGCCGCAGACCTCTCGATAACGAAGACCACCGCAAGCACCTTCACCGTCGGCTCCAACGCCGTCTACACGCTCACGGCAACCAACAGCGGGCCGCAGTCGGCCGCCGGTACCATCACTATCAGCGACACTCTGCCCACGGGGCTCACATACGTCTCCGCCACGGGCACCGGCTGGGCGTGCGGCGCCGCGGGGCAGGTCGTGACCTGCACGCGCGCGGGGCCTGTGACGAGTGGAACGACGCTGCCCGCCGTCACGCTCACCGTCGCGGTCGGCGCAGCCGCCGCGCCGAGCGTCACCAACACGGCGACCGTCGCGTCGAACACGACCTTCGACCCGGACGCGACGGACAACAGCAGCAGCGTGACGAAGCCCGTGACGATTCCGACCGACCTCACCATCGCGAAGAGCCACACAGGCAACTTCACGCAGGGGCAGAACGGCAGCTACTCGATAACCGTCACCAACTCCGGCGGCGTCGCTTCGAGCGGCACGGTCACCGTCACGGACACACTGCCCGCGGGGCTCACGCCGGGCGCTGCGACGGGCACGGGCTGGACGTGCAACACGGCCGGGCAGACAGTCACCTGTACGCGCTCCGACGCTCTCGCGGGCGGCGGCAGTTATCCAGTAATCAACGTCCCCGTCACCGTCGCCCCGAACTCGTCCCTGAGCTTGACGAACACCGCCACGGTCTCCGGCGGTGGCGACAGCAACGTGGGCAACAACACTTCCAGCGACCCGACGACCATCAACGGCGTCCCCGACCTGACCATCGTGAAGACCCACGCTGGCAACTTCACGCAAGGCCAGAACGGGACTTACACCATCACCGCCACCAACTCCGGCGGCGCGGCCACGTCGGGCACAATCACTATCAGCGACACACTGCCCGCCGGGCTCACATACGTCTCCGCGACGGGCACGGGCTGGACATGCGGCGCGGCGGGGCAGGTCGTTACCTGCACGCGCTCCGACGCGCTCGCCGCTGGCGCGAGTTATCCCGCCATCACACTGACGATCAGCGTCGCACCGAACTCCGCGCTCAGCTTGACGAACACCGCCACGGTCTCGGGCGGCGGCCAGACCAATACTTCCAACGACTCTTCGAGCAATCCGACGACCGTCAACGGCGTCGCCGACGTGACGATTGCTAAAACCCACACGGGCAACTTCACGCGCGGCTCGACCGGCAGCTACACGCTCACGGTCAGCAACGCGGGCGGCGCTGCGACGAGCGGCACGGTCACCGTCACGGACACGCTGCCGACGGGGCTCTCTTACGTCGTGGCAACAGGCACGGGCTGGACGTGCGGCGCGGTGGGACAGGTCGTTACCTGCACGCGCTCCGACGCGCTCGCCGCTGGCGCGAGTTACCCGGCGATAACGCTCGTCGCCAACGTCCTTCAAACCGCCGCTTCGAGCGTGACGAACACGGGCGCGGTCTCGGGCGGAGGTCAGACCAACACAGCCAACGACTCTTCGAGCGACCCGACCAACATCGTCTCAAGCTCCGACCTGAGCCTCTCGAAGAGCGTCAACAACCCGAGCCCGGTTCAGGGCCAGAACGTCACCTTCACGCTCACGCTCATAAACGCGGGGCCGAGCAACGCGACGAACGTCGCCGTCAAAGACCTGCTGCCCGCGGGTCTCACCTTCGTCTCCGCGACGCCGAGCGCGGGCACCTACACGAGCGGCACGGGCGTCTGGTCTGTCGCGAGTCTCACGAGCGGCGCGAGCGCCACGCTTCAGATAGTTGCGCTCGTCAGCAACGCCGGGGCGATAACCAACACGGCGGAGGTCACCGCCTCGGATCAGCCCGACCCCGACTCGACGCCCAACAACAACAACGCGGCCGAGGACGATCAGGCGAGCGCGAGCATAGGGGCGGCGGCCCCGCCGAGCATCGGTCTGGTGAAGTCGGTCACGCCTTCGGGCACGCAGGTTCCCGGCACAGACCTCACATACACCATCGCCTTCTCGAACGCGGGCGGCTATCCCGCGTCCGCCTTCGTCCTGACCGACCCCGACCCGGCCACCGTTCTGAAGATTAACGACTACATGGACTTCAAAGTCGGCTCCGTCGTGAACAGCCTCGGCACGACCGGATTGACCGTCGCGGTCGCCTACTCGAACAACAACGGCGCGACGTGGACTTACACGCCGGCCTCCGGCGCGGGCGGCGCGCCCGTGGGCTACGACCGCAACGTCACGCACATACGTTGGAGCTTCGTAGGCAGCCTCAGCCAGGCATCGCCCAACAACGCAGGCAGCGTCTCCTTCACGTCTCGCATACGTTGAAGAGCAGAGGCTAGAGGTTAGAGGTTAGAGGTTAGTTGAGACTGACGGGAGGAGGGCGTTCGACCGTTGAACGCTCTCCTCCCGTTACTTGCTTTTACTAACCTCTAACCTCTAACCTCTGTCCTCTTATGTTTGACTCAACTCTTCTGCGTCTGAGCGAAGAAGTGGAGACCGCGCTACGCGAGGGGCGCGCGGTCGTGGCGCTCGAATCGACCGTGATAGCGCACGGGCTGCCGCGCCCCGCAAACCTTGAGACGGCGCGGCGTCTCGAACAGACGGTGCGCGACGGCGGCGCCATCCCCGCGACCGTGGCCGTGCTCGGCGGCAGGCTCTGCGTCGGGTTGGACGATTCACAACTCGAACGACTCGCGTTCGTCGGGGGCGTGCGAAAGATGAGTCGGCGCGACCTCGCGGTCGGCGTCGCGCGCGGTTGGGACGGCGCGACTACCGTCGCGACTACTCTTTGGGTCGCGTCTCGCGCGGGTCTCAAGGTCTTCGCGACGGGCGGCATCGGCGGCGTGCATCGCGGCGCGTTGCCGGACGTGTCTGCGGACTTGCCCGAGCTTGCGCGCACGCCTCTGACGGTCGTCTGCTCGGGCGCGAAGTCCGTGCTCGACCTTCCCGCGACGCGCGAGTGGTTGGAGACGAACGGCGTCTGCCTCGTCGGCTACGGCGTGGACGAACTTCCGGCCTTCTACACGCGTCGGAGCGGCCTGCCCGTGGACGTGCGCTGCGACACGCCGCGCGAGGTCGCGGAAGTTGCGCGCGCGCGCGACGCGCTCGGTCTCGAAGGTGCGCTCGTCGTCGCCGTGCCCGTCCCCGCCGAATACGAAGTGGACGCAGGCGTGATGGAAGAGTCGCTGTCCGAAGCCCTGTCGGATGCCGAGCGACAGAATGTTACGGGCCGTGAACTCACGCCCTTCCTCCTATCGCACCTCGCGGAGCGCACGGGCGGCGCGACGCTCCGCGCCAACATCGCCCTCCTCGAAAACAACGCACGCGTCGCGGCGGAGATAGCCGGGTCAGTGATAAGTGATGAGTGATAAGTGATAAGAAAGAACACTTGCTGCCTTTTCTTATCACCTATCACTCATCACTTATCACCGATTTAGTCAGAACTTCGTTGCGGGCCGCGTCGTTCACAGCATTGGACGAGTCAGAGGGTAATCCGAAAGTCGAAAGTTTAAGACGAGAGTGAGCGGCGGGTCGTGCTCGGCAAGGGCGACGGCAACGCCGCCGGAAGGTGTGAAGATGAAGGGTCGAATTTTCGTCGCAGTCATACTCGTAATCGCCGCGGCCTTCGCGGGCCGCTGGGTCACAAGAAGCAACAGTCCGCACACGAGCGGCCGCGAAGTGACGCGCAAGACCTTCAGGCTCGACCCCGGCGCGCGCGTCGAAGTGCGCGGCATCGACGGCTCGGTCGAAGTACGCACGGCCGACACCGACACGGCCGACGTGCAGGTCGTTCGCACGGGCGACAGCGAGGCGCTTGAGCATAGCAATATGAGCCTCGAGGGCTCCGCCTCCAACCTGGTCGTTAGCTGCGAGAGCCACGACGGGCGGGGCTTCTTCCGTTGGCTCTGGGGCGTGGGCAACGTCCGCCATGAGGTGACGCTCACCCTCCCGCGACGCGTCGAGCTTCTGACGAAGAGCATCAACGGCCCCGTGCGCGTGGGCGAGGTCGAAGGCCCCGTCTCCGTCGAGGGCGTCAACGGGCGCGTGGAGGTCGCGGGCGCGTCCGAACACGTCTCGATGAAGCGCGTCAACGGGCAGGTGAAGTTCTCGGTCGCGCGTCTGGGCAGCGAGGGCATGGAGATTAAGGGCGTCAACGGCAACATCGAGGTTCGCTTCAAAGAGTTGGTCAACGCCGACATAGATGTGAAGGGCAACAACGGCGGGC
>JBJMGR010000061.1:0-7861 GCA_045807805.1 Pyrinomonadaceae bacterium | reverse complement strand
CTCCGCCAGGAGCGACTGCTCCCCGCCCCTCTCCAACACCAGCGCCGCCGCCCTCGCCAACCTCTCCGCATCCCCCGCCCGCCCCTCCGCCAGAAAAACCCTCGCCCGCGTCTCGTCCACCTGCGCCAGATGCACACTATCCTTCAAACTCGTCATCAACGCCTGCGCCCGGTCTAAATGCTCATGCGCCTCGGAGTATTTACCAACCGTGCGGAATAACATTCCCAAATTGTTCTCTACACAAGCTTGATAACGACTGTGACCTGCCTGCTCAAAGTGATAACTGGCTGCCGCGTACTCAATCAGTGCGCGATCTATATAATCACTCCGCTGCTCAACAGCGCCTAAGTTCTTGAGCACCGTACCGAACTCGTTGTGGAATCTTCCTCTCGCAGTATGGTTGTTGCTTACCTCGAACAGTGGTGCGGCCTCCGTAAGAAGACATAGCGCATCACTTAATCTATTACTTACCTTTTCAATGGCAGCACTTCGTAGTAAAGCCACAGCTCTAAGCTCGCCATCATCACTGGTGAGTCGACTTAAAGCTTCAGCAAATACGACCTTTGCTTCATCAAAAGCGCCTTCACGCCAATAGCACGGGCCGAGTTCTATCTGCGCTTGGGCTATTTTCTTTTCATTCTTTAATGCTTCGAACCTTGCGATGCTTTCGCTAATCAGGTTCTTAGCCAATTCCTGTGACTTATCAATCTGCTTAATGCTGCCTATCCATCCCGTCAGAGCACCAACGCGCAAAAGCACTTCCGCCGCTGTCGTGGAACTGAGGGCATCTAGCACAGGCCGTTCGCCAACACGTGACCATAAATCACCCATAGCTTGGCGTGCTGCTTCGTAGTTGCCCATGTCTTCAAGCTCTTTGGCTAGCTGGCAACGCAGCCGTGCGCGTTCTTCATACGTGAGACTCGGATCGTTTATCTGGTGAAACAGTTGATTTACAGAAGTCATGTGAGGCGTACCTTCCTCCTCTTAGCCGACAGGAGAAGAGTCGGCGGTTTAGTAGAGACGCAGATGAACACGCCACGGTGTTAAAATGCGCTGTCGCAACTCGTTTATGACGGCCCGGTAAGGATTCCACCACGCCGCCCGTTACAACCCACAACTTCACGATTCAGGAGAACATCATGAGACCCTTACGACAACTCTTCGCGGCTGTAGTGTTGGTGACCACTTTAACCCTCCCTGCTTTCGCAGGGGACATAACAACTATGGGCGCGCCACCTCCGGCGAATACTGATGGTGACATACACACCACGGTTGCTGGCGACATACACACTGGCGTCGCTGGTGACATCAGTACTATGAATGCCGACGCGGAGGCGGCCGGGGGTTCGGTGACGGACGCTGCGGTGGCTTTGATTGAGAGCGTGCTGTCGCTGTTCTAGCTCCTTAGTGTGCCGCGCCGAGGGGCGCGGGAAAATTGGGTAGGGGCGGGTGAACCCCTTTCCGTCCTGTGAGTCGGCGCGCGTGCTCGCTTCTTCACGCGTGCCTTCGACAGAACCCCGCCCCTAGCTCGATTCCTTTAGTGGCTGTCGCGAAATTAGGAACCGCGGCGGCCAACTAGCTGTGTGTCTTGACGTGACTTCGGGTGAGCGCCGGACTGCCGGGGATTGCTTGTAAGCCGACGAGGAGGCTCTCACGGGGCGAGAGATTAAGCCCGCTGGCGCGCGTAAGCAATAGAAATATTCGTCTTTGCTCGCGGCGCTGATGCGTATTTGTTGGCTTTAGGTTTTGCTGCAAATTTTGCAGCGCTGTCGGCACCCTGATTCTCGCTCTCATCCGTCCTCAAACGCCGATGCCGCAACGCACTTAGACGCGCATCCAAGAATTCCTTCAACGACGTTCCGGGGGCCGCCGGGCGAGCGGAAGAGCTTTTGTGGGATGGGGACGGGCGGCGTAAGGCTATCCGTCTGCCTCGAAGAGCGGCGCGACCTGATAGAAGACCCACGCACCGCCTTTGAGCAAATACGAGAAAGGCTCTATGCTAGTAGCGAATCAAACCCGCTGGAAAAATTGGACGCTTGGACGGGAGGGGAAGGATTGCCATGAGCGCGAGCCACAAAGATACCTTGACCATCACGGACAACCGCACGGGCCGTCAGTACGAGGTGCCTATCACAGACGGCACCATCCGTGCGATGGACTTGCGGCAGATTAAGACCGACGACGCCGAAGACTTCGGGCTGATGACCTACGACCCGGCGTTTATGAACACCGCGTCGTGCAAGAGCACAATCACATACATCGACGGCGACCGCGGCATACTCGAATATCGCGGCTACCCCATCGAGCAGCTCGCCGAGCAGAGCAACTATCTCGAAGTCGCATACCTGCTCCTCAAGGGCGAACTCCCGACCGGGGAGCAGTTGAAGGAATGGACGTGGAACATCACGCACCACACCTTCATCAACGAGAATATCAAGAAGGTCTTGGACGGCTTCCACCACAGCGCGCACCCGATGGGCATGTTCGAGGCGATGGTCGCCGCGCTCTCGACCTTCTACCCCGAGTCGAAGAACATCCGCGACGAGGTCTGCCGTCAGAAGCAGATTTACCGCCTCATCGCGAAGGCACCGACCATCGCGGCCTTCGCGTTCCGGCACCGCATCGGCCTCCCCTACTCGTACCCGGACAACGACCTGAGTTATGAGGGCAACTTCCTCAACATGATGTTCAAGACGACGGAACTCAAGTACGAGCCGAACCCCGTTTTGGAGCGCGCGCTCTCCGTCCTCTTCATACTCCACGCAGACCACGAGCAGAACTGCTCTACGAACGCGATGCGCTCGATAGGCTCGGCCGAGACCGATCCTTACTCGGCGCTCGCGGGCGCGGCAGCCGCCCTTTACGGCCCGCTACACGGCGGCGCGAACGAGGCCGTCTTGAAGATGCTCAACGAGATAGGCTCGGTAGACCGCGTGCCCGAGTACATAAAGAAGGTGAAGGCGGGCGAGTTCCGTCTGATGGGCTTCGGCCACCGCGTCTATAAGAACTACGACCCGCGCGCGCGCATCATCAAGCAGATCGCCTACGAGGTCTTCGAGGTGACGGGCCGCGACCCGCTCCTAGACCTCGCGCTCGAACTCGAACGCATCGCGCTCGAAGACGAGTACTTCGTCAAGCGCCGCCTCTACCCGAACGTGGACTTCTACTCCGGGATTATCTACCGCGCGATGCGCTTCCCCGTGGACATGTTCCCCGTCCTCTTCGCCATACCGCGCACGTCGGGCTGGCTCGCTCAGTGGAGCGAGCTTCTGGAAGACCCCGAGCAGAAGATCGCGCGCCCGCGACAGGTCTACCTCGGGCAGCGCACGCGCGACTACGTGCCTATGAGCAAGCGCGACGGCGACGCGGCCGCGGGGCAGGCGGCCGGAAGCTGAAAGGGGCGGGGGAGAGTATGAACCTACCTGACATTGAAGAGGTCTCCGCGAAAGTTCACGAGGCTTGGATGGAGGCGAAGCGCGCGCGGGGCTTCACCTCGCGCAGGTCGGAGTCGGGCGAGGAGTTGATGGTTCCCTACGAACAGCTCTCCGAAGACGCGAAGGAGCTAGACCGCTCCTCCGTCCGCGCCGTCTACGACGCCATCCGCGAGATAATAAAGGAGGGATAAGTGATAAGAGGAAGGCTTCCTCTTATCACACATCTCCCGTCGCCGAAGGCTTCAACGACATGTTAGACGCGCGTGCGCGCGGCGCGGAAGTCGAAGGGTAAAAGTAAGGGGTAAGAAGAGGCGCGGCCTTCGTCAACCGTAGACGAAGGCCGCGCCGGTTTTCGATGACGTAGGCTGAGAGACGGCCCGTGCCTCTCATCCTCCCTGGCTGTACGTTAGCGCGCTGAAGCGCCCCTTCGGCCGCATGTTATCATTTCGACACGCATTCGATTTAAAAAGCTTCAGTCCGGGGCTCTCCCCCGGCTCGGCCACGCTCACGCCGGTTTGGGTTGGGCGTGCGGAGAACGAGACGACCGTGCAGGCGCGTATACCCGGCTCGACATACAGGCTTCAGTTCAACGAAGCCTTCACCTTCGCGCGCGCACGCACGCTCGTCGACTACTTCGCGGAACTCGGCATAACCGACTGCTACTCTTCGCCCATCCTTCGCGCGCGGCCCGGCAGCCCGCACGGCTACGACATCATCGACCATTCGCAGGTGAACCCCGAGCTAGGCGGCGAGGAGCAGCTCGTCGAGTTCGCGCGCGAGCTTAGGGCGCGGGGCATGGGCCTTCTGGTTGACGTGGTGCCGAACCACATGTCGATCGCGGACTCTCTGAACGAGTGGTGGCAGGACGTTCTGGAGAATGGCCCCGGCTCCGCCTTCGCGCGCTACTTCGACCTCGACTGGAACCCGCCGAACCCCGCGCTCCGAAACCGCGTGCTGCTCCCGATACTCGGCGACCGCTTCGGACGCGTTCTGGAGAAGCAGGAGCTTCGCGTCACATACCGCGACGGCGCGTTCTACATCAACTACTGGGCGACGAGCCTGCCCGTCGCGCCGCGCACCTCCGCGCGCGTCCTGCGCCTCGCCGTAGAAGGCGCGCGCGCGCTGCTCGAAGAGTCGAACCCTTCCGTCTTAGAGCTTGAGAGCATCGAGACGGCGCTCATGCACCTGCCCCCGCGCACCGAGACAGACCCCGCGCGCATGCGCGAGCGTCGGCGCGAGCGAGAGGTCGTGCGACGCCGCCTCTCGAACCTCGTCAAGGAGAGCAACGAGATTCGCGCGGCCATACACGAAGCTCTTCAACGCTTCAACGGCGAGGCGGGCCGTCCCGAGAGCTTCGACCTGCTCGAAGAGCTTATAAGCGAGCAGGCATACCACCTGAGCTTCTGGCGCGTCGCCGCCGACGAGATAAACTACCGGCGCTTCTTCGACGTGAACGAGCTTGCGGCCGTGCGCGTCGAAGAGCGCCCCGTCTTCAACGCCGTTCACGAGGTCGTCTTCCGGCTCGCGCGGCAGGGGCTCGTGACGGGCCTGCGCGTTGACCACGTTGACGGGCTCTTAGACCCCTTCAAGTATCTCGCGGACTTGCAGCGCGAGGCCGCTGCGTCCGCGCGTCGGAGGCGCGCCGACACGACGACCGATGCACATGCGCAGGGCGGCGCGGAGGAGCGCGGCGCTCGCGAGAACGCGTCGGCCGTCTCGGGCCGTGCGCAGTTCTACGTCGTCGTCGAGAAGATTCTCGGGCACGACGAGCTTCTGCGGCGCGACTGGCCCGTGCACGGCACGACCGGCTACGAGTTCATGAATCTTCTGAACGGCGTCTTCGTTGACGCCTCGAACGCGCAAGCCTTCCGGGAGCTTTACGCGGAGTTCACGGGCGAGTCCGCGCGCTTCTCGGACATCGTGTACGAGTGCAAGCGCCTGATACTCAAAGCGGCGATGTCTTCGGAACTCTACGTGCTCTCGCGCGGGCTCACGCGCATCGCCGAGCGGCACCGGTACACGCGCGACTTCACGCAGAACAGCCTCCACCACGCGCTCACCGAAATCATCGCGTGCTTCCCCGTCTATCGAAGCTACATACGCCGCACGCAACCTTCGGTCAGCCCCGACGACCGCCTCAACATCAACGCGGCCGTGCGCGCCGCGCGACGCCGCAACCCTACGCAGGACGCCTCTATCTTCGACTTCATAGGCTCGCTGCTTCTGCTAAACGACCCGCGCGGGCTGACGCCGGGGCAGCGCGCGGAGCGGCGCGACTTCGTCCTGCGCTTCCAGCAGTTAACGAGCCCCGTCACCGCGAAGGGGCTTGAAGACACGGCCTTCTACCGCTTCTACCCGCTCGCCTCCCTGAACGAAGTCGGCGGCGAGCCCGCGCTCATAGGCATCTCGGCCGAGCGCTTCCACGAGCGCAACCGCGACCGTCAGGAGTCCTGGCCGCACTCGCTCTCTGCGACCTCGACGCACGACACCAAGCGCGGCGAGGACACGCGCGCGCGCATCAACGTGCTCTCCGAGATGCCCGAGGAGTGGAACCGCGCCGTCTATCGCTGGCGCGAGTTGAACCACGCGCTCAAGGCGACGGTCGAGGGCTCGGAAGCGCCCGACGCGAACGAGGAGTATCTTCTCTACCAGACGCTCGTCGGCACCTGGCCGCTCGCGCCGTCGGACACGGGCGGGCGTGCTGAATACACGTCGCGCTTGCAGGACTACATGCAGAAGGCTCTGAAGGAGGCGAAGCTCCACACGAGCTGGATAAACACGGACGAGCATTACGAGCGGGCCGTTCGCGAGTTCGTCGCTCTCATACTCGACCCCGAAAGAAGCGCCGCCTTCATCGAAGACCTCTCGGAGTTCGCACGCACGCCCGCGCGCGCGGGAGCCCTCAACTCGCTCTCGCAGACTCTACTCAAGATTGCCTCTCCCGGCGTGCCCGACCTCTATCAGGGCACGGAGCTTTGGTCTTTCACGCTCGTTGACCCGGACAACCGCAGACAGGTTGACTACGAGCAACGCCTCGCGCTCCTCGCGTCACTGCGCGAGGCGGGCGCGGGCGACGCGACGGCCTTCGTCAAAGAGTTGTTGGAGCGGCCCGAGGACGGCCGCGTCAAGATGTACGTGACCACGCGCGCTCTGAACTTCCGACGCGAGCGCGCGGAGCTTTTCTCGCGCGGCGAATACGCGCCGCTCAACGCGCGGGGCCGCCGCGCCGAGAACGTCCTGGCCTTCGCGCGCGCACACAATGATGAGGCTTGCGTGGCAATCGCGGCGCGCTTCTTCACGCGCCTCGGCGTCGGACGTGAGGGGCCGCTTTCGTTGAACGCGGAGGCGTGGGGCGAGACCGTTCTGCCGCTCGGCGAGTCGGGCGCGGGTCGCTGGCGCGATGCTTTCACGGGCCGAGAGTTCGACGCTCGCGACGGCGGCACGCTTCGCCTGTCCGAAGTCTTAGCGCCGCTGCCCGTCGCGCTGCTGTCAAAAGTATGAAGAAGATTTGGAGCTTTGAATGAAGGTCTGGCCCGGACATCCGTACCCGCTGGGCGCGACGTGGGACGGCGCGGGCGTCAACTTCGCGCTCTTCTCCGAGCACGCAACGGGCGTCGAGCTTTGCCTCTTCGACCCTTCGGACACGACGCGTGAAGCCGCGCGCGTGCGGATGACCGAGCACACAGACTTGGTGTGGCACGCGTACCTTCCAGAGGCGCGGCCCGGACAGCTCTACGGCTACCGCGTCCACGGCCCATACGAGCCGCTGGGCGGCCACCGCTTCAACCCGCACAAGCTCCTGATTGACCCTTACGCGAAGGCCGTCGCGAGCAACGTCGTATGGGACGATTCGGTATTCGGCTACCAGATAGGCGACCCGGCCGCGGACCTCTCCTTCGACGAGCGCGACAGCGCGCCGTACGTCCCGAAGTGCGTCGTCGTCGATCCGGCCTTCAGTTGGGGCGACGATGTGCGCCCGCGCACGCCCTGGCACAAGACGCTCATATACGAGCTTCACGTCAAGGGCTTCACCAAGCTTCACCCGGACGTGCCCGAGGAGTTGCGCGGCACATACGCGGGGCTCGCGCACCCTTCGGTCGTGGAGTACCTGCGCGGGCTCGGGATCACGGCCGTGGAGCTGATGCCCGTCCACCAGTTCATCTCGGACAAGTTCATTCAAGACCGCGGCCTGACGAACTACTGGGGCTACAACTCGGTCGGCTTCTTCGCGCCCGACGTGCGCTACTCTTCTTCGGGGACGATGGGGCAGCAGGTCTCCGAGTTCAAGACGATGGTGAAGACGCTCCACCGCGAAGGCATCGAGGTCATCCTCGACGTGGTCTACAACCACACGGGAGTGGGTATCAAGTTGGGGCAGAAGCTCGCCTTGCGAGGCATTTAGTAAGTGGGTTTTTTAGGAAAGTGTG
>JBJMGR010000060.1:0-22410 GCA_045807805.1 Pyrinomonadaceae bacterium | reverse complement strand
CGCCCAACAGCACGCCCGACGACCAGCCGTCGGAGGCGATGTGGTGCGTCGTCAACAGCAGCACGTGCTCGTCCGAGGCGAGACGCAAGAGGCCCGCGCGCAGTAGCGGCGGCTGTTGCAGATCGAACGGACTGCGTGCCTCTTCCGCGACCAGACGACGGACTTCCGCCGCGCGCTCGGCGGGCGGCATGCCGCCGAGGTCTCGAACAGCCAATGACAGCACACGCGCGTCCGCGACCGTCTGGAAGGGTTGACCGTCGCGCACGACGAAGCTCGTGCGAAGGCTCTCGTGGCGGCTGACGATTGTGTTGAGAGCGCGCTCAAGCGCCGCGATATTGAGAACGCCGCTTAGACGAATCGCGCGCGGGATGTTGTAGAGGAAGCAGGCCGGGTCTAGCTGCGTGAGGAACCATAGGCGCTGTTGCGAGAAGGAGAGCGGCGCGTCGCCCGCGCCATCCCTCTTCCCTATGACACTCAAGGCGTGCGCGCCCTCGCCCTCCTCCTCTTCCAGAAGGAGCGCGAGGAGTTCCTCCATCTCGGCCGCCTCGTCGGACAACTGGTTCGCGTTCACGAATTCACTTCCCCTTTCGCCTTTCTCTTACCTTCGAGCGCGGCCCGAACCTCTTCGGGCGACATACGTTCGAGCTTACGCCGCAGGCGCGCGCGCGCCGCGACGTGGCCCTGCGCGGGCTCGTGTCTGACGAGCGCCTCCGCCATCCCTTCGACCGTCGGCGACTCGAAGAGGCTCCGCAGCGGAAGCTCTACACGGAAGAGGTCGCGTACGGCGGAGATGAGCTGCGTGGCGAGCAAGCTATGACCGCCAAGGTCGAAGAAGTTGTCGCGAACTCCGACGCGCTCTAGCCTCAAGACCTTCGCCCACGCCGCGGCCAAGACCTCTTCAGTCTCGGTGCGCGGCGCGACGAAGCCGCCGTCGAGTTCCGGCCGAGTCTGATCGGGAGCGGGCAGCGCGCCAGCGTCGAGCTTGCCGTTGACCGTCAACGGCAGTCTGTCCAGCACGACGAAGGCCGAAGGCACCATGTATTCGAGCAGCCTCTCTCTGAGGAAGGAGCGAAGCTCGCTCGCGTTGGGCGTCTGCCCCTCGCGCGGGACTACGTAGCCGACCAGACGCTTCTCAGCGCGCTCGTCCTCGCGAACGACGACCGCCGATTCGCGCACGGAAGGATGCAGGGATAGTGCGTGCTCGACCTCGCTCAACTCGATGCGTTGGCCTCGGACTTTTACCTGTTGGTCGATGCGTCCCGCGAACTCTACGGCCCCGCCTTCGAGGTGGCGCGCGAGGTCGCCCGTCCTGTAGAGACGCGCGCCCGCCTCCGTCGAGAACGGGTCGGGGATGAACCTCTCGGCCGTGAGCGCCGCGCGTCCGAAGTAGCCGCGCGCGAGGCCCACGCCGCCTATGTGCAGCTCGCCGAGTGCGCCGGGCGGCACGGGCTGCATGCATCGGTCGAGCAGGTAGATTTGCGTGTTGAAGATGGGGCGGCCGATGGGCACCGCGGCGCGCGCAGAGTCCGGCGTGCAGCGCCAGAAGGTCGCGTCCACGGCCGCCTCGGTCGGGCCGTACTGGTTGTAAAGCTCCGCCTCGAAGCGCGCGAAGAAACGCTCTTGCAGCGACGCGGATAGCGCCTCGCCGCCGCAGAAGACGAGGCGTAGGCTCTCGCACTCTTCGACGCCCTTCTCGTCCAGAAACATCTGGAAGAGCGTCGGGACGAAGTGCGCGACGCTGACGCGCCGACGCGCTATCAGCCCGACTAAGTACGCGCAGTCCTGCATCCCGCCCGGCGCGGGTACGACGACGCACGCGCCCGCTGCGAGCGGCGCGAATATCTCCCACACGGAGAAGTCGAAGACGAAGGCCGCGCCCTGTAGAACTCGGTCGGTGGAGAGCAGAGGATATGCGTGCTGCCCCCAAGCGATTCGGTTGCAGATGGCTCGGTGCGAGACGCCGACGCCCTTCGGCAGCCCCGTCGAGCCGGAGGTGTAGATGATGTATGCGAGATTCTCCGCGCATACCTCGACGCGGAGGTCTTCGTCCGACTCGGCGTCGATGCGCTCGCGCTCGGCGTCGAGCAGAAGCGTCGGCTGCGCGCAGTCGCGCGCGGCGTCGGCCGATTCAGAGTTCGTCAGGAGCAGCGAGACGCGCGCGTCTTCGAGCATGAAGGAGAGACGCTTGACGGGAGTCTCGGTGCTGAAGGGGACGTAAGCGCCGCCCGCCTTCAGCACGGCGAGCAGGCTTACGAACATCTCCGCGCACGGCCGCATCAGCACGCCGACGCGCGACTCAAGGCCCACGCCCCTCATGCGTCGCAGGTGGCGCGCGAGCCGGTTGGCGCGCGAGTTCAATTCCGCGTAGGTCAGCTCCGCGTCTTCGCAGACGACGGCCCGCGCGTCGGGCGTCTCGGCGGCCTGTGCTTCAAACAGTTGATGTAGACGCTCAGGCCAAGTCCGCTCGACCTTCGTGTCGTTCCATTCGACTATGACCTCACGCTCTTCGTCGTCGGTCAGCAGCGGCAGCCGTGAGAGGCGTTTGCCCGCGTCGTCCGCCGCGCCCTCAAGCAGACGCCGCAGGTGTTGAAGCATCCGCTCGGCCGTCCCCGCGTCGAAGAGGTCTGTGCTGTAGCGAAGCGTTCCCGTCAACGCCGCGCCGCGCTCGACGAGCGCCAGCGAGAGGTCGAACTTTGAAGTGCCCGGCTCGACGAGGAAGGGCTCGGCCGTGAGGCCGTCGAGCTGCCGAGTCTCCACAGGCTCGTTGTGAAGCGTGAGCGCCACTTGAAATAGAGGCGTGTGGCTCAGGCTACGTTCCGGCGCAAGCTCCTCGACGACCTTCTCGAAGGGGACTTCCTGATGCGCGTACGCGCCGAGGCAGACCTCCCTGACTCGACCTAATAACTCCTTGAACGTAGGGTCTCCGGAGAGGTCAGTCCTGAGCACGAGCGTGTTGACGAAGAAGCCTATGAGGGCTTCGGTCTCGGCGCGCGTTCTTCCCGCTACGGGAGAGCCGACGACGATATCCTCCTGTCCGGTATAGCGCATCAGGAGCGTCTGCCACGCCGCGAGCAGGAGCATGTAGAGCGTCACGCCTTCGCGACGCGCAAGCTCTCGCAGCCTCTCGCCGAGAGTTTCGGGCAGAGCGAAGTTGACGGCCGCGCCTCTGTGGCTGCGCACCGCGGGGCGTGGCCTGTCCGAGGGTAGTTCAAGAGATGAAGGCGCGCCCGACAGTTGGCCCTTCCAGTACGCGAGCGAGTCTTCCAGCGCCGCGCCGTCGAGCCATGTGCGCTGCCACACGGCGTAGTCGCCGTACTGTATCTCCAATTCGGGCAGCGGCGATTGTTGGCCCGCGCGGAAGGCCGTGTAGAGCGCCGACACCTCCCTCATCAACACGCCCGACGACCAACCGTCCGAGACGATGTGGTGCATCGTCAGCAACAACAGGTGCGTCTCCTCTTCGAGCCGCAGAAGGGACGGGCGCAGCAGCGGCCCACGCGTCAGATCGAAGGGGCGTTGCGCCTCCTCCAACGCGAGCCGCTCGGCCAACGCCTCGGGCTCAAGCGAATCACTCAGGTCTTGGAGGTCGAGCGCCGACGGGCGCGCGGGCGTGATGAACTGCGAAGGCTGCCCGCCTTCGGCGCGGAAGGTCGTGCGCAGTATCTCGTGGCGGCGCACGATCTCGCTCAGAGTCTCTTCCAGAGCCCTCAGGTCGAGCGGCCCCTTGAGGCATATGACGCTCGGGATGTTGTAGGTGGTCGCGCCGGGCTCAAGTTGGTCTATGAACCAGAGACGCTGCTGCGCGAAGGTGAGAGGCAGACCGCCTTCATCCCTCGACGCGCGGCTCACGGGTGGGAGCGTGGATGCGCCTGTGGCGCGTAAGGCTTCGACGCTTCCGGCCAACTCGGCCACGGTCGGAGCGGCGAAGAGGGCGCGCAAAGGTAACTCGACGCTGAAGAGTCTGCGCAGGCGCGAGACGACCTGCGTGGCCTTGAGCGAGTGGCCGCCGAGCGCGAAGAAGTCGTCGTGCGCCCCCACGCGCTCGACGCGCAAGACCTCGGCCCATACGCCCGCGATCATCTCCTCGGTCGCGTCGCGCGGCGCGACGTACGAGTCGCACGCGTCCGCCTGTGTCGCGGGAGTCGCGGCCAGAGCCTTTCGGTCAACCTTGCCGTTGGCGTTGAGCGGCAGCGCGTCCAACATGACGAAGGCCGAAGGCACCATGTACTCGGGCAGGCGTTCTTTAAGGTGCCCTCGCAGCTCCGACGCTACAACTACCGGCTCGCCCGCCGACGGCTTACACGCATCGGCGGCCACGACGTAGGCGACGAGACGCACGTCGCCCGGCCTGTCCTCGCGCGCAACCACCGCGCAGTCCCTCACAGACTCGTGCGACGAGAGAGCCGCCTCTATCTCTCCAAGCTCAATGCGGAAGCCGCGCACCTTCACCTGGTCGTCGGCGCGGCCGATGAACTCTATGCGCCCGTCCGAGAGTCGTCGGACAACGTCGCCCGTGCGATAGAGCCTCGCGCCGGGTTCATTAGAGAACGTGTCGGGCACGAACTTCTCGGCCGTGAGCGAGGGGCGGTTCAGGTAGCCGCGTGCGACGCCGACGCCGCCGACGTACAACTCGCCGGGGACGCCCACGGGCGCGGGACGCATGCGCGCGTCGAGGACGTAGACCTGCGTGTTCTGAAGAGGGCGGCCGATGCTTATCTCGTCTTTGTGTTTGATGCTGGCGAAGGTTGCGTTCGCGGTCGCCTCCGTCGGCCCGTAGAAGTTCCAGAGTCTGAGGTGCGGCAGCGCCTTGAACGTTCTGTCCACAAGCTCCGCGCTCAAACGCTCGCCGCCGACGACGAGACTCGTGAGGCCGCCGAGGTCGGCCGCGTGCCCGCCGGACTCTATGACGCTCAGCATGGCCTCCCACATCGAGGGGACGCAGTTGAATCCGACCTCCGCGCGCGCTGCGAACTCTCGCACGAGTTGTTCGGGCTGGCGCGCGACCTCGTTACTCAGAATCCGCACCTCTCCGCCGCGCAGCAGCGGCGCGAAGAGTTGCTTGAGCGAGGCGTCGAAGCTCAGGCTGCCCGTGAACGGCAGGTGGCGCAGCGACGCGCTCGGCTCGCCGCCGTTGACCCAGTGGAGATAGTTGGCGAAGCTCCCGTGCTCGATCATCACGCCCTTCGGCCGCCCCGTCGAGCCCGACGTGTAGATGATGTATGCGAGGTTCTCCGGCGAGGCTTGCGCGGTCGGGTTCTCGACGCTCTCTCCCGCCGTCAGTTCCCGAACGCCGTCCACGTCGAACACGCCGACGCCGGGCAGCGATAGCTCGCCCGCCGTAGCCCCTTGCGCGAGCAGCAGACTGAACCCTGCATCTTCGCTGATGAACGACAGGCGCTCGCGCGGGTACTCAGGGTCTAAGGGCACGTAAGCGCCGCCAGCCTTGAGGATGGCGAGCAGCGAGACGACCATCTCCGTGCCCCGACTCATCAACACGCCAACGCGCGTCTCCGGCCCGACTCCGAGACGACGCAGGTGATGAGCGAGGCGGTTTGCCCTCTCGTTCAACTCTGCGTAGGTCAGTCGCTCCCTTTCGCAGACGACCGCGAGGGCATCAGGCGTTTCGGCGGCCCGCTGCTCGAAGAGTTGGTGGACGCAGGCGCGCGTGTAGTCCGCGCGCGTGTCGTTCCATTCGGCGACCACGCGCCGCTCCTCTTCTTCGTCGAGCAGCGGCAATTCCGAGAGGCGTCGGCCCGAGTCTGACGCGACGCCTTCGAGAAGCGTCTTGAAGTGGCGAAGCATCCGCTCGGCCGTCTCCGCGTCGAAGAGGTCTGTGCTGTAGCGAAGCGCCGCCGTCAACTCCCGCCCGTCGTCTTCAAGCGTGAGCGTCATGTCGAACTTCGACGTGCCGTTATCAACGTCGCGCGTACGCAGCTTCAGCCCCTTCAACTTCAGAGACTCGCCGCCCGCGTTTTGCAGTACGAGCATCGCCTGAAAGACGGGCGTGTGGCTCCGGCTCCGCTCCGCCTGCAAGCTCTCCACGACCTTCTCGAACGGCACGTCCTGATGTTCGTGTGCGCCGAGCGTGCCCTCGCGCACCTGCGCGAGCAGTTCGCTGAAGGTCGGGTCGCCCGAGAGGTCTGTGCGAAGCGCGAGCGTGTTGACGAAGAAGCCTATGAGCCCTTCGGCCTCGACCTGATTGCGGTTGGCGATGGGGCTGCCGACGACGATGTCCGTCTGCCTCGTGTAGTGATGAAGCAGCGCCTTGAAGGACGCGAGGAGCGTCATGAAGAGCGTCGCGCCCTCGCGCCTGCCGAGTTCGCGCAGCGAGTCGGAGAGCGCTTCTGAAAGCACGAGCGAACACTGCGCGCCGCCGAAGGTCTTGACGGCGGGGCGCGGCCGGTCGGTCGGAAGTTCCAGGACGGGGAGATGGCCCGCGAGCCTTCGCCGCCAGTAAGCGAGCTGCGTCTCCAACAGTTCGCCGTCGAGACGGCCTCTCTGCCAGAGCGCGTAGTCCGCGTACTGCACGGGCAACTCCGCGAGCGTCGCCTCCTCGCCCGCGCCGAACGACTCGTAGAGCGCGCCGAGTTCGCGGAAGAGAACGTCCATCGACCAGCCGTCCGCGATGATGTGATGGACTGTGAGGACGAGCGCGGCCTCTTCGTCGCCGAGGCGCAGCAGGAGCGCGCGCAGCAGCGGGCCTCGCGTCAGGTCGAAGGGGAGCCGCGCCTGCTCCGTCGAGAGCCGCTCGACTTCGCACGCGCGCTCGGCCTCCGTCAGCGCACGCAGGTCTATCACACGCAGCGCACCGGGCCGCGCCTCCGCGACGACCTGCGAAGGCTCTCCGTCAACCTCTACGAAACTCGTGCGGAGTATTTCGTGGCGACGTACGACTTCGTCGAGGCTTCGCCCCAACGCGCGCGCGTCAAGCGAGCCCGAGAGGAAGAAGACGCGCGAGATGTTATAGAAGGGCGTGTCGGGCTCAAGCTGATAGAGGAACCACAGACGCTGCTGCGCGAAGGAGAGTGGCGTGTGCGACTGCCGCGCGCGGCGGACGAGCTGCCCCTCGGGCGCGCCCTTCGAGAGCCGCCCGCGCAGCCTCTTCTCGAAGACCGCACGCTTCGCCGCCGAAAGCTTCGATAACTCAGTCGCCATCCAACGCCCCTCCTCGTCACTAATCCGACGACAAATGCCCTACTCGGAGGCCATACACTCGGCCTCCTCCTCACTCATCAGCCCTATCTCCTCAAGCAGAGTGCTCTCGACCAGCGGCGCGAACTCCGCGACCGTGGGCGACGCGAACAGGCTTCGCACAGGCAGCGTCACCTGCATGTCGCGACGCAGGCGCGAGACGACCTGCGTGGCCTTGAGCGAGTGGCCGCCCAACTCGAAGAAGTTGTCATGCACGCCCACACGCGCGACGCGCAGCACTTCGGCCCAGACCTCGCACAGCGCCTCTTCGACCTCATCGCGCGGCGCGACGTATTCGCTCGCCGCCGACCATGAAGAATCGGGCTCAGGCAGAGCCTTGCGATCTACCTTGCCGTTGGCGTTGATGGGCAGCGCCTCCAACATGACGAACGCCGAAGGCACCATGTACTCGGGCAGGCGCTCCTTGAGGAATGCACGCAGTTCCGCCGCGCTTATAACGACTGACGACCTACCACCATCCGCCGCCACGACGTAAGCGACGAGGCGCTTGTCTCCCGGCTCATCCTCTCTCGCCAACACGATGCAATCTCTCACCGAATCATGTGCCGCCAGCGCCGTCTCTATCTCACCCAACTCTATTCGGAGGCCGCGCACCTTCACCTGATTGTCCGCGCGGCCTATGAACTCCAACTCTCCGTCAGCGAGCCAGCGCACCACGTCGCCCGTCCTGTAGAGTCGCCCGCCAGCCTCCAGAGAGAACGGGTCGGGGATGAATCTCTCGGCGGTCAGCGATGGTCGATTGAGATAGCCGCGCGCAACGGCGACGCCTCCCACATAGAGTTCGCCCTGCGCGCCGACCGGCAACAGTTCCAACGCCCCGTCGAGCACGTAGACCTGCGTGTTCGCTATCGGCCTCCCGATGGTCGGGGTGCCGCCCTCGCCCTTCGACACAGACGCGCACGTCGCCAACACCGTGCATTCCGTCGGCCCATAGAGATTCAAGAGTGCGTAGCTGCGCGTCGCACCGCCGCGGCTTCGCAGCCTGTCGCCGCCCGTCTGCAACACACGCAACACAAGTCCATCCGGCTCGGCCTCTGCCATCAGCGCCTCGGCCAGAGGCGTCGTCATGAAGCTGACCGTGATGCCCTGTCGCGCATGCCAGCGCAGCAACTCCTCGGGCACGGCGCGCGTCTCCTCGTCCGGCACGTGCAGGCTCGCGCCCGCCGCAAGGCAGGGCCACAGTTCGAGCACAGACGCGTCGAAGGCCACGCCCGCAGTCAGCGTCGCGCGGTCGCTGCCGACGAGCCCGCACACGCGTCGGTTCCACGCCGCCAGATTCATCAAACTCTCGTGAGACACGACCACACCCTTCGGCGCGCCGGTCGAGCCGGAGGTATAGATGACATAGGCCGCGTTGCCCGCGAGCGCGAGGGGCCGGGGGTCTTCGCACGGCCCGACACCAACCCTCTGCCAGTCCGTGTCGAGGCAGAAAGTCTGCACGCCCGACGCGTCCAGACGTTCGCGCAGATGGCTGAATGTGATGAGGAACTCCATGCCCGCGTCTTCGAGCATGAAGCCGAGGCGCTCGCGCGGGTACTCAGGGTCTAAGGGCACGTAAGCGCCGCCCGCCTTGAGGATGGCGAGCAGCGAGACGACCATCTCCGTGCCCCGACTCATCAACACGCCAACGCGCGTCTCCGGCCCGACTCCGAGACGACGCAGGTGATGAGCGAGGCGGTTTGCCCTCTCGTTCAACTCTGCGTAGCTCAGTCGCTCCCTTTCGCAGACGACCGCCAGGGCGTCGGGAGCCTTCGCGGCATGCTCCTCGACCAGCTCGTGGACGCATCGGCCGTGCGGCTTGGTGAACGCGGTGTCGTTCCACTCGACGAGCTGCCTGCGCAGCTCCTCGTCCGTCAGGAACGTGAGCGAAGAGACTTTGCGCGAGGGGTTCTCGGCCGTCTCGCGTAGGATGGTAAGGAGTTGTTCGAGGAGGCGCGCGGGCACCTCTTGGCCGAAGCGGAGCGCGTCATACTTGAGCCTGAGCAGTAACTTCTCCTCGCCGTAGGAGGCGAGCGTGAGCGGGAAGCCGGTCTGGTTGATGATGCGCACGCTGCGGCGGCTCCAATCCCCCCCAAGCGCGCGCAGCGTCGTGTTCAGTTCCTCGTGGGCATGCACGAGGATGCTCTCGAACAAGGGCGCGCCGCGCCGCATTCGGCTCCACTCCCGAATCATCGTGAGCGGGGTGTGCACGTGGCGGGCCGCCGCCGACCAACTCGCGCGAAGTTCGCCCAGCCATTCGAGCAGCGTCGCGTCCTCGGGGACGCGCGCGCGGAACGGCACCGTGCTCACGAAGAGCCCGACCGACCAGTCTGCTTCCGTTGAGTGGCCCCAGCGGCGGCACGTGCGCGTCGTGCCGAATACAACGTCCTTCTCCCCGCTGTACCTGCTCAGCAGCAGCGCCCACGCGCCGAGCACGAAGACGCTGAGCGTTATGCCGCTCTCGGCCGCCAGCGACTTGAGCCGCGCGGTCGTCTCCTCCGAGAGCGACCCCGAGACCTCGCCGAAGTCGCCCGCCGAGGGCGCGCCCGCGTCCGAACGCTGCAACCCCTGCGGGAGCGGCGTGGGCGAGTCGAACCCTTCGAGCGCCCCCCTCCAGAAGCGCTCCGACGAGGCAGCGTGGTCGGCCCTGCGCGTCACCCAGTCCACGTAGTCCCAGTAGCGGCCGGGCTCGGGCAGTTCGACCTCCGCGCCGCGCGCGTAGGCTTCGTAGAGGGCGAAGACCTCGCGGAAGGTGACGATGAAGCCGCGCAGGTCTATAAGTGAGTGGTGGATCGTCCAGACGAGACGGTAGCTCTCTTCGCCGAGGCAGAAGAGCGCGAAGCGCATGACGGGTGCCGCGCTCAGGTCGAAGCCGCGTCGGCGGTCTGCGGAGATGTACTCGTCGAGGCGGCGCTGCTGCTCGGCGGGCGCGGCCCGTCTCAGGTCGTGCGACTCCCAGGGGAGGGCGACGCGCGGCCCGACCTGCTGGAGCGGCTCCGCGATCCCTTTCCAGCGGTAGCCGACGCGCAGGATGTCGTGCCGCGCGACGACATCCTCCCACGCGCGCATGAGGGCCGAGACGTTGAGGTCTTCGTCGAGCGTGCAGATCATCTGCTCGATCTCCACGCCCGAGTCCGGCGAGTAGAGGCTGTTGAAGAGCATTCCTTGCTGCATAGGGGTCAGCGGGTGGCCCGTCGCTTCGTTAATCTCATTGCTCGTCGCTTCGTTAATCTCATTGGCGATCATCTTTCCTTACCTCCGGCCAGCGTCGTTGAGGAGGGGCGGAGTTGGAGTTACATGCTGAAGAATCAGCCAAGTTTGAGGCCACATCGAACGTAGGTGGGCTGCGCGCGACGGGCGCTCTACCGCAGAACTCGGCCCGTGCCCGAGGGTTTTCCAGGGCGCGGACTGACAGATGGTAGGACGCGTGCCCGCACGAGGCGCGGCGGCCGGATTAGTTTCTGTGTGTGAGAGACAGGTTAAAGGAGAGTTACCGCATCGCGGGTGAAACGTCGTCGCTCTTCCCAGTCATTCAGGCTGCACAGCTTCCCAACCCCGGTTCGAAAATTGATAACGTGAGAGAATTACTTCGGAGTAATCGGCGGCTGCTCCGGCTACGTACGAGGACGCGCGGAGTGCCGGGCTCTATAAATACACCGTAGGGCAACGGAACGAGTCGCGGAGGTACACTCCGAGACTTCGGGCGGAACAGTTAAATTAACTCTACGCTGCCGTGACACTTCAAAGGAAAACCCGGAAGGTTAGACTCTATGGAAGGTGCGAGACAGTGACGGAAATTTATACTGTCAAACTCAAACTTCGTACTTTAGCGGGCCCAAGACGATGCCAACGGCCACGGGCCACGTCCTGCACGAAGTTTTGCATTATCCATACTTTCACAGAAGTGTCAAGGAGCCGTAACGCAGGGGTGTCAAAGGGCTGTAAAGCCCGCGAAGAAGCCCCCGAACGTCGGCGATTCGAGAAGTCGATTGTGTTGTAATTCTTGGTGAGAACGACCGGATATTATCGCCCGCGGCGAAGAGTCGTCGGCGATTTACCGAAAGATTGCGCGGCGTCCGTCCGGCCTCAACGCAGTTCTTGCAGCACGTCCGTTACGCCGGGGTCTGCGCTCTCCAGCAGCTTGCAGGCGGTGTCGATGTCGAGCGGGTGGGAGAAGAGGAAGCCCTGCCCGTACTCGCATTTCAGTTCCTTGAGGTATGCGAGTTGCGCCTGTGTCTCGACGCCTTCGGCGACGATGTCCATGCCCATGTTTCGCGCGAGCATGATGATGGTTCTGACTATCTCGTTCTCGCCGTCGCCGCCGCTGACGAAGGAGCGGTCTATCTTCAGTGTGTGGATGGGGAAGCGGTGCAGGTAGCTTAAGGAAGAGTAGCCCGTGCCGAAGTCGTCCATGCTGAGGCGTATGCCGAGCGCGCGGAGTTGCATCAGCATCTCCGTCACGGTCTCCGTGTTCTCGATGACCGAGCTTTCAGTTATCTCCAACTGAAGGCAACGCGGGTCGAATCCGGTCTCACGCAGAATCTCTTCGACCTGACCGACGAGGTCGGGTTGCATGAACTGTTTTCCGGAGAGATTGACGCTCAGCGAGAGGGGTCGCCGCGCGGCGGAGGCCGCCTGTAGGCGGTGCATCTGTAGGCATGACTCGCGCAGCACCCAACGGCCTAAGGGGATGATGAGCCCCGTCTCTTCGGCCACGGGGATGAACTCGGACGGCGTGACCAGACCTCGCTCCGGGTGTTGCCAGCGCACCAGCGCCTCGAAGCCCTGAATCGAGTCGTCGAAGAGCGACACGATGGGCTGGTAGTGAACGACGAACTCCTCTCGCTCGACCGCGCGCCTCAAGTCGGTCTCCAATCTCAGGAGGGCGACGGCGCGCGAGTGCATGCCTTTGTCGAAAATCTCGTAGCGCGACTTGCCCGCGGCCTTGGCGCGGTACATCGCCGTGTCGGCGTCGCGCAAGACCTCTTCGGGCCGCTCGTACCCTGTGTTCGAGAGCGCGATGCCGATGCTCACGGAGGTGAAGACCTCGTGGCCGCCGACGTTTATCGGCGTGGTTATCTCGCGCTGTAGCCGCTGCGCGACGCGTATGGTGTCGTTCACGTCCTCGACGCCGTCGAGGAGTACCGCGAACTCGTCGCCGCCGAAACGCGCGACCGTGTCGAGGTGTCGAAGGCACTTCTGTATGCGCGCGGCGGTGGTGACGAGCAGTTGGTCGCCCATCGTGTGGCCGAGCGAGTCGTTGATAATCTTGAAGCGGTCGAGGTCCAGGAAGAGGACTGCGAAGAGATACTTCTTCTCGGGCCTCTTGGCGCGCTCGACGGCGAGTTTGAGGTGATCCATGAAGAGGGCGCGGTTCGGGAGCGCGGTCAACGCGTCGTGGAAGGCGTCGTGCAGCAGACGCTCCTCCATCTGCTTGCGGCGGCTTATGTCGCGCGCGACGACCTGAATCGCCGGCCTCTCCTTGTAGATGAAGGGCACGGCCGCCGCCTCGACGCACACCTCCGTCCCGTCCGAACGCACCAACTTCTCTTCGAGGAAGGCTGCGTCGCCCGCGTCGCCCGCGTCGCCAGCGGCCCCGTAAATCCTCCGCCCGATGCCGTCCTGGTGGTCGCAGCGCACGAACTCCTTGATCGGTCTGCCGACTATCTGCTCCTGCGTGTCGGCCCCGAGGAGTTTGACGCCCGCGCCGTTGACGAAGACTATCTCCCCGTCGGCGTGAACGAGAATCGCGTCCGGTGAGAGTTCGACCAGACGATGGTACCGCTCCTCGCTCTCGCGCAGGGCGCGCGACGCACGCGCGCGCTCGACGGCGTAGCGAATCGAACGCCCGAGCAGCGCGGCCTCAAGGCTTCCCTTGACGAGGTAGTCGGCCGCGCCCGCCCTCAACGCCTCTGTGTCCACCTCGTCGCCGCCCTGCCCTGTGAGCAGAATCATCGGCGCGGCGCAGTTCTCGCCGCCCGCTTCGCGCAGAAGGTCGAGCCCGCTCCTCTCGCCGAGGCGATAGTCCAAAAGGTAAACGTCGTGCTCGCCGCGTGCGACCGCCTCGCGCGCCTCCTCGTAGGAGGAGACCCAGCCGAGGAGAAACGCGCCGCGACCGAGTTCGGCCAGCATGTCGCGCGTCATCACGTAGTCGTCCTCGTCGTCGTCAACGAGCAGGACTCTGATGGGTAGTGTCTCCATTTACGAGGTTTTGATGGCCGCAGTGTGCGTCTTCAGGAGGCGTTGCCCGCGTCGGGCAGTTCCACTATCTCGAACCAGTATTTGCCGAGCGTCTTCATGACCTCGACGAGCGACTCGAACTGCACGGGCTTGGTGATGAACGAGTTTACGCCGAGGTCGTACGTGCGGTAGATGTCCTCTTCCGCCTTGGAGGTCGTGAGGACGACGACGGGTATCGAGCGCAACGAAGGGTCGCCTTTAATCTCGCGCAGCGCCTCGCGCCCGTCCATGCGCGGCATGTTCAGGTCGAGCAGAATGAGACCGGGGCGCGGCGACTCTCCCTCACCCGCGAACCTGCCGCGATGGTACAGGTAGTCGAGCAACTCTTCGCCGTCTTCGACGAAGCGCAGGTCGTTTGCGAGGCGGCTCTCCTCAAGGGCCTCGCTCGCCATCATGCGGTCGTCCGCGTCGTCGTCGGCGATCAGTATCGTGATCGGTCTCGCGCTGGCGCTCATCTGTCTCTACCTCCTGCGTGCTGGCTGGCCGGTAAAGTTACTATAAAGGTCGAGCCTCGCCCCGGCTCGCTCTCGGCGGTGATGCTCCCGCCGTGTCGCTCCGCGATGCGACGGCAGACGGCGAGCCCCACGCCCGTTCCCTCGTACGCGTGACGCCCGTGCAGGCGTTGGAAGACGGTGAAGATGCGGTCGAGGTACTTTTCGTCGAACCCGATGCCGTTGTCCGAGACGTGGATGCGGCAGAGGTCGCCCCCTGCGGATTCCTTATCGTCACCGCCCGACGCCGCGCGCTCACACCACACTCTGACTAGCGGCGGCTCTTCGGGTTTGTGGAACTTCAAGGCGTTGCCGATTAAGTTCTGAAGTAGCTGACGCATCTGTAGAGGGTCTGCGTCGAGCGTCAACATCTCGCCCATCTCCACGCGCCCGCCCGAGCGCTCGACGCGGGCCTCAAGGTCGGACACGACGCCCGCCGCCACTTCCGCCAGGTCTACGGAGACGAACGGCTGCGCCTTCGTCGTGACGCGCGAGAACGTGAGCAGGTCGTTGATGAGCGTCTGCATGCGCCCGGCCGCGTTCTGCATCCGTCCCAGATAGTCGCGCCCGCCTTCGCCGAGTGCGTCGCCGTGCTTCGTCTTGAGGCGGTCGCCGAACGCCTGAATCTTCCTGAGCGGCTCCTGTAGGTCGTGCGAAGCGACGGAGGCGAAGTCCTGCAACTCTCGGTTGCTGCTCTCAAGCTTCGCCGCGAACTTTATCAACTCCGCCTCGCTCCGGCGCAGCGCAACCTCGGCGCGGCGGCGCTCGATGGCGACGGCGACCTGCCCCGCCACCGACGTGAGGAATTCGACATCCCCCTCCGCGTAAGCGTGCGTCTCCTCGTAGTGCTGAACGACGAGCACGCCGATTGCGCCCGATGGCGTCCTCAAAGGCACGCCGAGCCACGATGCCGCGAAGGTGCCGACCACTTCGACCATCCCCTTCCCGGCCATTCGCTGCTGCTCCTCGCGCGAAAGCAGAAGCGGGAGGTCGTTGTTGAGGACGTACCCAGTCAGTCCCTTGCCGAGCGGCCGGGGCGGCGGCGGCGGGTCGTACTCGTCCACGAAAAATTCAAAGTGTAGGAAGCCTGTCTCGGGACTGTAGAGCGCGATTAAAAAGTTCTCGGCGTAGAGTACCCTCCCGACGGCGCGGTGAATCAGAGAGAATAGCTCGTTCAGGTCGTAAGTGGCGTTGAGCCCCTGAACTATCTCCAGTAGCGCACGGCACTCCTCTTCGGCACGCCTACGGCTCGTGACATCCTCGACCGTCCCCTCGAAATAGAGGAGAGCGCCGCTCTCGTCCCTGACCGCCCTTGCATTCTCCCGTGCGTAAAAGCTCGACCCGTCTTTGCGCCTCCAAAGCGACTCCAGACCTATTACCTCGCCGTCCCGCTCAAGAGTCTGCCTGAACTCGGAACGCAGGTACTGCGGTTCAAATTCCTGATTGAGGTCGCGCGACGACAACTCCTCAAGCGAGGCGTAACCCAGCATCCTTATCAACGAAGGGTTAGCCATCAGTACGCGCCCGTCGGGTGCTGTCCGGTATAAGCCTATGGGGAGACCTTCGAGAAGCGGCGTCCCCGCCGCCGCGCCTGGCGTGTAAGGCGGGTGTGCTATCACGTCACCGTTCGGTATCATGCTCATAAATAAGAAAGGGTCTTTGGAGAAGAGCCCCCGCAGCGGGGCCGTCGAGAAATCGTGAGGGTAGTCAGAGAGATTAACTCTCAGGCTTCGCACCGCATGAAGGGCCAGGAAACTAATTCCACCGCGAGACTGGTTGGGAGGAAGCGTGCAAAAATTTCGGAGGAGATCGCAAGCTCCTCCGGTCTGAAAAAATATTAGCAGAGCAGACCCAGTCTCTTCAACAACTTTTAATCAAACCCGCCCGGCCGAACGTCGAAGGCCATTTGAGACGCAACCGGCGGGCGACGGTTCTGCAAGTCGTCAAGTTCGGCCGCAAAGTCGGATGAGCACGCCATCTTCACGTCATCGAAGCGAAGACGGCCGCCTGACAAGCGCCAGGCGACCGTGACCACTCTTTGAAATTGAAACAGGACGAGATGTATTGGTAGCGGGGGGGAGACTTGAACTCCCGACCTCGGGGTTATGAATCCCGCGCTCTTACCGGCTGAGCTACCCCGCCACTTTGGAAGGGGTTTAATTATAGAGGCCGTGCGGGAAAGGTCAAGCGGGGCGCGCCGTGGCCCGAGGCGTTTGCGCGGGGCGCGGGCGAGAACGTATCATCTGGGCGGCCGGACGGGTACGGCCCGAAAGTGAGTCGAAAGCAGATGAGTGGTCTTGTTCACAGGCCGCGTAGACTTCGGCGTACGGAGGCCGTGCGCGCGCTCGTGCGTGAGACGCGGCTCGCGCGGGAGAATCTGATACTGCCTCTGTTCGCGTGTCCGGGTGAGGGCGTGCGGCGCGAGGTCTCTTCGATGCCGGGCGTCTTCAACCTGTCGGTTGACGAGGTCGCGCGCGAGGCGGCGAACGCCTTCGAGGCGGGCGTGCCCGGAGTCATACTCTTCGGGCTGCCCGAGTCGAAGGACGAGACGGCGACAGGCGCGTACGCAGAGCGCGGCGTCGTGCAGGAGGCGATACGCGCGGTGCGGCGCGCCGTGCCCGAGATGGTAGTCATAGCCGACACTTGCCTGTGCGAGTACACTTCGCACGGCCACTGCGGCGTCGTGCGCGGGGGCGCAGTCTTAAACGACGAATCGCTCGAACTCATCGCGCGCACGGCCGTGAGTCAGGCCGAGGCGGGCGCGGACATCGTCGCGCCTTCGGCGATGATGGACGGACAGGTCGGAGCTATTCGAGAGGCTCTGGACGACGCGGGGTTCGAGGACGTGGCGATAATGTCCTACGCAGTGAAGTACGCGTCGGCCTTCTACGGGCCTTTCCGCGAGGCCGCCGACAGCGCGCCCGCATTCGGCGACCGACGCGCGTACCAGATGGACGCGGCCAACGCGCGCGAGGCCATACGCGAGGCCGAACTCGACGTGATGGAGGGCGCGGACTTCCTGATGGTGAAGCCAGCGGGGCCGTACCTCGACATACTCCGAACGGTGCGCGAGCGCTTCGA
Source organism: Pyrinomonadaceae bacterium (assembly GCA_045807805.1). Lineage (GTDB taxonomy): Bacteria > Acidobacteriota > Blastocatellia > Pyrinomonadales > Pyrinomonadaceae > QHXN01. The sequence goes on along the minus strand of JBJMGR010000060.1, from coordinate 5,407 downwards.
TCTGCCGCTCGCCGCGTATCACGTCTCGGGCGAGTACGCGATGCTCAAGGCCGCGGCCGAGCGCGGCTGGATAGACGAGAAGCGCGCGATGATGGAGACGCTCACGGGGATACGGCGCGCGGGCGCTGACGTGATACTCACATACTACGCCGTCGAGGCCGCGCGCGAGTTGTCGAGGCGTTAGACGCAGACGCACGAAGCACGCTGAGCGTGCTTCGACGATTAGAACGAAAGACGAGCCCGCCGTTCAACGGAGTCCGGCGGGCTCGAAACTTTATGCGGAGTCGGACGAGAATCAGTCGAGGTCTTCGCCCGCCTTCTCCTCCACCTGCGGGCCGGTCATGCGCGTGAAGCCGACGATGGCGCAGACCGCGCCGAGCGCGACGAAGAGGTTGAAGAAGGCCGCAACGCCGATGACGCTTGTGCTGTCACGCTCGTTGATGCCGTAGATCGCGAAGACGAACCACTGCACGTGATAGAGCAGAAGGCAGACGGCCGAGACCGCGAACCAGCGTGCGGGCTCGCCGTAGGCGCGCGCACGCGCGAACCCGAGCGCCGCCGCGATGAGCCAGCCGAGGCCGCCCACGCCGAGGAGCCCGAGCACGACCCAGGGGAAGTACGACGGGAGCCGAAGCGGCGTCCCTTGCGCGAGCGCGATAGTTAAGGTCGGAAGCATCTCGGCTGTCATCTCCTACTGCCCTTCGACGGGCGGGGCCGTACGCGCGTGGGGCGTCGCACGCCCCTCATACTGGAAGAGCGCGTGCGACGCCCGTCGGTCTCTTAAGTCATGGTGCGGGGCGGACTGAGACGCCGCCCACGCGTCCCGTGTAATACGAGCGCGCGGGTGTGCGCCCCGCGCGAGAGAGAAGCGTACGGTCGGCTCCCCTTCACTGCGTGATGTGTATCTCCTCTTCCGCGCCCGAGTGGCGCATGAAGACGGCCAGTGCGCAGACGCACATCACCACGAAGCCGACGATAGCCATCAGAAGACTGCGGTTGAAGCCCGAATCTTTGCCATTCACGAAGTCGAGAAACTCGTAGATGGCGAAGCCGAGCGCGGCAATCGCCACGATCACAAGCAGAACGTCAACTAGGCTCTTCATCTTGAACCTCCAGCGTTCATTTCAGTTGGTAGATTTAGGCTAAATATAAAGCCGGGAAAACCTTGCCCTGAGAATCTACCGTGTTACGGCGTCGGGCGAACGGTACTGCTCGGAATTCGCCGCTATGTTAACGCCGCCCCGCGCCCGAAAGCAAGAGTTTAAAGAGCGTTCAGCGTTCAGCTATCAGCTTTCAGCCAAACCCGTCTTCGCGTTCTTCGCGTTTTCTTCGCGCCCTTTGCGGTTAACCGAATATTCTTCAAACGCAAAGGGCGCGAAGTGCACAAAGGTTTTAAGCTGAATGCAGAGCGCTGAATGCCGGACGCTACAGAATCAACCGCCGGTCGCCCGCGCGGCGCGTGACGCGCGTGCGGTCGAAGTGTTCGAGCAGGGGGATCGCGTACTTGCGCGAGACGCCGGAGAGTTCCTTGAAGGCCGCAACGTCTATCAGGCGCTCGGGGCCGTGGGCTTCGGCGTACGCGCGGAGCGCGGCGACTAGCCCGTCGAGCGCGTCGCGGTGGAAGAGAAGGTCTTCGCGCACGCGCACGAGCGTGCCCGCGTCAAGCAGCAGTTGAAGTATCTTGCGCGCGTGCTCGCGCCCCGCGCCGCCCGCGCGCGCGAGCGCGTCTTCGAGCGCGGGCGCTTCGAGCGCCGCGTCGCGGTAGATTTGTTCAAGCCGCTCGCGCGCCGCCGCGTCCGCGGGCGAAAGCTCCAGGCTGTGGCCGGACGCGCGCACAAGCTCACGCTCGGAGACGAGCGAGCCTTCGTCTTCGGCCGTCTTCAACGCCGCGCGGAAGACCTCGGGCGCGGCGCGCGCAAAGACTCTCTCGCGCAGAGTCTCGCGCGCCAGCCCGCGCGACAAGGGCTCGCGTTTGTGATGCGCCTCGACCTCTTCGACCGCCGCCCGCGCGAGCCCGCGTAAGACCTCCTTGCCGACGGCGACGCCCTCCGCGTTCAAGACCGCGCCGACGCCCTCGCACTCCGCGAGCGCAGCTTCGAGCACGTCGTCGCGCCAGCCCGTGCGTGCGGCGGCTTCGGCGCGCGGAAGTCCGTGCGCGCCCGCCGACTCTACGAAGAACGCGAGCCGCGCGGCGCGGTCTGCCCCGTCGAGCGATTGGAGTCGCGCGCGTGACGCGGCTCGCTCGCGCCCCTTGTGCTTCTGCGCGTGCGCGTCGAGAATCTCGCCGCCCGCGATTGTACGCTGCGGCGAGTAAGTCCTCAGGATGAAGCGGTCGCCGGGCAGCGCCACGACGGGCGACTCAAGACGCAACTGCGCCAAGCCTTCCGAGCCCGGCGCTATCTCGCCCGACTCTTCGAGCACCGCCACGCGCGCGAGGACTTCCGCAGTCCCTTGATGAACGCGCACACGCTGCCGCGTGCGAAGCGGGCGCGGCGCGTCAGCGAGTAGATGCACGCGCGCGTCGAAGATCTGCGTCGGCCGAAGACGACCGGCGGGCGCGAGCACCATGCCGCGCTCTATCGCGGAGACTTCGACGCCGCCGAGGTTAACGGCCGTGCGCTGGCCCTGCACGGCCGTGCTCACCGAAGAGCCGTGAACCTGCACGCCGCGCACGCGCGCATGTTGGAGCCCCGGCAGAAGCTCAAGCTCCTGACCCTCCGTTATCTCGCCGGAGATGAGCGTGCCGGTTACGACCGCGCCGAAGCCGCGCATCGTGAAGGCGCGGTCAACGGGCAGACGCGTCACGGTATCCGTCGAGCGCGCGGGCGCGCTGATCGCCGCCTCTCGCAGCGCCGACTTCAACTCTTCGATTCCGCTCCCCGTCCGCGCGCTCACGTCTAAGATGGGCGCGCCTTCGAGGAAAGAGTCGGCCGTCAACTCCTCGGCCTCGGCGCGCACGAGCATCAGAAGCTCTTCGTCAACCATGTCGGCCTTCGTCAAGACGACGATGCCGGAAGCGACTCCGAGCAGGCGGCAGATGTCGAAGTGCTCGCGCGTCTGCGGCATCACGCCCTCGTCGGCCGCGATGACCAGGGCGACGAGGTCTATGCCGTGCGCGCCCGCGAGCATGTTCTTGACGAATCGCTCGTGGCCCGGCACGTCCACGAAGCCGAGCCGCACATCGCCGAGGTCTAACTCCGCGAAGCCGAGGTCGATGGTTATGCCGCGCCGCTTCTCTTCCGGCAGTCGGTCGGCGTCAACGCCCGTCAGCGCGCGCACGAGCGTGGTCTTCCCGTGGTCGATGTGGCCCGCAGTTCCGACGATTACAGATCGCATGTTGGTGAATGGTAAATGGTGAATGGTGAATAGTAGTTGAGTACTCGTCCGACACGGCGAATATAGCTCAACACGAACTACGCTCGACGACTATTTACCATCTACCATTCGCTATTTACTAATTCACATTCCCTTAAAGAGCGTGACGACGTTCGAGAAGTCGTCGCGCCAGATTTCGAGGCGCTGTTTGCGCGCGTCCGAAGTCTGCCAGCGCGCGTCCGCGGCGAGCGGGCCGAGGTCTTCCGGTTGGCGCGCCGCGACGACCCACGTCGAGGGGTCGTGATTCGAGTCGTGGCCTTCGTCGTTGGGATTGTATTCGTCGGCGTAGATGCGCGTGGCAAGATGCGCGTCCCGTGCGACGCCGAGAGCGACGCGTTCGAGTTCGAGGCTCCGGTTCGAGACGTGGAACGCGATGACTCCACCGGGCGCGAGCTTCGAGAGGTAGAGGGCGACGGCCTCGCGCGTGAGCAGGTGTGCCGGAACGGCGTCGGAGCTGAAGGCGTCGAGCACGATGAGGTCGTACGCTGACGGAGGCGCTTCGCGCAGACGCAGGCGCGCGTCGCCCGTCAAGACGTTGACTGGCGCGGCGGCGCACGCCGAGAGATAGGTGAAGAGCGCGGGGTCGCGCGCGATACGAACGACCTCGGGGTCAATCTCGTAGAACGTCCAACTCTCTCCCGCGCGCGCGTACGCGGCGGTCGTGCCCGCGCCGAGTCCTACGACCGCGACGCTTCGAGCGCGCGCGCTCGCCTTCGCGCCGAGCGCGTCGAAGACCGAGCCGAGCGGCCCTTCCCGGTGGTAGTAGGAGAGAGGCTCGCACGCGCGCTTCGCGTCGGTGTACTGCGTGCCGTGGAGCGTGCTGCCGTGCCGGAGCCAGTGGACGCTGCCCGTCGCGTCCTCCGTGACGCGGTGCGTGCCGTAGAAGTTTCGCGAGGCGTGAAGCACGCGGCCCGGCGACTCGTAGAAGAGAACGGACGCGAGCATTATCGCGGCGAGCCCCACGGCGAAACGGAGCGGACGCGGCGCGAAGAAGTAGTTGAGCAGGAAGAGCGGCGCGGCGAGGACGACGGCCGCGCGCTCGACCGAGCGCATCTCGAACTGAGCGGCCATGAACGCCAGCGCCGCCGCGAGCGCGCCGAGATAGAGCGGCGGCAGAAGATCGAGCACGCGCACTCGCTCGCCGCCGCCGATGACGCTTTCGTCCAAAGCGTCGTCTTCAAGACCGACGGCGTCGCCCCCATCCGGCCTGTTCCCTTCTCCAACTCCGAAGCGCGAGACGCGTGACTCGCGACTCGCGCCGAGGCGCAGGCCGAGCAGACGCCCGCGCTCGCGCCGGAACGCGGGGCGCAGATAGCTCGCGAGGACTATGACGAGCGGGTACTCGACGACCGTGTTGAAGAGTAGAGGCGCGACTATCGCGTTGAAGAGTCCGCCGAGTGCGCCGCCGACGGCAAGCCACAGGTAGAACTCCGAGAGATGTCGCGCGTCGGGCCGGTCGTCCGCGAGAAGACCGTGGCAGACGAGCGCGGCGAAGAGGAGGAAGAGAAGGTGGAACAGTATGAGGAACCACGCGGGCTGCGTCGCGCCCGAAAGATATACGAGCGCGAGCATCACGGCCGCGCCCGGCAAGATACGCGCCGCCAAGCCCCGCGAGATGAGGCGCGTGCGCGCGAAGACTATGACGAAGCTCAAGAGGTAGAGCGCGAGCGGCACGACCCACAGCAGCGGCACCGCGACGAGGTCTGTCGTCACGTAAGAGGTCACGCCCAGCACGAGGCTCGAAGGCACGAACGCGAGCAGCGCCCAACGCAGACGCCGCCTCAACGTCAACCTCGTCGCGCCGTCGTCATGTTCATGAACATTCGGTACAGCTTGGCTCTCATCATCCGTCAATCGGGCGTCGTCTTCGTCAATTGTTAATGCGCGTGCGCCGCGCGTCGCGGCTCTTCCACGCCCCGCGCGGAGCGATACGGCCGCGCACGCGACGACGAGCAGGACGAGCGCACCGTAGCCCGCGGCCCACGCGCGCCCTTGGCCGCCGAGCGTGAGCGTCGGCTCGAAGAGTACGGGG
>JBJMGR010000059.1:0-14777 GCA_045807805.1 Pyrinomonadaceae bacterium | reverse complement strand
GCATCGCTTGGCGGCGGGCGTTCGCGCGTCGAAGACAGGATAGACCCGGCGGTCGGCTTCCTCGCGCACGCGAAGACGGGCCAGTTGGTAACGGCGGGCGAGCCTCTGGGCCTTCTATACTGCCGCGACGCGTCGGCCGCCGCGCGTGCGGTCGAGCGCATACGCGCGGCCTACGTCGTCGGCGAAGCGCCGCCAAACCGCGTGCCCGAACTCATCAAGGAAGTAATCGCACAATGAAGTTAAGACTGTTATTCATCGCCGCTCTAGTGTGCTCGCTTCTGCTCGCGGGGACTTCTTGCAGGCAGGAGATGCGCGCGGACGAGCGCGGCCGTGTTCACGTCGGAATAGTCTTCGACATCGGCGGCAAGGACGACCGCTCCTTTAACGCCGCGGCCTTCGACGGCGTGAAGTGCGCCGAGACCGGCAAGCACCCCGACGGAACTCCTTGCGAGAAGCCCTCGCTCGGCATCGTCATGCGCGACGTTGAGCCAGGCAACCCGACCTCCATCGAGCCCGCGATGCGCGCCTTCGCCGAGCGCGGCTACGACCTCATCATCGGCGTCGGCTTCGCGCAGGCTCCAATCATGGAGCTGGTCGCGAAGGACTACCCCAACATCAACTTCGCAATCGTTGACGGCGCGAGCAAGCTCCCGAACGTCGCCTCGCTCGTCTTCAAAGAGCACGAGGGCTCATATCTGGTCGGTATGATTGCGGCGCGCGAGTCGAAGACGGGCACGCTCGGCTTCGTCGGCGGGATGGACATCGGGCTCATACACCGCTTCGCGCGAGGGTATGAGCAGGGGGCGAAGTCCGTGAATCCGAACGCGCAGGTTATCTTCAACTACGTCGGCGTCACGGACGGCGCGTGGAACAACCCCGGCAAGGGCAAGGAGCTTGCGCTGGCGCAGATGGGCAAGGGCGCTGACGTTATCTTCACCGCGGCGGGCAACTCCGGCCTCGGCGTGTTCGACGCAGTCGAGCAGCAGGGCAAAGGCCCCGACGGTCGCGCCAAAGCCTACGTCATCGGCGTTGACTCGAACCAGAACGGCGTCAAGCCCGGTTTCGTCTTGACGAGCATGGTCAAGCGCGTGGACAACGCCGTCTACCAGATTGTCTCGGACGTTGTTAACCATAAGTTTCAGGGCGGCTTCCACGTCTACGGCCTTGACGCCGACGGCGTCGCCTACGCGATGGACGACTTCAACCGGCCGCTCATCCCGCCCGACGTAATCCAACAGGTCGAAGCGTCGAAGCAGAAAATAATCGGCGGGCAGATTCAAGTGACGGATGCCATGAACCAGTGATAAGTGATGAGTGATAAGTGATGAGAGAAGACGGCGTGTGCTGTTCTTTCTCATCACTTATCACTCATCACTTATCACTCGCCAACTTATGATTGAGTTAAGAGAGATCACAAAGCGCTTCGGCGACGTGCTCGCCAACGACCACATCAATATTAAGGTCGAGCCGGGGACGATTCACGCCATCGTCGGCGAGAACGGGGCGGGGAAGTCCACGGCGATGCGTATCGCTTACGGCTTCTATACGGCCGACTCGGGCGAGATTCTGGTCGGGGGCGAGGCGCGGCAGATTCAGACGCCGCACGACGCGATAAGCCTCGGCATAGGCATGGTTCACCAGCACTTCATGCTCGTGGACACGATGACGGTCGCCGAGAACATCGTGCTCGGCGCGGAGCCCGGCTCGGCCGCCGCGATAGATTTACGGAAAGCCGCGCAGGAGATTCGCGCGCTCTCGGACGAGTTCCGCCTCTCGGTTGACCCGTACGCGCTCGTGGGCGGCCTGTCGGTCGGGCAGCAGCAGCGCGTCGAGCTGCTCAAAGCGCTCTACCGCCACGCGCGCCTGCTCATACTGGACGAGCCGACGGCCGTGCTCACGCCGCAGGAGGTCGAAGAGTTCTTCGCCATACTGCGCCGCATGCGCGACCAGGAGAAGACCGTCGTCATCATCACGCACAAGCTCTCCGAAGTGCTCGCCATCTCGGACGACGTGACCGTGATGCGCGACGGACGTGTCGTCGGGCGCGTGAAGACCGCGGAGACGAACGCGGCCGAGCTTGCGCGCATGATGGTCGGCCGCGACGTGCTGCTCAGGGTCGAGAAGCCGGATGCGCGTCCGGGCGAGACCGTGCTTAGCGTCAAGCGCCTGACGGTCGCGGTGGGCGGCGGAGGCCGTGGGCTTCGAGACGTTTCGTTCGACGTTCGCGCGGGCGAGATTGTCGGAGTCGCGGGCGTCGAGGGCAACGGACAGACCGAGTTGATCGAGGCGCTGGCGGGGCTCATATCCGCGACGCAGGTCAGCGGGCGTGTGGAGTTCGCCGGGCGCGACGTGACGCGCGCGACGACGCGCGAGCGATATGAGCTGGGCATCGCGCACGTACCCGAAGACCGGCACCGCCGCGGCCTCCTGCTCGACTTCGACCTCGCGGAGAACTCTATACTCGGCGTCCACTACCGCAAGCCCGCCGTCTCCTTCAGCCCCCTGCTCGATATCGCGGGGATTCGCGGACGCGCCGAGGAGATAATACGCGACTTCGACGTGCGACCAGCGAACCCAGACCTGCCCGCGCGCTCGCTTTCGGGCGGCAACCAGCAGAAGCTAATCATCGGGCGCGAGTTCGAGCTTAAACCTAAACTCATGCTCGTCTCGCAGCCGACGCGCGGCGTGGACATCGGCGCAATCGAGTTCATACACCGCAAGCTCGTCGCACTCCGCGACGAGGGCTGCGCGATACTGCTCGTCTCGGCCGAACTCGAAGAGGTCACGTCGCTCGCAGACCGCCTGCTCGTCATCTACCACGGCCGCATCGTCGGCGAGGTTGACCCCCGCACCACCAGCCACGAAGAGATTGGACTGATGATGACGGGGGGCGGCAAATGACGCTGTCGGCGGACAGCTTTCAGCCGGACGAAGGCGATTACTTTCGGATTCGACTTGCTTCTTACGCTCCACGGTCTGGCTGAAAGCCGACCGCTGAGTGCTGAGTGCTTCCTATGAAACTTCTCCGCGAACTGATCTTCCCGGTGATAGCGGTGCTCCTGGCCTTCGTCGTGGGCGGCGTCATCGTGTGGCTGATTGGCGACAACCCGTTCGAGGTCTACGGGCTGCTTCTGGGGAGCGCGCTGACGTGGCCCGACGGCATAGGCTACACGCTCTTCTACGCGACGCCGCTCATCTTCACGGGGCTCGCCGTGACCGTCGCCTTCCGCTGCGGGCTTCTGAACATCGGCGCCGAGGGGCAGCTCTACGCCGCCGCGTTCGCGACCGCGTGGGTCGCGATAAAGTTCGGCGGGACTGTCGTCGAAGACTTCGCGGGTAAGCCCGTCAGTTACGGCTGGATGAGTCTGCCCGCCGTTCTGCTCGTGCCGCTCGCGCTCGTGACGGCCGTGCTCGTGGGCGGCGCGTGGGGAGCCGTGCCGGGCTGGCTCAAGGCACGTTTCGGCGCGCACGAAGTGATCACGACCATCATGATGAACTTCATCGCCATCGCGCTCGTCAGCTACTTCACGCAGTACTACTACAAGGCGCAGGGCGACCCCATCATGGAGAGCGTGCCCATCGGCGCGGCCGCGCACATACCGCGCCTCGGCTCGTTCGTGCCGGGCCTACCTGAGCGACTCCCCATCAACCTCGCCTTCCTTCTGGCGATACTCGCGTGCGCGCTCGTATACGTCTTCTTGTGGCGCACGAAGTGGGGCTACGAGATTCGCGCGACGGGCGCGAACCCTTCGGCCGCGGAGTACGGCGGCATAAACGTACGCAAGCAGATAGTGCTCGCGATGGCCGTCTCGGGCGGGCTTGCCGGGATGATAGCCATCAACGAAGTCATGGGCTACCGATACCGATACTACGACGGCTTCTCGGCCAACTACGGCTTCACAGGGATAGCGGTCGCGCTCCTCGGGCGCAATCACCCGGTCGGAGTCTTCTTCGCGGCGCTTCTGTTCGGCGTGCTGCTGCGCGGCGGCATATTCGTTGACGCCTTCTCGCAGCACGTCACGAAAGACCTCGTCGAAGTGCTTCAGGCGCTCGTCATACTGTTCGTCGCCGTCGGCGTCAACTTCCGCTGGCTCTCGAACAGGTTCAGCCTTCTCAGGCGCTCGAAGATTTAGGAGCACTCAGCCTTCAGCACTCAGCTTTCAGCTTCTGCGTACTCCGCAACTCGAACTTGAAAGCCACGCGCGCGACAATGGCAACACGGATTGGCTGAAAGCTGATAGCTGATAGCTGACCGCTTAAAGACATGACAGACATCTTCAACCTCGGCCTGCTCTTCTCGGCGATAAGGCTCGCGACGCCGCTTCTGCTCGCGGCGCTCGGCGGGATGTTCTCGGAGCGCTCGGGCGTCATCAACATCGCGCTCGAAGGCTTGATGCTCGCGGGCGCGTTCACGGCCGCGTCCGTGACGTGGTACGCGGGGAGCCCTTGGGCCGGGCTGGCGGCGGCGATTCTGGCGGGCGCGGCCGTCGCGTCCATACACGCCGTCGCTTGCATACGCTACAGGGCCGATCAGGTCGTCTCAGGCACGGCCATCAACATCCTTCTGACGGGCGTGCCCGCGCTCCTGAGCGGCGCGTTCTTCCTCTCCTCCGGCTCGACGCCGCAGGTGCCGAGGGGGAACCTGATTCCGATCACGCCCGTCGTCATCGCCTTCCTGCTCGTGCCCGTCTCGTGGTATGTGCTCTATCGAACGCCCTTCGGGCTTCGACTGCGCGCGGTGGGCGAGAACCCCGAGGCGGCGGACGCGGCGGGCGTGAGCGTCAACCGTATGCGCTACACGGCCGTCCTTCTGTCGGGCGCGCTCGCAGGCATCGGCGGCGCATATCTTTCAATCGGCCAGTCGTCGCTCTTCACGCGCAACATGAGCGCGGGGCGCGGCTTCATCGCGCTCGCCGCGCTCATCTTCGGCAAGTGGCGACCCGTGCAGACGATGCTCGCGTGCCTGCTCTTCGGCTTCACGGAGGCGTTAACGATTCAGATACAGGGCAAGCACTACACGTTCAGCCTTCTCGGGTTCAACGTCACCGACTGGGAGATACCGAATCAGTTCGTCCAGATGCTTCCCTACGTGCTCACAATCGTCGTCCTCGCGGGCTTCATCGGCCAGTCGCGCGCGCCTCGCTCGCTCGGCCTCCCCTACAGCAAGGAGCATTGAGCAGTGAGCGTTAAGCAGTAGCCAGTGGACTGTCGAGAGTAGTAAATTAGTTCCGCGCGACAATCCATCTAACGTGAACGAAATTTAGACTGCTTACTGCTTACTGCTCACTCCTATGTCAATCTCGCTCAGGCCCGAGCACTTGAAGCGCTACAAGGACATCGCCGTGCTTCTGATGAAGTACGGGCGCGCGGACTTAGTCCGAAGCGCCGGCCTCGACGCCTCAATCGAGGGCATGCAGGAGGTTGAAGTCCCGCCCGCGAAGATGGAGAGTCTCGCCACCGACATCGAGAACCTCGGGCCGACCTTCATCAAGCTCGCGCAACTGCTCTCGACGCGCGCGGACCTTCTGCCTCAGCCCTACATCGAAGCGCTCACGCGTCTGCAAGACAAGGTTGGGCCGTTCCCCTTCACGGAAGTCGAAGAGATAGTCTGTAGCGAGTTGGGCGTCAGGATTTCAAAGGCGTTCTCGCACTTCGAGTCGCAGCCCGTCGCGGCCGCCTCGCTCGGGCAGGTTCACCGCGCATCGCTTCGCGACGGCCGCGATGTGGTCGTCAAAGTGCAGCGCCCCGGCATACGCGAGGAGATGACGAAAGACCTCGAAGTCCTCGGCGAGATAGCCGCGTTCATGGACGCGCACACGGAGACGGGCCGGAAGTATGAGTTTACGCCGCTCCTCGAAGAGTTTCGCAAGAGCCTCCTTAAAGAACTCGACTACCGGCTCGAAGCGCGCAACCTCATAACCTTCTCCGACAATCTGCGCGACTGCGAGCGCATTGTCGTCCCGCAGCCGCTCGACGACTACACCACGTCGCGCGTGCTGACGATGGACTACATACGCGGCCGGAAGATTACCGCGCTCACGCCGCTCGCGAAGATCGACCTCGACGGCTACGCGCTCGCCGAAGAGCTTTTCCGCGCGTACATGCAGCAGATTCTCATCGACGGCTTCTTCCACGCAGACCCGCACCCCGGAAACGTCTTCCTCACCGACGACTCGCGCATCGCCATCATAGACCTCGGCATGGTCGCGCGCGTCAGCCCGCGCTTTCAGGACACGCTCCTGCAACTCCTGCTCGCCATCAGCAACGGGCACGGCGACGAGGCGGCCGAGATAACCATCAAGATGGGCGAGCCCAAGGCGGACTTCGACGACAGGAGCTTCCGCGCGGCCGTCGCAGACCTCGTGCTTGAGAACCACAATACGCCCATCGAGAACCTCAACGCGGGCCGCGTCGTGCTGCGCATACAGCAGATCGGGGGCGAGTACAACTTCCGCCTCCCGCGCGAGTTCACGATGATAGCGAAGACGCTGCTGAACCTCGATCAGGTCGTACACACCCTCGACCCGAAGTTCGACCCGAACTTCGCGATACGCGCCTACGCCGACACGATCATGCAGCGACGCATGCAGCGCTCGCTCTCCGCCGGAAATATCTACGGCACCGTCCTTGAGCTTAAGGAGTTCGCCGAGAGACTCCCCTCGCGCGTCAACCAGCTCATAGACACGCTCTCGACGCGCGGCCTCAACATCAAGGTGGACGCAATAGACGAGCACAGTCTCCTTGCGAGCCTTCACAAGATTGCGAACCGCATCACGGTCGGACTTCTGCTGGCAGCGCTCATCGTCGGCGCGGCGCTGATGATGAGGGTGCAGTCCACCTTCACCATCCTCGGCTACCCCGGCATCGCCATCATCTTCTTCCTGCTGGCGGCCATCGGCGCGCTCGTGTTAGTTTTTAACATCATGTTCTTCGACGAGAAAGATAAGGGAGAGTCCTCCGACGCGAAGTAGGAGGGCCGAAGCGAATGGGACTCAACGAAGAGATTGTGCCGGGCACGCTTTACGAGCGCGCGGAGCACGCCGCGCGGCTGATACGCTCGCGCATCGCCGAAGACGTGCGGGTCGCGCTCGTGCTCGGTAGCGGCCTCGGCGCGTTCGCGGACGAGCTGGAAGGCGCGGAGGCGATTCCCTACGCGGAGATTCCAGGCTTCGCGCGGCCGACCGTGGAGGGGCACGCGGGCCGTCTCGTCGTCGGTCGAGTGGGCGGCGTCATGGTGGCCGCGATGCAGGGGCGCTTCCACTTCTACGAGGGCTACAGGCTCGAAGAGGTGACGTTCCCCGTGCGCGTGCTCGCGCTGCTCGGCGCGTCGAGCCTTGTGCTGACGAACGCGGCGGGCGGCTTGAACAACTCCTTCGAGCAGGGCTCGCTCGTCTTGATAAGCGACCATCTGAATTTGATGGGCACGAACCCTCTGCTCGGCCCGAACGACGCGCGCTTCGGCCCGCGCTTCCCCGACATGACCGACGTTTACGACCGCGAGTATCAGGACGCGGCCATCGCCGAGTCGCACGTGATGGGCTTAGAGCTTCGGCGCGGCATCTACGCGGCGCTCTCCGGCCCGTCCTACGAGACGCCCGCCGAGATACGCATGCTGCGCCTCTTGGGTGCGGACGCCGTAGGCATGAGCACCGTGCCCGAGGCGATTGTCGCGCGGCAGATGGGCCTGCGCGTGCTCGGCATCTCCTGCATCACGAACATGGCCGCGGGCGTCTTAGACCGACCCATCAACCACGAAGAGGTAATCGAGACCGGCGAGCGCGTCCGCGAGACCTTCGCGGAGCTTCTGAGGCGTGTGATACCGAAACTACAGTGATGGGTGATGGGTGATGAGTGATAAGAAAGAACACTCAAGCTGTCTTCACTTATCACTCATCACTCATCGCTTATCACTGCGGAGCGAAGCGTAGCAATGATTATCGGCATCTGCGGAGGCACAGGGTCGGGGAAGACGACGGTCGCGAACCGTATTCTCGAATCGGTGAGCAAGGACGAGGTTGTCTTTCTACAGCAGGACTCTTACTACCGCAACCTCGACGAGCTACCGCTCGACATACGCAACGTGGTCAACTTCGACCACCCGGACGCCATCGACAACGACCTCCTCGTCGAGCACCTACGCGCGCTCAAGACGGGCCGCGCCGCCGAGGTGCCGCTCTACGACTTCAAAACGCACTCGCGCCGCGAGGAGACGCTGCACGTCGAGCCGCAGCCCATCCTCATCATCGAGGGCATACTCATCTTCGCCGAGCAACGCCTGCTCGACGAGATGGACATCAAAGTCTACGTGGACACGCCCGACGACATACGCTTCATACGCCGCCTGCGCCGCGACGTTGCCGAGCGCGGGCGCACGGCCGAGTCGGTCATCGAGCAGTATCTGGCGACCGTGCGGCCCATGCACATGCAGTTCGTCGAGCCGTCGAAACGCTACGCCGACGTGATAATTCCCGAGGGCGGACACAACCTCGTCAGCATCGGCCTCATCTCAGGCCGCATACGCGAGCGTCTGGCCGACGCGCGCCGCTCGCGCGGAGAGGCGGCCGCGGTCGGCGTCAGCCTTAGAGTCGAACAGGGAGGGTGAGTGATTACGGAGAATGTGAGTACAGAGAACGTGAATACGGAGAACGTGAGTACGGAGAACCTTCAACACCTAATCGAGTCGGCGACGAACGCGCGGCAGTGCGCGCTCGCGCGCTACTCGAACTTCTGCGTCGGCGCGGCCCTCGAATCCGAAGGCGGCGCGATCTACACGGGCTGCAACATCGAGAGCGCGGCCTACGAGCAGACCATCTGCGCCGAGCGCGTCGCAATCTGGAAGGCCCTTTCGGAGGGCGAGCGCAAGTTCAAGCGCCTCGCCGTCGTCGTGGACACCGAACGCCTGACGCCGCCGTGCGGCGCGTGCCGACAGGTCATCTGGGAGTTCTGCGGCGACATCCCCGTCACGCTCGCCAACCTTCGCGGCGACAAAGTGACGTATCAGATGAAGGAGTTGCTTCCGCATCCCTTCGACGGGGGATTCCTCAAAGAGACCGAGGCGGAGCAGAAATAACGCGCGGCCTTCAAGACTAAAATGAGAGCAACATTCAAACGCCTCTTACTCTGCTTCGCGCTCCTTTCGCACGCTTTCGCCTTCAACGCCTACGCCGCCCGACTGCAACGTCCGAAGCGCGTTGACTTAATCGTCAGCGGCGGGACAATCGTGACGATGGACGCGTCGCGTAGTGTGATTGAGGACGGCGCAATCGCCGTCTCGGGCGGGCGCATCGTCGCGGTCGGGAAGAGAGGCGAGATAGCGCGTCAGTACGCGGCGCGCGAAGTCATAGACGCCCGAGGCCGCGCGGTCATACCCGGCCTCATCAACGGCCACACACACGTCCCCATGACGCTCTTCCGAGGCATCGCCGACGACCTCGACTTAAACGAGTGGCTGACGAAGTTCATCTTCCCGGCCGAGGCCAAGAACGTCAACGAAGAGTTCGTGCGCGCGGGCGCGCAACTCGGCCTCGCCGAGATGATTCGCGGAGGGACGACCACCTACTGCGACATGTACTACTTCGAGGACGCCATCGCCGAAGAGACCGAGCGCGCGGGCGTGCGCGGCCTGCTCGGCGAGACGGTCATAGATTTTCCCGTCCCCGACAACAAGACTTGGCCCGACGCGATGCGCTACACCGAGCGGTACGTCGCGCGCTGGAAGGGAAACCGCCTCATCACCGCCGCGATTGCGCCGCACGCGCCCTACACCGTCAGCGAAGCGCATCTGCGCGAAGTTCGCGCCTTCGCGGACAGGACGGGCGCGTTCATCGTCACGCATGTCGCGGAGACGCGCAAGGAGGTCGAAGACATCTCGCGCGATCACGGCGCGCGCCCCGTCGAGTACCTCGCGCGCATAGGCTTCCTCGGCCCGCGCGAAGTGTTCGCGCATACGGTTCACCTGACCGAGGGTGAGATAAATCTCCTGAAGCAGTACGGCGTCGGCTCAGTCCACAATCCGCAGTCGAACATGAAGCTCGCATCGGGCGTCGCGCCCCTGCCGCAGATGATGCGCGCGGGCGTGGCCGTCGGACTCGGGACGGACGGCGCGGCGTCGAACAACGACCTCGACATGTGGGAGGAGATGGACACGGCCGCGAAGCTGCACAAGCTGACGACAGGCGACCCGAAAACTCTCCCGGCAGAGGAGGCGCTGGCGCTCGCGACCATCGACGGCGCGCGCGCACTCCACATGGACTCTGATATAGGCTCGCTCGAAGCGGGCAAGCGCGCGGACATCGTCATAGTTGGCCTCGACGCCCTGAACCAGACCCCGCGCTACAACATCTACTCGCACCTCGTCTACGCGACGAAGGCCGCGGACGTGTTAACGGTCGTCATCGAGGGGCGCGTCGTGATGCGTGACCGGCGGCTCCTTACGCTCAACGAGGCGCTCATAAAACAGAAGGCGCGGCTTTTGCGCGAGCGCGTCACGCGCAGCCTGAGATAAGTTTCAAGTTCCAAGTTGCAAGTTCAAAGTTAAAAGACACCGGGCGTGTCTTCAAGTTTGAATTTGCAACTTGGAACTCGTCACTCCTTTTTGCCTTTTACCTTACTTTGGGGGCATAATGTGACAGCAAATCAGGTGTAGTCCTCAGCGAGCGTTGTTGCTCGCTTTTGCATTTACGGAGTTATTTGTAGTGAATCCAACTCTAAAGTTCTATCCCCCGCAGATCTTCGCCGCAACGCTTCTCGCACTCTCCTTCGCATTCGCAACGTCCACATCTGTCTTCGCGCAGTCGTCCGCGCCGCCCGCGCAGCCGTCGGCCCCGCAGCCGTCGCCCGAGCAGGTAGACGCGGCGGCGGACGCGGCGGCAGCATCGACCGCGGAGACCGAGGCGGTGCAGAAGCGGCTCGCGCGTGCGCGCTCGCTCGCGGCGATAGGCAAGCTGGCCGCCGCCGCCGGAGAGCTTGAAGCCCTGCGTGCTTCGACTAAAGAAGAGTCGGTGCGCGACGTGGCTCGCATTCTACAGATGGCTATCTTCGTCGAGATGCCCGACTACGCGCGCGCCGCTTCGCTGCTCGACGAGGCGTTCAACGCGCGCACACAGGGGCATACCGACGACTCGGCCACGCACGCATACTTCGCGCTCGCGGGTCAGGCGGTCAACTCCGTTCGCACGCACCTCGAACGCTACCGCGCGTTCGGCATAAACGTCTCCGCCCCGACAGACCTTCCGGCCGAGGCCAACGGCGACATCAACGAAATACGCGGCCTGCTCGAACGCGTGAGCACTCAGGCGAAGACCCTTCACGACGAGCAGTTGAAGGGCGGCGGCGACGGCGACGGCGGCACGCGCGGCCTGGACGCGGCTGCGCTGCTCGAAGACGCGGCGACCGTCCGTATGCGCATCGCGCGTCACGAACAGGATAGGGCGCAGTGGCAGGCAATCGTCTCCGAAGCGCGACAGCACCTCTTCTCGTCCGACATGCGTATCGCGAGCATCAGCGAAATCCCGGCCGCGCGCCCCGCCCCTGCCGCGACGCAGCCCGTAGCCAGCACGTCCACGCCCGCCGCTTCGTCGCCCAAGTCAGCGCAGAAGGCGGACGCGGGCGCACAGAAGTCTTCAAAGAAGTCGCAGCAGCAGAAGCCTTCGGCCACCAACTCGAACGCGGCGACCGCCAACGTCCCGCCCAAAAACGCGCAGCCAGCCGCGCAGTCGCCGGACGAGTCGCAGACGCAGGCGGGCGGCGCGAAGCCGGGCGGCTCGCCCGTCGCGGTCGGTTCGCTCACGTCGAAGGCGAAGCAGAGGGTGTCGCCCAGTTACCCCGCCATCGCACGCGCGGCGCGCGTGACGGGCACGGTCACAGTCTTCCTCGTCGTCAACGAGAAGGGCGAGGTTGAGACCGTGCAGCGACTCGATGGGCCGCCGCAGTTGCAGCAGGCTGCGGCCGACGCCGCTCGCCGCTGGCGCTTCAACCCGACGTTGATTGACGGCCAGCCCGTGCGCGTCACAGGCTATCTCAGCTTCAACTTCGCGCTCTAAACAGTTCACACATAAAAACAGAACGGCGAGCGGAAGCCTCGCGGGTAGTTCCAACATAGAGAGACAGAGGCACGGCTAAAACTCAATTAGCCGTGCCTCTGTCTCTGCGGTGGTTAATTCTTGAAAGCTACCCGCTCACTACCGTTCGCGGTTCTGTTCGTCGTGCTTAGTTGCGTCGGGCCGCGGTTCTCACGCGGCTGATCTGGACGGGTGAGTTTGAGGCTTTTGAAGGCGTGACTTCATCGCCGCACTTGCCGCAGCCGGTCGCACATCCGGCACCGCCCTTCGAGCCGAACGAGCGGAGTCGCGCGAGCCCGCGCCGCGCGACGTAGAGGAACGCGCAGGCGACGATGATCGCAACCGAGATTGTCTGCCAGTCGAACTTCATCACGTCAACTCAAACCTAAGAGCCGCCCGCCCTGATACGTCACGAACGACGCGACGTACGCGATGACGAGCATGTATGTGACCATGAAGAGCGGCCAGCGCCAGGAGTTTGTCTCGCGCCTGACGACCGCGACCGTGGACATGCACTGGCACGCCAGCACGAAGAAGACCATCATCGAGACCGCGA
Source organism: Pyrinomonadaceae bacterium (assembly GCA_045807805.1). Lineage (GTDB taxonomy): Bacteria > Acidobacteriota > Blastocatellia > Pyrinomonadales > Pyrinomonadaceae > QHXN01. The sequence continues at coordinate 2,162 of JBJMGR010000059.1, read as the reverse complement.
CGAGCGGCGTCCATGCGGGGCTCCCGTCCGGCCTCTTCGCGTTGCGCACGGCCTCTATGAGCGAGGGCGACTGTGCGTCCGCGTCCTTGCCTACGTTGTAGACGATTGAAAGCGTCGAGACTAAGGTCTCGCGCGCGGCGAAAGATGAGACCAACCCGATGCCCATCTTCCAGTCGAACCCGAGCGGCGCAATCAAGGGCTCAAGCACGTGCCCGACTCTTCCGGCGTAGCTCTGCCGCAGTTGCTCGCCCTCGTCACCACCCGTGCCCGCGTCCGCCTTCGCAGTCCCCGGCGCTGGCTCGCCCTTCGCCTCCACTCCGGTCTCGCGCATCGCCTGCACGGCCGCGCCCTCTTGCGCGTCGGGCACGGGCTTCACGGCCGAGCGCGGGAAGGTCATCAGCGCCCAGAGAAGTATGGAGATGGTTAGAATGACCGTGCCCGCGCGCTTGACGAAGAGCCACGAGCGGTCGCGCATCGTCTGAATGATGTTGAGCGGGTTCGGCACGCGGTACGGCGGAAGCTCAAGGACGAGAGGCGGCGGCGGCGACTTCAGAATCGTGTGCTTCAGAATCCACGCGACGACGATAGCCACCGCGATGCCGAGCAGGTACATCGAGAGTATGAGCAGCGCGCCGAGCGAGAGGAAGCCGAAGAGCTTCTTGTCGGCGAAGAACGCCGCGATCATCAAAGTATAGACGGGCAGGCGCGCCGAGCACGACATGAACGGCGCGATCATTATCGTCGCGAGCCTGTCCTTCGGGTTCTCGATGGTGCGCGTCGCCATGATGCCGGGAATCGCGCACGCGAAGCTCGAAAGCAGCGGCATGAAAGCCTTGCCGTGCAGGCCGACGCCGCGCATGAGCCTGTCCATCAGGAAGGCCGCGCGCGACATGTAGCCGCTGTCTTCGAGGAGCGCGATGAAGAAGAAGAGCAGGAGTATCTGTGGAAGGAAGACGAGCACGCCGCCCACGCCCGCGATGACGCCGTCAACGAGCAGGTCTGTCAGAAGCCCGGCGGGCATCTGCGCGCGCAGAGCCTCGCCGAGCGTGCCGAACGCGCGGTCGATCAAGTCCATTGGCAGCGTCGCCCAGGAGAATATCGCCTGAAAGACTACGGCCATTACTGCGAGCAGTACGACCGGGCCGAAGAGCCTGTGCGTGACGATGCGGTCTATGCGGTCTGTCGCGCTCGGGCGTTCGTTGCGCGCGCCCCGCACCGCGCCCTCCACGACTCCCTCAATCCAGCGGTAACGCGCGGTCACGGCCTCCTGCCACCACTGCGGGTCTGTCTCGGCCAGACGCGCACGAGCGAGCGCGACGGCCTCGCGCCGCGCCGCGTCCTCCGGTATCGCGTCCGAGTAGAGTTCGCGCAGAGCCTCGCCGCGCGCGCCAAGCTCAGCGCCCGCGAGCGCGCAGACTTCATCCTCCGCCGCGCGCGAAAGCGGCCAGCGCGCGGCCGACGCGACCGTCCCGACCGTCTCACGCACCGCGCGCGCAAGCTCTTCGAGCCCGCGTCGCTGCTTGGCCGTCACTGCCACGACGCGCACGCCGAGCGACGCGCCTAAAGCCTGCGTGTCTATTTCGAGCTTCGCGCGCTCGGCGAGGTCGAACATCGTGAGCGCGACGACGACGGGGCGACCCGTCTCTAATAGCTGCGTGACGAGGTAGAGGTTTCGTTCGAGGTTGGTCGAGTCAACGACGGCGACGATAACGTCGGGCGCGGGCAGGCCCGCCATGCGGCCCGTGATAACGTCGCGCGCTATCTCTTCGTCAATCGAGGCTGCGTCGAGGCTGTAGAGTCCGGGCAGGTCTATAAGTCGCGCGGGGGCCGAGTCGGAGTCGAGCGACCAGACGCCCTCCTTGCGCTCGACCGTCACGCCGGGATAGTTCGCGACCTTCTGCTTGAGACCCGTGAGTGAGTTGAAGAGGCTCGTCTTGCCCGCGTTCGGGTTCCCGGCCAGCGCGACCACGAGCGACTTCGCACCGCGTTCGGCCGAGGCTCCCACGGGCTCTTCAGTGCGGGAGGGGGATTCGAGGATACTGCTCATAAGAGAAGTGTTGAGTGATAAGTGATGAGTGATGAGAAGGACGCTCGCCTTTTCTTATCACTCATTACTCATCACTCATCACTACCGAGATAGTTTGAGCCTCGCTGCGGCGAAG